>JACQWK010000179.1 GCA_016209525.1 Verrucomicrobiota bacterium
CGGTAGCGCAGGCGTCTCGCCTGCGAGTTCGCCGAGCGTCCCGCTCGGACGCGGCCCGGCGGCGAGACGCCGCTCGAACTCGCAGCCGAGGACGGCTGCGCTACGACGACCGACAACTTCGGGATGCACCGCTCGGGAACGAGATGTCCCTTCGACGGGCTGACTGCTCTGTTCACTACCGGAACAGAGAGGCACAGTCCCTTGGCTGGTGTGGAGTCAGGACAGCCGACGCTTGGCCGTCTCCCGTTCTGATGGCGGCCTCGCCATCTGGAGGACTCTTCGGTGGGTGGCGCAAAGCCAAAAAAGTTGGCCAGTCGCCTCATTCAACTTGCCAACCTTACTAAAACTCCCATTTCCGCCGTATCCAGTAGTCGGGACGACGACCGCTATGCGCAATGGCTGCGATCCAAATACAGTTCGGCAACTCGTTGTGGATCACAACGGGCTTCACGAGTATTTCGTGCGCAGTTCGGAGAAGACCTTGTCCGCGGGTTCGCCGATGGCGCGTCCGCTGCTGATTTCCTCAGCTCGTCGCTGCAATTCGGCGTCCCAAGCGCTCTGTGCATCGGGATCCGATCCATCGTCAAGGGACTGAATCAGAAAATGGGCCAACTCCGCGCGCTCAGCAGTGCTGAGTGTGGATAACTCGGCTCGCAACTTCTCAGCGGTCGCGGTCATGTGTTTAGCTTTGTCTCCTTCATTCTAAGAGTCAAGAGTAAGCAATAGTTCCCGGAAAACCGTGATCGCGGCACGGATGCCGGTTGGTCGGCGCCGACACCGGGATCACCGTTCTAAATTGGTGAAAAGCGAACTTGCGCAAGCGCGCCTTGTCATATGCAGAGATCCGCCCCGTGATAGCGGATCGCCAACTTTCACGGCCGGGTATTCGGGATAACAGCCGGCGAGACGTTCTCGACGGAGCTGCCTCTCGGGAGTGTGACCTTCACCGCCACGGGCGCCGTGACTCGGTAGCGGTTGCGTTCGAGACGCACGACGCTGACCGCGTAGGGCCAAGAAAGTTCGTCTCCGATGCCGTAGTCATACACGTCGAACCACGAATCATTGGCAAATTCTTCGGCCAGTCTGGCGGCCTTGGCGCTTGGATGAAGTGCCTTGTCAATCTGAGCCGCTCGACCGCTGGAAATTTCCGTGAGCCGATATTCGGCGGTTCGGTCGGCGTTGACCAAGCGCGCGCCGAGATAGTGCCTGAAGCCTTGGAGCACAAACGGCGTCGAAGTCTTCACGGCATAATCTTCCACGCCGGTCACGCGCCCCGTGCCGATGCGTGAATCAAGGTCCAGCCGTAGCTCGAGATGGCCGTTGACTGGACGCGCATCGACCACTTTGTAGGCGCTGCGTCGATCCGGGCTAGTGATGAAGATGCAGGCGCCAACCAAAGCGTCAGGCTTCGGAGGGCTTGGGGACACTGTGACGGTCTCGGTGGCGCGATCTACCTTGATGATTTTGGCGCGGTATTCGGGATGTTCCAGCGTGACGCCGAATTGGCCATTGGCCAGCGTTGTGCCGCCGACCAGCGAAATCGCCACCGGCACGCCGTCTTGTTCCGAGAAGAACCCGAATCGGCCTGAGAATTTCAACGGGCTGGTCGCGCCGCGTACAGGAATTTCTGCCAAGATTCGATCAGTCGGATCTCCGGAGGTCAGGAGGACGTCCGTGCGGTCGGCAAGGCGAATTACGCAGCCGGCGGCCTTGGGGCCGGCCCCATCTTGTCCCGACAGTTTCAAGGGTCGCGCTTCGCGGATAATCGGTTCGTTCTTGTAGGGTTCGAGGATGCTGACGACCTGTGTTTCAAGGGTAGCAGCCGACGTGGGGAGGCTCTGACCAATTTCGGATTTCGGATTTCGGATTTCGGACTTGGAAGACTGAGCCTCGTCACCTCGGCCGCTACGAGGCATCGTGGAGTTCACTGAAGCGTTCTTGGAGCCTTGATTGTGGAGCATGATCCATTTCATTTCGTAAGGTTTGCCACCCGCGGGCGAAGTGCCGTCGCAGATGTTGATCTCGCTGCCACTGGAATCCAGAACCGTCAGGCGGAGGTGCAGACCGTCGCCGCTCTTCAATTTCCAGTCCGCCCACCAGGTGCTTTCGGCCTTGCCGCGCTCGACCTTGTACAAATGAGCGAACGGAAACATCACGCCCCGCCAGCCATAGACGCCATACGTGCAGCCGTTGGCCTTCAGCCAATTCACGTCGCCGTAGGGAACGCCCGCGCCCGCGAGGGTGCCGCCGGCTTGGCTGGCCAGATTGATTCCACCGATGGTAAAGTCTCCTTCCTGCGCGTGAAACGCCCACCAATGTTCTTTCCCGCCGGCGATCCGATAAAAGTCCGCGACGTAAAAACCGTCCGAGCCGGCATCGATCAAAGCCATCAGCCGTTGCTGCCAGTGATTCTCCGGCTCGTTCATCGCTGTGGCCCGCGCTTCGGCCACATGGATTGGACCGGCATCAGCGAACAATCGTGCCTGTGCGGTCATCGTCTGATAAGGGAAAATGCGCGCCAGGTGGTGGCTGGTCCACGCGTATTCCCAATAGCCCCAATTGCGCGGGTAGCCCATGTGCGACAGCAGCGTTCCCTGAAAAGCGTCCAGTCCGATGTCGAGGGTGTCGTCCTGGCTGTGGCCGCGATTGTGGCCGTAATTCATCCAGAGCGCCCGTTTGTCGTCGCCTTGGCCGCTGCGCAGGATGGCGATGCCGTAGCCGTCGTGCAACGAGCTGTGGTCGTTCCAGCCGGTTGGCCACTGGGCGGCCTCGCGTTGAATTTCCTCGCGCGTGAAGCCGAAGCCGGCGGAGGGCTCCCAGCCGGGATGGTTGGCCAGCGCCCAGGCGAACTTCGGGTCCCGAAATAGCCGATAGGCATGTTCGAAGGCTTCTGGCCCGCCGTTCTGCCAGGTGATCCTGCCGCGCTTCTGGTAGGCCGGGAAGCTGCCGGTGTCCCCAATGTTCGGGAAGGCGCGATCGATGGTGACCGTGTCTATCGCAAAGTCGAAGATGTGATGATAGCGCCGGCTTTTGCTCAACGACGGATATTTGTCGTCCGGATACGCCTCAGGCCGCATCTGGCGCAGATGCTCGACCGCCTCGACGATCGGCCCGAGGGCAGACACGTGCATGCCGTTGTAGCCGCCCGTGGACTCGTAAGGAGCGCCATCGCGGAAGAATGTGTTCGGCATGAAGACGCGCATCTTGCCGCCGCTGTCGTCGTAGAGCCAGTCCATGAAATCGCCGCCATTTCGGTAGTTGAGCACCTCGGCCATTTTGACGAGGCCCCACTGGTGGTAAGGTTCGTTCGAGCTGGTAGCGCCGTCCATCGCTCCCTGCATCCAGACTGCGAAGAGATTCTCCTCGATGAACCGCCGCACGTCTTCGTGGCGGGTGACGGGATAGCCTTGTTTTTGCAGGAACGGGAGAATCTCGGAGTCTTGCTCGATCGCCGGGAAAATTTGGTCGTAAGCCAAGGAGTGGTTGACCTGCTGGCCCGGTTGTTCGATTGGATAGGTGGTAAAGCCGCTCCGGCTCAGGAACGGTCCTTCGTCGAAGCGGCCTTGGCCAAACCGTTCGACTTGCCCAACCGTGTTGCGGTGCCGATGCTGGGTCATCGTCGCCAAGTAAGCGTACTCCACGGCTAGACGGCACAAGGCCACGAGCGCCTTGTGCGCGTACCGAATGTCGCCCGTGCGCACGTAACTGCCGGCGCACTCCGGCGCGACGCTCATCATCCTGCGGGCGTAGAACTGCGCGATCTCGGCGATGAAACCGTAGTGTTTCCCATCGCGCACAAACCCGCCGCCCATGCCATCGTCGGGAAACTCGCCGCTCGTCATGTCGCCTTTGGCGAAATCGTTCGACGGATACTCCTCGCCGCCGATGGGGCACTTGATCTTCCACCGCCACGGGAGCGAGCCGTCATGAATCCACGGATAGTAAGGGCGCACTTTGTAGATTTCCGCGCCATGCACGGGGCAGCCCAACTGAATGTTGACCCAATGCCATCGCGGGATGGTGCTGTCCGGTTGCATCGCCCAAATCGCTTCGTCCGGCACGTCCAGCCACCCGCCGCCGCCTCGGCCGGCCTTGGCCTCCGCGCCGGTCGGGAAAGTTTGTTTTTCTTTCAATTCCGGCAGCGATTTGCCGAGCGGCCAGCGGCGCGGAAGTTGGACTCCTTTCAGCGCGCGAAATTTCCGCAAATCCTCAAACGACCAGATTTCCACGGGCACAGCAACGGTTGAGGGTTGAGGGTTGAGGGCTGAGAGGGGCGCGTTGCCGGGCGCTGGAAGGGTGAATCGAATCTCGGCGCGCGGCGACGGCTTCAACGCGCGGAAAAAAAACCGGCGGACTTCCTTGTCGGCCGGCGGGAGGGAATGGTCAAACATCGCGACGGCGTCGGGGGTCGCCACGTTGATATTGAGAGTGCCCGTCGGCACCTTCAGCGCAATCAGGAAGATGCGATCCACGGCCACCACGTCAGGCGCATAAACGACGCGATCGTCGGCCCGCACCTGATTGCGCCAAGCGCCTTGGAGCAGGAGCACCGTTGCCGCTATTGCCAGGGCTTTCGGTTTTAACCACAGTGTTCGCTTCGTTGCTTCGGCGACTACGAACCCTCGGCTCATGGAAAGCCTCCAAGCCAAAATTGGCGCGCATTGCGACCATGAACCCGGTGGGGCTGACCTGCAGGCCAGCCCTACCGGGTTCATGGAGAGAGGAATGCCCCTCACCCCATCCCTCTCTCCATCCGATGGGGAGAGGGCGTCCGTCGGACGGGTGTGGGGCAATTCGAACAAGGCTTTCACGCAATTATTGTGGAAACCGCGGGATGGACGACAACTCGGCGTTCGTAGTCCCGGCTTTAGTCCGCGCCGCCTAAAGGCGGGACTACAAGCGTTCTGCGTGTCGTTCATTCCAATGTCTCATCCATGGCTCATCTCGGCGCCAACTAACGGAGCTGGGAGAGAATGTGCCGCAACAGGAGTTTGGAATTCGCCGGTCCCATGTGGGCTGCGTTTTCAAAATCATTCACGTACCCGCTGAAAACGGCCGGCGTCGGCGTGTCAAAAAAACGAAAAAAAGGGTGACGAACGCTCGTAGCCCAGCCCCGAAACTCGCTCAGGCGCCGGCCGTAGCTCGTGTGGGTTGATAGGAAGTGGTCCAATTCCGGATGCAACGGGGAAATGCAGCAGGCCAAGGTCACCTGGTTCTTCACACAAAGCCTGGAGAGCCTGTCGAAATACATCCCTCGCCCAGGGCTCAATTGGGTGAATCCCTTCATGCGGAGGGTGTAGGCGGCATCGCGGTCATGCGGATCCTTGATTTCGAGCGGCGGTTCATGGCTCGCAGATTCGTCTGGCACAAACACCCGGTAAGCCACGGCCGCAGGAATCGCGGCTTCGTTCAGCCAATCTCGATCGGCCATTCCTTTCTTGTATTGGAGCAGGAGGCTCTGAAAGCGGTTGAGATCCTCCCCGTCGGCGGGAATCTCTTTTTGAGCCAGATCGATTCCACCGATTCCACCGTCGCGGCCTTTCTCGTCCAGATAGGGCGTCAACTGACTGGACTCTCTGAGCCGGATATCGATTCCCTCGGCATTCGAAAACGCCTCGATATCGACACTCAACACGATGGCCTTGAGCCTTCCCTTGTTGTGGTCGAGCACAAACCGGGTGATGCAGTACCAGTCTTCCGCCCGACTGCTGTTGACCCAAAAATTAAACGCGGTGTACCCCAATTCTCGGGCCGTGGCCGGCGACAGATATTTGGCTTTGGAGGAGCCAAGGATCAACAGATCGACCGCCTGGGGATACTCCTGAAATTTGAAACAAGCCTTGTCGCGATCGTCATATTGGACGACGCGATTTTCGACGAGCAATTGGGAGTTGTCCTTGGCCGAGAGGAGATGCTCGATCATCGTGACGATCTTGCGTCCGGTGTTGAAATGGCTCACCTCAAGACTGGATGGCGGGATGGTGATGCCGAATTCCGATTCAATCTCCATGACCAGAGAAACCAGCGTCAACGAATCAATCAATCCCGAGGTGATCAGGGGGTCATGCAGCTCAAAACGCCGTCCTCGGGCGAGGTTCTTTTTCTCCAGCACCTGGTTGACGCACGCAAGAACACGGGTTGCTTTATCGGTGATTGGGGACGGGGCCGCGGGCTTCGTTGCCGGGGACGCAGGAGGTTCGAGCGGGGCGGCGGAGATTCGTGAGGCAGGCTGATCCCGCAATACTTCGAGATAACGCTGCCGATTGCCGGATCTGGCGATTTTTCCTGAGGACGACTTCAAGAGCCACATATGGTCCACCAAGCGAATGTCGCCCGGCACGGTCTCCGTTTGACTCGCCACGCGTTCATAAATCTCCTGCTCGATCGCGGCGCGGATCTGCGCGTCTGTTTGCTTCGTCTCCGCCAAAATGATCAGTTCCTCCGTCCCCTTTTCGGCGTTGGCCAGGCCGAAAGCCACACAGCGACCGTGGACGACGCCTTCCACTTCGTTGACCACGGCCTCGATGTCCTGCGGGTACAGGTTTTTTCCGGCAATGATAATGAGGTCCTTCTTGCGCCCGGTGACAAAGAGGTGGCCGTCCGCCAGATATCCCAAATCGCCCGTACGGAATTTTCCGCCGTGAACAGAGAGAGCCGTCGCCTCGGGGTTCCGGTAGTACTCCTGAAACAGGCAAGGCGACTGGACGACGATTTCGCCGATGTACCGATCGGGCAGCACTTCGCCGGTTTTCGAAACGATTTCGACCGCCGTTTCCGGAAGAATTCGACCCGAACACACCATGAGTTGCGCCTTTGGATGAATGGGCGGGACGGGTGCCGCTTCGAAGGACGAGGCCAGTTTTGATTGATCGATGCAATCGTACCTCAACGGGTGTCCAAAGCCTCCCGACGTGACCGCGAATGTGTTTTCAGCCATGGCGTACGAGCCGGCCAACGCTTCCGGCTTCAGGCCGCATGGGGTAAACCGTTTCAAAAAGACGCGATGGCTCTCGGTCAGGATCGGCTCGGAACAGTTGACCAAACCGCGCACCGATTCAAGGTTGATACCCTCCAAATCCCGATCGGAAACATTCTTGGCCATGAAATTGTAGGCGAAGTTCGGGAGCCAGCACAAGGTGCCGGCGTAGTCCGTCAGAGCGCGCAGCAACATCACGGGGCGGCTCACCCAGTCAAAGGGTGACATCGCCACCAAAGGGGTTCCGGTCAGCACCGGCAGAAAGAAACAGCAAATCAGCCCCATGTCATGGTACAACGGCAGCCAGCTCACAATCACATCGTCGGCCTGAAGGTCGATGGCAGCGGCATATTGGTCGATCTGCCAGAGCAAGGCGCGATGCGAGATCGCGACCCCTTTCTTCAAGCCGGTTGTGCCTGATGAATACTGCAGAAACGCCGTTTGGTCCGCTGAACAACCGACCGGAATCAGGACCGGACGAACACCGGCGACATCGGACGGAACGCAAACCGCGACCTTCCCGGAGAGATTTGCCGCTAATTTGTTCCGTAGCTCGGCAAAAGAGACGATCAATTCGGGCGTCGCGTTTTTGATGAGCTCCGGGAAGGTTTTGAAATATTCTTCCTCGGAAAATTTCGGGGAGGGGAAAGCGAACATGACCGGAACCATTCCTCCCAACAAGGCTCCGAGGTAGGCGGCATACAGGTCCAACGAATGTTGAAGCAGGATCACGACACGCGAACTGGCTTTCAATCCTCGATCCAAGTACAAGGCGGTCCATTCCGAGGCGCGGTCCACCACCTGGGCGTAACTGAAAGCTTCGACACGGCCCTCTCGAGTCAGGAGACGAAGCAAGACCCGTTGGCCGTGCGCATTCAGATTCGCGAGTATCCGCTCCGGGATGGTCTCGAGGGGATTGATTGGATGCCGCTTATTCACGACCGATCGTAGGATAATTTTGGAGGATCAGCGGGACAAGGAGAAAGACCTGCGAGTCAGCAATGCTCTAGGAGTAAGAGTAAGAGCAAGGCCTGATCGGGATAGAATTGAATTCATTCTTAATTCAACAGCAGTGCCCCCGCCCCCTCCCAGGAGGGGAGCTGCGTTGCGCGCCGCCACTCTCCGTTCCCCTCTTGGGAGGGGTGCAGGGGTGGGTTCAGAGGCGCTATGTATGCCCTTGAACCGGAGCGCCCGTCTCCGACCCGGCGCGAAGCTCAGTAAACAAAGCATCGCGCCGGATCGGAGACCAGCGCTCCGAGGCTGGAAGACTACTTCTTCGAAGTCGTTCGCTCCTGGAGCCAGAGCACGTCGGGGTTGTTCGGAGTGGAGACGTTGTAAGACAACGACTGACCTTTTTTCAAAACGGGCCGCGTGCGCGGGTCCATCCATTTGCGAATCTCCGCATGACCGTCGGCGAAGGAAAGTCCGCCGGCGTTGCTGTGGTAGCTGGCGGGCCAATCCACCAAGCGTGTGGGCATTTCCATGCCCACGGCAAAGAATGCGTCGTTAATGCTGTCCTCTCGCTCGTCGATGATCACCCATTGTTTGGCGGGCGGGGGTTCGGTGATCTCGCTCATTTTGTGCATCTCGCGATACGCGGCATTGTTCCAACGCCCATCGCCGCCGAGGTAGGTGTTCATGGCCACACTGCGCACGCGCTGATAGGCCATGCCGCCGATGGTGACCGAACTTCGGTCCGCCGGACACTTATAGATTCCCGGACTTTGCGTGTAGGGGCCGAGGCGTGAGGCGAGCAACAGCGCCGTGTTGGTGTTGTCGGTATTGCTGGCGCTGAAGTCCATCCAGCCATCGACCCAGCCCGATCCTTTCTTGCCCGACAAATCGGTGCCGTATTGATGGTTGGGAGGGAGCACGCCTTGATTGTCGTCGGCGTAACCGATCCAAGCGAGGTTGAGCTGGCGGAGGTTGTTCATGCAATAGACGCCCTGCGCTTTGGCTTTGGCCTTGGCCAGCGCGGGCAACAACATGCCGGCGAGGATGGCGATGATGGCGATGACAACCAGGAGTTCGATCAAAGTGAAGGCCTTGCTTGGGACAGACATGGGTGACAGAGTCTTCATTTTTTCAGGCGGTAGAATTTCGCGCCGCCGCTGGCGGCAATGGTGACGGTATTGTTGCCACCCACGACCACAGGTGGGTCGGCTACGTCCGTCCAGTTGGGCGCGCTCAGCGTATCCGTCACTTGGAGCTTAAACCCAGACGCTGATTGTGGCCAGGAGATTACGGCGGCAGCGCCAGTTCTCGCCACGCTCAACGCCACCGCTGCGCTCGCGCCGTCTTCCGACGCAATGGGTCCCGCTGTATTGAAGAAGTAATCGACATCGACCGCAAACACCGGCGGATTGCCGTCCGCTTTGTAGTTCCCGGCAAACACTCCGACCCGGGCGACCGTGATCGCCTGCGCAAAGGAGGCCTTTTGCGTCCAGGTGTTCCCATCCGGCGAAGTGGAGAATGCCCATTGCTGGCCCTCCCGCTTGACGCGAACATAGATTGTGCCCGCATTCCCGCTGGCCGGAATCGGAACCTCCGCAATCGCCGCGCGCGAGACCTGCGCGGGCGATGCCGACCCAATGCCTCGGCCGACGAAGGCTTGCAATTGCGGCGTGCCATCTTGCAGCACATCGAAACGCAACGCAGAGCCCGCCGCATCCTCGACCAGGATTCCTTCGAATTGATACTGAACGGCCGGCAGCGAATCGAACTTCGCCAGCACCTCGAAGTCCCGGTCCGGAACGGTTTGCAGCAAACGGAGTGACTCGTTCGGATTCCAGGCATCGTGGCTCCGTCCTCCCGGCACGGTAATTCTCAAATGGGCGTCGCCCGTGCCGGCACCGACATTCTCAAACTTCCCGCCGCCCGCCGGGTCCACCGAAGTCCACACCGAAGTGTTCAGTGCCGGATTATTGAAATCATCCGACACCGGTTGCACGGTGACGACGCCGACCACCACTGTGACGGGCGCCGAAGTCTGGCTGGCTCCCGTGTTGTCGGTGGCTTTGGCGGTGAGGCTGTGAGTGCCAGCAGGGGCGTTGCTCCAGTTCACAGTGAACGGGCTCGCCGTCGCGGTTCCAACGAGTGTGCTGCCAGCGAAGAACTCGACCTTGCTGATGGTTCCATCGCTGTCCGTGGCTTGGGCGGAGAGAGCGATACTCGTGCCGGGGGAGAACGCCGCGTTGTTGGCCGGTTGGTTGATGCTGACCACGGGCGGCAAGTTGCCGAAATACTTCTCCTTCAGATACAGCTCGATGGCTCGACGCTCGGTGTCCGACAGCGCACGCGTGTACACCAATGCCTCAAGAATGTCGCCCGCCCAATAGGTATTGTCGTTGTAGCCCCTCCCCAAGTTGCCAACGTCCCGGCAGCCCGCAATCGCTTCCAGTTTGTCTCCTTGGCTGTCCGCCAACTCGCCGTTGACGAACAGCGAATCGGTCGTGCCGTCTTTGACAGCGGCGAGGATGGAGTAAGCCGTGCCGACGGGGCTCGGCCACGCGTAGATTTGGCGGTTATTGACTTGGGTCGTGCCAAAGCGCCAATTGATCTGCTCCTGATACGGACTCAGATAAACCGTTCCCCAGGACACAGTCTCGTTCCAGAAAATGGCCGCGTTCCCGGCCTGACTGCTCCCGCCGCCGGTTGCTTGCCGGCTGTTGCTGACCAGGATCAAAGTCATCCCGGTCAAGTCGTTCACGCCCATGTCGAAGGTCATGAAATCGTTGGTGCCATCGAACTTCAGGCCCGGTCTTCCGATCTCGGTGGTCACCAGAGCCGGCTGGCTCGCGGCGCTGGTTTGGGTGGCGTTTCGGCCTTGGCCGGATTGGTCGGCCCAAGCCGAGACGGTCGAGCCGTTCAGTGTCAGCCCCGCGTCCGCCTTCAGCCAAAGGGCCAGTCCAGAATAGGTGGGACCTGCGCCGGTGCCGGAGTTGACGGCCACGGAAACGGGCGACGAAACTCTGAACGCTCCGTTGTTGTCGGTCGCCTTCGCCGTCAATGTGTAACTGCCAGGGGCGACATTGCTCCACGTGACGCGATACGGACTGGTCGTCGCCGTGCCGATGGCCGTGCCGCGCGAGAAGAATTCGACTTTGCTGATCGACCCGTCGCTGTCGGAAGCGTCGGCGGTCAGGGTGATGTTCGCCGGCGCCGTGAACGTGGCATTGGCGGCCGGACTTGAGATCGCGACCGCCGGCAATTTGTTCGAAAGGTATTTCTTCTGGAGGTATTGTTCCACAGCCTGGCGCTCGGCATCGGTCAGCGCCCGCGTGTAAATCAGCACCTCCAAAATGTCACCGGGGAAGTAGGTGTTGTCGTTGTAACCTCGAGCGATGTTGCCGACCTCACGGCAGCCTGCAATTGGCGTGGCTCGAAACGCGTCCGACCAAACGGACTCGCCATTGACGAACAAGGCATCGGTCGTCCCATCCTTCAAGGCCACGGTGACGGAGTAATCCGTTCCGATGGACGCCGGCCGGGCGAAGGTCGGCTGATTGCCCGTTTGCTTGGTTCCGAACCGGAAATTGACGCGTGACTGGAAAGGCGCCAGATAGATCGTGCCCCAAGACGCCGTCTCATTCCAGAAGAGGGCCGCATTGTTGGGGCCCGTTCCCGTCTTGTCGGCGCGGTTGTTGGAGACAAGAAAGAGAGTCATGCCTTCGAGTCCGTTCACCGGAAGATTAAACGTCAGGAAATCGTTGACGCCGTCGAAACGCAGGCCTGGTGTTCCTTGATCGGTCGTCACGAGCGCCGGTTGGCTGGCGGCGGCAGCCTGGCTGGCATTCCGATCTTGCCCGGATTGGTCGCCCCACTGCGAAACCGTCGAGCCGTTCATCGTCAGCCCGGCGTCGGCCTTCAACCACATCGCGAGCCCCGTGTAGGTCGGCGCTCCGCCGGCGGCCGGATTCACCGCGACCATGACCGGCGTGGAGGTGCTGATGCCTCCGGAATTGTCCGTGGCTTTGGCCGTCAAGGAATAACTTCCCGCGGCAACGTTGCTCCAAGTGAAACTGAAGGGGCTTGCATCCGCAGTGCCGATGAGTTTCTTCGCGGAGTAGAACTCCACTTTGCTGATCGTCCCGTCCGGGTCGGAAGCGCTCACGGTGATCGTCATGTTGGCCGGCGCCGTGAAAGCGGCGTTGGCCGCGGGCGCGATGACTGAGATCGACGGCAGCCGATTCACGACTTTGCCGTCTTCGCTTGTGAGCGGCGCCGCGGAATTGGAGAAATAATCGACTTCGACTGGAAACTCCGGCGGATTGCCGGCGGCTTGATAATTGCCGGCGAAGAGCCCCGCCTGAGAAACCTCAATGGCCAGATCGAAGGAAGCCGCCTCGGTCCAAGCCATGCCGTCGGGCGAAGTGAAGAAGTTCCAGTGGTCGCCTTGCCGTTTGACTCGGAGATAAATGGTGCCGGCGTTGCCTTGCGAGGGAATGGCCACATCGGCAATCGGCGTCCGGGAGACTTGCGCGGGGGAGGCGGAACCGATGTTCCTGCCGACATAGGCCTGAAGTTGCGGTTTGCCATCCTGGAGGACGTCGAACCGCAAGTCGATGCCTGCAGTGTCTTCGACCAGGATGCCTTCGAACTGATATTGAACGGCCGGCAGGGAGTCGAATCTCGCCTCGACTTCGAAGTCCGCGTTCGGCACGGTTTGCATCGCGCGCAACGCTTCGTTTGGATTCCAAGCATCGTGGTTCTTTCCGCCGGGGACCGTGATTCTGAGATGCGCGTCTCCCGTTCCCGCGCCAACAATCTCGAACGTGCCGCCGCCGACGGGATCCACCGTCGTCCAGAGCGAGGAGTTTACCGAAGCGCCGTTGAAATCGTCGGAGACAAGTGGCGACGCCGCTTGGGCGACGAATGCGAGGGTGAGAGCGAGAGACCAAAGTGGCGCTTGGAGTAAATAGCGCTGGGCGGCGGGCTGTTTCATAGGGGGATTTCCTTAGACCGATGTTTAGAGCGTTCCTTCACAGGCGACGCCGATGACTATAATGCGCGCCTTACCGATGTATTTAGCGCCCCTGGAATATTATTTCGCCGCGGTGGAATGATGCCATCAGACCGTCAATGATGAACGGATCGGGTTGGCCCGCCACTCGGTTGGCGATACTCCGACTTGCTGGTGAAAGGCGCGGGCGAACTCGTGCTGGCGCTGGTAGCCCAGGCAAAGGGAGATTTCTTTGATGCTTCGGGAAGTCTCCAGCAGCATATTCTTCGCTTGTTGAATTCGGAGGCTGAGCAACATCTCGCGAGGCGAACATCCGAACGCCTTCCGGAAGGCATGCCGCAGCGAATCATAGTTCGGGATGAGGTGAATCTCGCGGGCAAATTCTTCCGGCTTGCCGACCGAAGCGTTGACCAGGTGCCAGAGTTTCATCACCGCCGGGCTGATTCCGGCCGGTGTCAGGCTGGGCGCCGATTCGTCTTTGGCCCAGCGATCCACCGAGAGCAGCAACAACTGCATCCAGGCCGATTCGGCCTGGAGGCTCTGACGGCGGCGGTGGAGGCGTTCATTCAGCATTTGCAGAAACATCCATTTGAAGCCGGCCACTTGCTCCGGCGTGAGCCGCCACACGCGATCGCCGGATTTGGCGGCGTTGAGCCGGTCGGTCTGTTCGTAGAATTCCGAGCCTACGGTGAAGTGGACGACCCAGAACCTGGGGGCTTGCCGGAGAGAGCACCAGGCGCCGTGCTTCTCGCCCCGGTGATACAAGAGAAGCGTATTCTGCGGCATCGGCTCCTTCCCCGGAGGATAACCGATAATCGTGTCGTCGTCGGTCACCAGGGTGAATTCGTCGAACGGATGACTGTGCCAGTCAAAGCCGGCGCCGGGATGAGCCACCAGACACCGCATGGAAACAACTTGGGCGCTATGGCAGAGGGCGTTCATTAGCCACAGTACTCGTATCGCATCGGCCAGATCCTTGAAAGGCGAATCTGGAGTTGGGAGTAGTGGGTCCCGCACGGATTTGAAGCGCCTCATTCGTTGCGCAGATTCTCAATCGATCAGTATCGCCAGAAATCGTCGCAAGCCGCGACGATTTTTCCGGCGCGCGGCCTTCCAGGCCGCAGAGGCCGCACACGGAAGGCGAGGCTCGGAGATTTTCGGGCGCCTCGGGCTTTCGGAGCCGCTGCGACCTGGAAGGCCGCGCGCCGTTTTGGTTGCGGCTGTGCCGCGTTGCGCTGTATCGCCGAGTTGCACTCGGCCAGGCGTCGAATCCGTCTGGGATGCCCAGCCCATCGGTGCATGCGCAGAATGCAATTCTGCGACACAGCAGATTGAAAATCTGCGCTACGCCCGGCAAGATTAAGGCCTTACAGTTGGGACAGAGCCGCAACAAGTTGTGCTTCCATCAGAGTGCGCAGTGCGAGAGGATGTCCTTTGTGAACTCCGTGCTCCTTACTGCGGTGGTCACTGTCCTTTGTGGCTCGCCAATCTTGAATCATGCATCGGCCGCAAGCGAGCCAGTCGAAACTCCAGATCCTCGCAACTTCGCCAACGGCTGGTTGATCCCGGACGAGGACTACTGCGATCAGCCCCGCGTCGTCGTGACCAAGGACGGCACTTGGGTTTGCCTCATGACAACCGGCCCGGCTCACGAAGGAAGCGATGGCCAGCACATCGTCGCCACATTTAGCCAGGACAAAGGCAAGCATTGGTCCCCACTTGTCGATGTCGAGCCTCGCGACCCGGAGAGGAAATCCTCCTACGCGCTCGCCTTGATCACGCCGAGCGATCGCATTTACGCATTCTATTGTTACAACGGAGACAAAACCCGCGCGCTGCCCAACGGCCAGCCCATCCGCAACGACATGCAAGGCTGGTTTTGCTACCGCTACTCGGATGATCGGGGCAGAAGTTGGTCCGAGCGTTATCGATTGCCCATGCGCCTGACCAGCGCCGACCGCAACAACGACTGGCAGGGGAAGCTACAGATGTTCTGGGCCATCGGCACCCCGGCGGTTTATGGCCACACGGTCATCTTTGGCTTCACGAAACTGGGCAAATACCTCCTGCAAGAGGGCGAAGGTTGGTTTTTCCGGTCGGACAATTTGCTGACCGAACCGGATGCGCGCAACGGCCAATGGCAAATGCTACCCGAGGGAGATTTCGGAGTGCGCACGCCGGAATTCGGCTCCGTCCAAGAAGAGCACGATGTGGTGCACCTGGATGGCGACGAACTCTTCACCGTCTATCGCACAACGATGGGGCACGCCGCGTGCGCCTACAGCCGCGATGGCGGCCGTCACTGGGAGAAGCCGGAGCCGCTCCGCTACAGCCACGGAGGCCGGATCATGAAGCAGCCGCGAGCCTGCGCCAAGATTTGGAAAACCAAGACCGGCCAGTATCTACTGTGGTATCACAACAACGGCACCACCACCTACAACAACGGGCCGAATGCCGGAAGCCGAAACATCGCCTGGCTGAGCGGAGGCGTGGTGCGTGATGGACGGTTGCACTGGTCGCAGCCGGAGGTTGTTGCTTACGTGGACGGCGGTTTGGAGGGATGCAGTTATCCCGACCTGGTGGAGGATGGAGGGCAATTCTACATTTGCGCAACGCAGAAGACTGAAGCTCGCGTCTTGGAAGTGCCAGCCAAGCTTTTCGCCGGGCTTTGGACTCAGGATTCCAACCGCACGGTGGCCACCAACGGTCTGGCCTTGAATCTTGCAGGTGACGCTTGTGCGGCGGGCTCAAGTGCAGTCGCGCCGAAGTTCCCTGCGCTTTGCCCGATCACGCGCGAACGCACCCCAGCTCTGAACGGACGCGGCGGCCTTTCCGTCGAGATGGTCGTGCGGTTCACCGACCTGTCTCCTGGCCAAGTGCTCGTGGACGCCCGGGATACACGCGGCAAAGGCTTGGCGCTCACCACAACCGACCGCGGGACAGTTCGCCTCGAGATCTCGGATGGCTGGCGCGGGGCTTTTTGGGATTGCGACGCCAACCTCCTGAAACCGAATACCGACCATCACGTGGTGGCGATCGTGGATGGCGGACCGAAGGCCATCGGTTTTGTCATCGATGGCAAACTCTGCGACGGCGGAAGCGAACGGGCTTTTGGCTTCGGACGATTCGATCCCGCGCTCAAAGAAGTCAACGGCGCCCGCGATCTGAACCTGGCGCCAAATCTTCGAGGAAAACTGAAACTCCTTCGAATCTACCATCGAGCCTTGCGGACCAGCGAGGCGATTGGGAATTATCATTCAGCCCATGAATCTTTTTTTGTCCCCAAATTCTGATCAACATTCTGCTCATCCGCAGAAGTTCCAAAGTGAATCAACGACACTCTCCATGAACCGCAGCTTCAGAGCCGCCGAGGTAACGAGGCGGACTCCGTGGTTCCAATCGAGATCCGCCTCCTCACGTCGGCGGCTACGGCGCATGGACCCAATATGGGGTCGATCTCCTTTCCGAGTCGCTTATGAACTCTTAAAGCTGACTTCAACGATGACAGTCTGCGCTCTTCTGGCACCCGCACCAAGGGGTGAAAGCGCCGCCGAGCAGGCAGCGACGCCAATCTCCGAGATCCGCTTCGAACGTCAGACCTTGGACGATCACGGTCCCAAAGATCCATGGGTCAAGACCGTAGGCGACCTCAATGGAGACAAACTGCCGGATATCATCGTCGGCGGCCAAAATGGGCCCCTGGTCTGGTATGCCGCCCCGGAGTGGAAGAGGTCCGAAATCGCCGGTGGAGGCTATCACACCGTCGATGGCGAGGTGGGAGACGTGGATAGAGATGGGGACCTGGACGTAATCGTCGGTGCGGAGTTTTGGTACGAGAACCCAAGGCCAACCGGAGATCCGCACCAGGGACCTTGGAACGCTCACCGGATCAGCTCTCTGCGAACCCACGACATCGAAGTGGCCGATCTGGATGGGGATGGGAAACTGGACATTGTCGCGCGCGACCAATCCGGCTTCGGGCACAAAACCGGAAACAAGATACATTTCTGGCGCCAGGAAAATCCGGACGCATGGAACTACCGAGCCATCGATTGCCCGCATGGCGAAGGCTTGCACTTGGCCGATCTCGACCGAGACGGCGCCCTCGACGTCGTCATCGGCGGGCGGTGGTATCGAAACACGATGGATATTGCCAGAGGCGCATGGACGGAGCACATCTTCACGGACGATTGGCATCCGGACGCCGCAGTCGCCACGGGCGACCTCAATGCCGACGGGCATCTGGATGTCGTCCTAACCCGCTCCGAGGGTGAATACAAAATCTCTTGGTTCGAAGCGCCCGCGAATCCGCGCCTGCCCAACTGGACCGAGCACGTGGTTGATCCTTCGCTCGACTTCGCCCACGGATTGGCGGTGGCGGATCTGGATGGCGATGGAGCCCCCGACATCGCGACCGCCGAGATGCATCAATCCAAGCGAGACCGCGTGCTCGTGTATCGCAACGAAGACCATGGGCGGCGCTGGACAGCGCACATCATTGCGACGACCGGTTCTCACAATCTCCGGGTCGTGGATCTTGGCCGCGACGGGCTGCTAGACATTGTTGGCGCGAACTGGAGTGGCAACTACCAGCCGATTGAAGCCTGGCGCCGGTTGAAGTAAACGGCGCGGGGAGAGAGAGCACCGCGGGGGTCCCTATTTCGCTTCGTGCTTGTGACGATTGCGGGCTGCGCAGCGGGCGAGCCTACCACCAGAAACTCGGTCCGCCATCCGTGCGGACAACCATCTTGTCGAACTTCCTCCAATCCACATGGCCGTCTGCGAAGAGAAGATTGCCCCCTTCCGGCATCAACCGGCTGGTCAGGTGCGGCGACTGGTGGCCGCGCCATCCGCCGTCGATCTTGGTGTAGCGATTCCGAGTTCGGTCCGTTTCGTTTTGTCCATCGGAGATAACGGCGTCGGCGACACTGACCCGTTCGGCGGGGCCGGGATTGATCTCGCTGCCATCCCGCATTTTCCAAGGCTTGGGATTGACGCTTCTTTCAGTGATGTTGGTGGTGCGCACCCGCGCGGCGTACTGCCAGGCAAACTGGTAACCCGCCACACGGTAGCCCTGGTTCCTAACAGTCGTTTCACCAAGGGAGTCGGTCGTGAATCTCCACAGCTCGTCGTTGTCCTGTTTCGCGAAACCGGGGTCGTACAGGATATGGCGTTGGGCGCCGCTGGCGGTCAACAAATTGGCGACGTAGGCCGGAATATCCCACGGCCAATTCCCGACGCTTCGGGTTGCGGGGTCCTGCAGGGGCGGGAACCAGTCGTTGTGGTCATTGGCGTACATGAGCGACGCGATGCCGATCTGCTTTAAATTGCTGACGCACTTGATCTTGATGCCTTTGGTCTTCGCTTTGGAGAGGGCCGGCAAAAGCATGCCGGCCAGGATCGCAATGATCGCGATGACGACCAAAAGCTCGATGAGCGTGAAGGCGCCGCGCGTGAGCGCCGACAGGCAGACGGTACGGTGAGGGAGAGGTCGCGTAGTCATAGGGTTTTCACTCCGCATTGGGTTGTTCATGGCTTCCAATTCTCGAGGGTCTGAGAGCAGGCCGGAAATTTGGTTGCGCTCCGGGACATGTTACCTAGAACTTACCTCGGCACACGTCGGACGCAATGAGAATTCTTGAATGAATCGAAGAGAGTTTATCCGAATGGCGGCCTGGGCGGGCACATCGGCGTTGATCCCTTCGGCTCTGGCTGGATCTTCCGCCGGCAGCCTTACCATCTCCTCTCCTTTTCGCCTCAAACGATTTGAATGGGAGGAATCGACTATCTCGGAACTCCAAGCCGCCATGAATTCCGGCCGAGAAACCGCGGCATCCCTGGTCGGGAAATATCTGCGAAGGATCGAGGACATTGACCGGCGCGGACCTGCGGTCAACTCCGTGATCGAACTCAATCCGGACGCCGGCGCCATCGCGCGCACGCTTGACAAGGAGCGCAAAGCCAGAGGCCCGCGTGGACCGCTCCATGGCATCCCCGTCTTGATCAAGGATAACATCGACACCCACGACCGCATGATGACCACCGCCGGCTCTTTGGCGCTCCTGGGGTCGATTCCATCGCGGGATTCGTTCGTTGCCGAAAAACTGCGCGAAGCCGGGGCGGTGATTCTGGGCAAAACCAACCTGAGCGAATGGGCCAATTTTCGATCGAACCGATCCACCAGCGGTTGGAGCGGCCGCGGTGGGCTGACCAAGAACCCCTACGCGCTCGATCGAAATCCGTCCGGTTCGAGTTCCGGATCGGCGGCGGCCGTGTCCGCCAATCTTTGCTCCGCGGCGATCGGCACAGAAACGGACGGCTCGATCATCTCGCCTTCCACGCTTTGCGGAATTGTCGGCCTTAAGCCAACGGTGGGGTTGATCAGCCGCGCCGGGATCATCCCAATCGCCCACAGCCAGGACACCGCAGGACCGATGACCCGCACCGTGACGGACGCGGCAATTCTCTTGGGTGCGCTGACCGGCGTGGACCCGCGCGATCCCGCGACCGATCCCAGCCGCGGCCGAGCGCATCGCGATTACACTCCGTTTCTCGATCCGAACGGCCTGCGCGGCGCGCGCATCGGCGTGGCCCGGCGATTCTTCAGTGCGCGTGTCGGGACGGAAAAGATTCTGGAGGCGGCGATTGAGGAAATGAAGCGCCGCGGCGCCGTGATCGTCGATCCGGCGGACTTGCCATCCCAGGGCAAGTTTGGCGATTCGGAATTTGAGGTCCTGCTCTATGAGTTCAAAGCCGGCCTGAATGCTTATCTGGCCGGACTAGGGCCGAAGGCTCCCGTGCGCAGCCTGAAGGAGATTATCGAGTTCAACGAACAGAACCAAGAGAAGGAAATGCCGTACTTCGGACAGGAAACGTTTCTCAGGGCGCAAGAGAAAGGTCCCCTGACCGAGAAGGCGTATCTGGATGCGCTCGAAAAATGCCGGCGCCTTTCGCGAGACGAAGGCATCGATGCCGTGATGAACGAGCACAAGCTCGACGCGCTGATCGCGCCGTCCGGCGGTCCGGCCGGCAAAACGGATTTGATTTATGGAAATCGAAGCGTCGGCGGCAGTTCGTCCCCCGCCGCCGTGGCCGGGTATCCCAGCATTACGGTTCCGGTCGGGCAAGTGTTTGGCCTGCCGTTCGGGCTCTCCTTTTTTGGCCGGGCCTACAGCGAACCGACGTTGTTGAGATTGGCGTTTGGTTTCGAGCAGGCCACGAAAGCGCGCAAGCCTCCCAAGTTTTTGCCGACGGTGGGGTAGGCTCGCGACCTGCCGGTCGGAGCGGCATCCTATCGGGCTCAGATGATTTTTCCGCGCCGGCGTGGCAGCCTTTGCGGTCCTTGGATTCAGGATTATATTCAGCGCCAATGGATCAGGACTGGTTCACCGGCCATTGCTGCCGGGCCGCGCTCTGGTTGTGGCAGGTCTGCGTGGCTCTTCAGTCCCTCCCCGCTCAGACCGACGATTGCCGTCCGACGATCAGCAGTGTTCCGGATCAGGTGGATCGTTCATTTGCAGGTGACGCGCCCAACATCTTGTCCATCACCGTCACGGATGCGAAGACTCCGGCGGAGAAACTTGTCGTGTCAGCCATGACGGATAACCAGGACTTGCTGCCCAATTCGAACATTCAATTCGCCAAAGTCGATTCTAAGAATCCCTCGGTTCGTCTATTTATTTTCCGGCTGAGCTCAAACTGGACGCGAACGGGAGCCGTCAATGTCACGCTTACGGTGACCGACGAGGAGGGCTGCTCGGCAAGCACGAATTTCAAAGCGATTGTTCTCGGAGATTCGCCTTGGATCAGCCGCATTCCCGATCAGACCATTGAGATAGGTGGCTCGACCGGGCCGATCGCCTTCACAGTGAACGACCGGGACACGTTTTCTGGATTTCTCACGTTGGAGAAGAATTCTTCGAACAAAACGTTCGTGCCGGACGAAAACATCGTGATCGGCGGCAATGGCGCGAATCGAACGGTGGCGGTGACGTCGGCTTCCGGTCAGGAGGGTTCTTCGGCGATCACGATTACGGTCAGGAATTTGCGGGGAGCGGCGGCCAGCGCGAGCTTCGTCGTGGCGACGCCTCTCCCGCCGGAATGCCTGCCCACGATTTCAAGTATCGCGAATCAAACCACGGCACGAAACAAAGCACCTTTGCCGATCTCTTTCAAAGTCGATGCCGGATGCCCGGCAGCTTCCATCGTGAGCATTGTCGCGAAATCATCTCATCAAACTCTGGTTCCCGACACCAACATCCTCATCAACGGGACGGATGTGAACCGCAGCGTGGCGATCACTCCCGCGAGAAACCAGGAGGGCCAAGCGACAATTACGATCACGATCACGACTATGGGTGGTCGCGGGGGCGCCGCACGGTCGGCGAGCACTTCGTTCATTTTGACGGTCGTCGGCCCTGGACCGCCGACGCTTTCTTCGTTTGATGCACAGTATAGCTACCTTGGCGACCAACGAGCACGGGTCCTTCCCTTCGCCATTGCCAATGATGACGAGGAGGGATCGACGCTCTCGGTGTTCGCACGGTCTTCGAACCCAAAAGTCATTCCCGACTCGAATATCGTTTTGGGTGGGACCGGAGCGCGCCGCACGGTTTCGATTCGACCGGCCTATGAGCTAGGCACAACAACGATCACGATCACCGTTGTCGATGGCGGTGGAAAATCCGCCGCAAGCACGTTCAATTGGAGCGTGCGCGCTTCACCGGTGCAATTGAGGAACCCGCAAAGAAACTTGAAGGGGCAATTTCAGTGTTACGTCGCGTCCTCTCCACTGGGAACGTTCGTTCTCGTGTTCCAGACCTCCTCCAACTTGCGGGACTGGGTAGCGATTGCTACGAACTCAATTTCGACAAACTTCTTTCAGTTCGTTGATCCGTCGATCATTGATTCCCGGCGCTTTTATCGAGCAGTGCTCTTGCCATAGAGTCCGTCTGAGGCATGGCTGGAACGGGCTACCAGCCCGTTCTTGGCGGCAACTTGCCGCCAAGAGCCCGGCGAGTTGGTAGCCGGCTGCAACACGTCGGTGGTCTGCTCCCGAAATTTCACAATCTCGTAGCGTAGTTTTTCAATCTTCCGTATCGCAGGCTTGCAGCCTGTGCCGGCTCCACATCTCCGAACACGCTGGAGTTTTCGACGCCCCGCCGGCTGCAAGTCGGCGATACTGCGCAGCGCGGCTGGGCCGCCACCACACTGGGTGGGGCGAGACTCTGTCGAGCCCTGGAATCCTTGCTGGCAAAGATGTCAGGGCTCGACGGGAGTCTCGCCCCACCAATAAATTTTCGCGGCTAGCGCCGATTTCTGGCGATACTGATAGACTTCAAGTCTGCGCTACCGAAAATATCCAAGTGTTCCACCTGGAGGGTGATTCTCGGATTAGTTCCAAGCGTCCTTCTCCGACTAGCGAGCGAATCCAAATTCAACCAGCAGGGGGAAATGATCTGAGCCGACGTAAGGCCCAACTTCCTTTCTGACTGTCTCGAGTTCGGTGGAAAGCAGACAGTGGTCGATGGGGATTCGCAACGGCAACAAATGGGTCGGCCAAGTCGCGTGTATCCCACGGTGGCGGGAGGAGTCCTCCAGGCCTGTCTCCGAAAGCAGCTTTCTAAACTGATAACACCAAGGCGTGACGTTCAAGTCTCCTAGCACCGCTTTGGCTCCGGGCAGGTTCGCTAAGAACGACGGGATCGCCGCAAGCTGGCCATTTCGCAGTTCGACATACTCGCGGTTGCCAGGAGGAACCGGGTGTGTGGCCAGAAGCGTCAACTCTCGGCCATCGATTCGAAAGGACGCTACGATCGATGGAACCTCCGCATCACCAAGAAAGACGATATCCGAGCTCAAGAATGGAAGCTTGCTGAACAAAGCGATCCCGAAATTGTCCTCGCGCGGTTTGAGGACAGCATGAGGGTAATCGTTTGTTAAGCTCGCCAACTGCACGATCCAGTCTGCATCCGCCTCCTCCAATACGACGAAATCAGGTTGCGTGTCCTCCACAAAATTCCTGACGAGATCGAATCGCTGGTTCTCAGTGCGGACATTGATCAGCACAGCACGTAGAGATCTCTCGATGCGCGGACGCGATTGTTTTACTGGGAAATACGAAGAGACAAGAACCAAGTTTGCGAGTGCGAACAGAGCGCAGAGGACTGTCAACATGATCTTGCGCTTTAGAGCAAAGATGACCGTGCTGGCGAGCAGCATACCCGCATACTGGACACGGAAGTGCGAAGTCAGGTCAAACATCCACCACCATCTGTCCAGGAATCCAGTGAGCGTGAAGAGGAACGCCGAACCAGAGGCCAAAGCGACCGAAGCCCAAAGCATGCCGACGAGACTAAACTTCTTTGGAGCCAGCTCTGTCACAGATTCTCACTATCCGCGAAAGTTTCGTTCATGTGCGCAGATTGATTCTGCCAATTAACCCGTCTAACGCTTCAACGCTTCACCGACTCTGGCGGCGGCTTCCTCGCGCTCGATCTACGCGTGATTCCTTCGCGCGGTCCACCATCCGGCAATCGCTCCGGCCAAGTGTCCTTCCCAAGAGACATGCCCGCGCTGCGGCAGCACGCCGTAGAAAATTCCTCCGTAGATGACGAAGACGAAGATCGCCACGATGGCCGGACGCCAGCGTTTCATCCAGAATGCCGCGGCCATCAAATACACCACCAAACCGTAGATAATGGAACTGGCGCCGATGTGGATCGCATCGCCTCGTCCGATCAACCAAGTGCCAAACCCGCTGGCAACCCAAATGACGGCCAACGTCGCCACTGGATGATACCGGCGGTCCCAAAATAGAAGGAGTAGCAACACGAATAGCGGGAGCGAATTGGCCATCAAATGCGCCGTATCCGCATGCAGCAACGGGCTGAAGGCGACGCCGATCAGTCCCGGCACACGGCGAGGGACAATGCCAAAGACTCGCAGGTCGAGCGGCAATAGGTAGTCCGCGGCCGCCACCAACAACATCAGGCCAACGACGAGCGAGCTGCTCTCGAAGGCGTTGGACCAGTTGCCGGATTTCAATGTCTTGTTCAAAGGCTCCTGAGTATTGGGAATTCTGCAAGGAATGCAATGCAGGTGCCTGCCCGGGACAGCAATTCTCATTTGGGCAACGGGCGCGGTTCGTGACCGTAAGGCGGACACTCCTGTCCGCACATTTTCGGAGGTTTTGCGGACAGGAGTGTCCGCGTTACGGCCAAAATGAGAATTGCTGCTGCCCGGGATATCCGTAGCGGCGGGCGTCCTCGCGTGCCGTCAAGGGCGGCACCGTGCCGCCCGGAACCAACGTTTGACGCGGTCGTCCACGCCGAAACTTTCGATGCGTTGTCGGAAAAGCCAACGCCTCGCTCCGCCGGGCGAGACGCCCGACTCTACGTCAGGCCGGAGGCCCTCCGCTACCGTGACCCGAACGGGCGACATGAGGAAGCACTGCTGTTATTGACGAGACCGTTGGATGAACGACAGGTTGGCGTTTGTAGTCCCGGCTTAAGCCGGTTCGGGCCGCCTAAAGGCGGGACTAGAAATCTTCCGCGTGTAGTCCATCCCACGGTCGCCTCTGTATGCTCCCCCAACCGATTCCTTTTGACGGCGTGCCTCGAGTTGGCTGATTCTCTCCGGCAACACGATGGCCGTCCTGGAAATTTCCAATCTCCAAAAATCGTTTTTGTCGCCGGACGGGACTCGCCGTGCCATCATCGGCATTGGCAGTTTCTCGCTGGCCGAACGCGCTCAGATGGCTCTCCGGGGTGAAAGCGGTTCGGGCAAGACGACCTTCCTGAATTTGATCGCGGGGATACTGAGACCCGACTCCGGCCGCGTCAGTGTGGCCGGACGCGAGATGTCGGCCCTGAGCGAGCCACACCGGGATCGACTTCGCGCGACCACGATCGGATACGTCTTTCAAACGTTCAATCTGCTCCAGGGATACACCTGTTTGGAAAATGTTCTGTTGGGAATGTCGTTTGGAGCGGGGGTGGATCGCGGGTTGGCTCACAAACTTCTTGAGCGAGTAGGCTTGGGCGGCCATCTGAGGCATTACCCTCGGCAGCTTTCCAGCGGCCAGCAGCAGCGTGTGGCCGTGGCTCGTGCGCTGGCCAATCGCCCCAATCTGGTGCTGGCGGACGAACCGACCGGAAACCTGGACCCCGTCAACGCGCGCGAAGTGCTGGCGCTCATTCGCGACACTTGCCGCGAGAATAGCGCCGCGCTGCTGTTCGTGAGCCACGACCGGGAGGCGCTCGGACAGTTTGAAGAGGTCCAAGATTTTCACCAGATCAACCAGCCGACCCCGCCGTGAACATTGGATTCATGGTCTATAAAAGTCTGCGCCAACACGCGTTTTCCACCGTGCTGACCGCTTTTTCAGTCGCGTTGGCCGGGGGGCTGTTGATGTCGGTCTGGGCAGTTCGAGAGCAATCCCATGCCGCCTTCACGGGTCTCACCGGCGGGTTCGACGCGGTCCTGGGCGCGCGCTCGGCCAAGCTGCAGCTCGTGTTGAATGCCATTTTTCACCTGGAAGAGTCCCCCGGCAATCTGGCTTGGGCGGATTACCTGGAAATTCAGGGCAACCCGAACGTCGAACTGGCCGTGCCAATCGCGATGGGCGATAACTTCCGCGGGTACCGTTTGGTGGGAACGAGCCCCGATTTGTTTGACAGGGCGGAGTATGCTCCGGGGAAACGCTACACGCCGCGTCCGCTGGGACGAGTGTTTGATCCAACGGCTCGCGAAGCGGTGGCTGGCAGCTTTGTGGCCCAGCGGCTGGGTCTCAAACGCGGCGACGTGATCCATCCTTTCCACGGCCTCCTGTTCGATGAAGAAAAGGAGCATTCTGAAACCTATGTGATCGTCGGCGTGCTCGAACCGACCAACACTCCGGCGGACCGAGTGATCTGGATTCCATTGGAGGGTTTGCAGAAAATGAGCGGCCACGATCCCAAGGCCGCCAGCGACATCAGCGCGGTCCTGGTGAAACTCAAGGCCGGCAGCGCGGTGGCGGGCCAGCGCTTAAGCCTCCTCTACAACAAGGAGGGCGCGCGCCTGACATTGGCCTGGCCCATCGGCCAAATCATGGCGCAACTCTTCGCCAAGATTGCCTGGTTCGACCACGTGCTGGAGTTGGTCGCTTATCTGGTCGCGCTGGTGGCGACGGGATCGATTATCGCCGGCATTTACAACTCCATGAATGAACGCCGGCGTGAGATTGCCATTCTGCGGGCGTTGGGCGCTCACCGGGGGACCGTCTTTTCATCGATCATTCTCGAGGCCGCGGCCACCGCCGCTCTTGGCATGCTCGTTGGTTTCCTGTTCTACGGGGCCATGATGACGGTTGTGGCCTCGATCGTTCGGACGCAGACCGGGGTTGTTCTGGAGCCTCAATCCTTCCATCAGATCATGGTTTGGGCGCCGGCGGGGCTGATTGCGCTGAGCGCTTTGTCAGGAATCATCCCGGCGATGAAAGCCTATCGGACCGACGTGGCAGAGAATCTCGCGCCGATCTCCTAGTACTGTGACACGGACCACATCGGCGATGGCGATTACCGAGACGCCGCCGCAAGCGCTGCGACCGCCCAACTCGTAGCACAAATGCTGATGAACTGGTCCTTGCCGTGGGGAAAACCGGAGTCAAAGAAAATCTGGATCGGTTTCGAACGAGTCTGCACTTTCCAGGACCCATCGTCGCGCTGGCTTTCAAGGAGAAACCGAATGCCGCTCTGATAAGCGGGATGATCGGTCGGGAGTCCCGAGGCCTGCAAAACGAATAACGATTGTCCCGTGGCGTAGGCGTCGCTCGCCAAGCCGGCCAATTGACCCCAACCTCCGTCCGTCCGCTGGCCTTGCAGCACCAACCTGCGCGCCTTGTCGAGCATGTCGGCGTCCGCGCCCAGCAAATGCAATCCCCAGAAGCGCGAATTACAGTCTTCCTGGGTGTCCGGTTGAGACTGCAATAGCCATCGTTTGGCAGCCTCCACCGAGCGTTGCACTTCAACTTGATCACCGGCACCAGCGAACTTTTGCATGTAATACGAGGCCAAGGTTGTCGAAGTGAAGGCCGAATCCTCCAAGGGCGGCCGCTCGGTGTTGCTCCAAAATCGGCCGTCCTCCTTCTGGGTTTTTAAGAGGTAAGCGACCATCGCCGAGGTGGTGTCATCGTGGGTCGAGTCGCCAAGGTCCAACGCCCAAAGGCCGTAACCCACCGTCATCGCGTTGCCGCCGATGCCGGTGCCTTGCCGGAGCCCCGCGGCACGGGCCTTGAAGGTTGCATGAGTCAGCCCAGTCTGAGCCTGGAAGAGCGCCTCATCGATCTTGAAGCCGTGCTCCCGCGCGGTCCGCATGGCTTGCATGGGCAATGTTTGATGATGGCAGGAGAAGCAGGTGCGGTGTTCGGGGTAGGTCGCGACGCTCCTTGCGAGGATCTGCAACCCAAGTCGAATCGCTTCGCGGACCCGCTCCGGTTGAGGCGGAAGGTCCTCGGCGGACAAGTTCCAGAGGTTTGGGCACAGAATACCGACGAGGACGACACGGCTCAAGATGACTCGCGGCCTGGCGCTCTGCTCGACCATGAGCACCACGATAACAAACCGGCGGCCAAATGCCCATATTTTTATGGAGGACCAAAATTCAAGGTGTAATTCCAGCGAGCTATGGTATGGTGAGCGTCACAATCTAAATAACTTACACGTGAGCATGCGAATTCACTCCATCGGTTTCTGCACGGCGGCGGCGCTTTGTTTGTTGGCGGCCGCGCCGAAATCCCCCCTCGCCGCGAACGACGCGCCGACCGAGCCCAGTCTATCGGACGCTGCCAAAACCGGCGCGTTGGTGTTCTCCCCGACGAATCGCCAGGTGCTCCTGGACACGCTGGCCCGGCCGATGGCGCGCCTGGAAGTGGGCCCCGGCCAAACCAACATTGCAACGACGCTGCCTCTTTTGCTGGAACAATTCCATTTCTCGCAACGCGCGCTGGACGACGACCTCTCGAGCAAGTTTCTGGACCGGTACCTGGAAGTCCTGGACGGCATGCATTTCCATTTCCTGCAAACCGACATCGACGAGTTCGAGGTGTACCGCAAGGAGTTGGACAACCTCCTCGCGGCCAAAGGGGATCTGACGCCGGCTCACCGGATTTTTTCGCGCTTTCTCCAGCGCCTGACGCAGCGGGTCGATTACATCGGGGAGTTGCTCGCCACCGAAAAATTCGAATTCACCGGCAACGACTCCTACAATCTGGACCGGCGGAAGGCGCCTCGCCCGAAGACCCTCGAGGAAGCCAAGCAGCTTTGGCGGCAGCACCTGCGCTCCGAAATTCTCCAGGACAAACTGAACAAAGAAAAGCCGGAGGACATTGCCTCAAAAATCACCAAGCGTTATTCGCGCTTGCTCAGATCCCTTCAGGATTACGACCGTGACGACGTGTTCGAGCTCTATCTTTCCTCCCTCTCCCAAGTGTACGATCCGCACACCGATTACATGGGGAAATCCGCCCTGGACACCTTCAACATCAACATGAGCCTCTCTCTGACCGGGATCGGAGCTTTGCTCCGTTCCGAGGATGGGTACTGCAAGATTCAGTCGTTGGTCGCGAACGGGCCGGCCCAGAAAAGCAAACTGCTCAAAGAGAATGACCGAATTATCGCCGTGGCCGACAAGGGAACCAATGAACCGATGGATGTCGTCGAAATGAAGCTGAATAAGGTGGTCGAAATGATCCGCGGTCCAAAAGGCACCGAAGTGCGCTTGACGATTATTCCGGCCGACGCGCCCGATCCGTCGGTGAGGAAAACGGTCAGCTTGATCCGCGATGAAATCAAGTTGGAGGACCAAGAAGCCAAGGCCAAAATCATTGATCTCCCCGGAACTGCGGACAAGCCGACCCGCCTCGGAATCATCGATCTTCCCTCGTTCTATGCGGAGTTTGACTTTTCCGGCAAGCGGCAGAGCTCGGAACCGAAAAAAAGCACGACGCGAGACGTGCGAGCGCTTCTGCAAAAACTGATCGCCGAGCACGTCGAGGGCATCATTTTGGATCTCCGCCGCAACGGAGGCGGCTCCCTGGAAGAAGCCATCAATCTGACCGGCCTGTTCATTAAGGAGGGCCCGGTGGTCCAGGTCAAGGAACACAACGGCCGCAAGTATGTGGACAAGGACACGGATTCCGCCGTCGTTTATGACGGACCGCTGCTGGTGCTGACCAGCCGGTTCAGCGCGTCCGCGTCCGAAATCCTGGCCGGCGCGCTCCAGGACTATGGGCGGGCGTTGATTGTGGGAGACAAATCGACCCACGGCAAGGGGACCGTGCAACAGTTGATCGATCTGCAAAAATTCCCTCAACTCCGGCGCGACGGAATCAATCCGGGCGCCCTCAAGGTGACGATTCGCAAATTCTATCGTCCCAGCGGTTCCTCCACGCAGTTGAAGGGCATCACCCCCGACATCATTTTGCCCTCGCCCAACAACCATCGAGAAGTCGGCGAATCCTCGCTGGAGAACGCGTTGCCGTGGGACGAAATCACGAGCGCCAAGTACGAAAAACTGAACCGGATTCAGCCGCTTCTCGCCGAGTTGCAGAAACGGTCGGCCGCGCGCGTCGAGAGTGATCTTGATCTTCAGTATTTGAAAGAGGACATCGAGCAGTTGAAAAAGGCGTTGGAGGACAAAACCGTTTCATTGAACGAAGAGCAACGGCGGAAAGAAACCGCGCAGGCAGAAGCTCGCTCAAAGGCGCGTCAGGCGGAGTTGAAAGCTCGTCCTCCCATCAACGAGACCGTCTATGAGCTCACCCTGGCACTGGCAAGTCAGCCCGGCTTGCCCGGGCCCGTGGCGAAGACGAATGCCCCTCCGAAAGTGGAAGCGTCGGTCGATCCTGTCAAAGCCGATGAAGAGGATGACAGCCCCGGGCACGCCGCGCCGCCCCCTGTGGACGTGGCGCTGAAGGAGGCGAAGCGCATCCTGGCCGACTTAATCTCATTGAGCACCGACCCGCAGGCGATTGCAGCCGCGACCGTCAATAAATCCCCAGATGGGAAACCCGCGGGCGACCTAGGTGCCGCGCAGAAGTAACTTCGATCAGTGCGGACTGTTCTCCCTCTCCCAGCGGGAGAGGGCCGGGGTGAGGGAGAACGTCCGGAACTTCGAGACACCCTCACGCCATTTCTAAAGCGCCAGCAGTCCAGAAGGCCTTTTCCTGGTCGCACGTGACGTTAGGCGGCTTCTGAGTGATGCTTTCGAAAGCAGACCTTCAAAGCGCGTTAACGGTGCTTGGAGGAGCGCCGGATCGAACCGAGGTATCCCCAAGCAACTCCCATCCCTAACCCGACGGCGTGGACCGTGTTCGCCGCGTTCATAACGCCCGTCAGGCAAAACACGAACCAGATCAACATGATGGCAACGGTTGTTGGGTGCAGAAAATATCCGGACGCCGGATCAAATCGCGCTTTCATCCATGCGTAGCCCAGCAAGCCATACACGATGCCCGACATGCCGTAGAAATACGGGCCGCTCACCAGAAATTGCGCCACGTTGGAGGAGGCGCTGATCACGAGGACCAGCCAGGCGAGTTGGAGAGAGCTTTGGCGAGCTTCCACCATGCTCCCCAGATCCTTGAGCCAAATCATATTGAAGAGGATGTGCAGAAACCCCGGAAATGGCATCAATGGCGCGTGCATCAAGATCGGAGTGAATAGGCGCCAGACCTGCCCATGACGGACCTCCGGCAATCCATGGCGCAGGCGTTCGGCGAGTCCGCCCGAATCGTATTCGCTGATAAACAGAAAATTCCACAAATCGATGTTCCCGCCGAATTCCCTCGCCACCCAAATGAGGACACACACCGCGGTGAGCCCGATCGTCAGCGGGCCCAAGCCGTACGGGCCGTGTTTGCGGAACAATTCGCTGCCGTCGAAAAACCTTTTGGCTGCCGCTTCGTCCTGTTCCTTTTGCTGTTCCCTCAGGTCGCGCGCCTGCTTGGCCGCGCGCCGATACTCCGGGTCATCCGGCCGCGTCAGGTAAGTCCGCAAAAAACCGCGCGCACGGTCCACATCGTCTTCGCCTTCCACCCAAATGACCCAAGTGCCGTCCTTCTCCGATTCGATTTGGTTGCCGATCCCCTTGACGTAGAGGTAATCGCCAAACAAACGCGCATTGGCTTCGTTCTGGACATGTCCAATCATCCGCATAGAGTGCTCAGTTCTTCACAGGCATATTTCGCCGCCTAGCGGTACAGGCTATGACGGGAAGACGCAATCTTCAAATCACCCGCCTCAATTTTTCGCGACGTGGGAGCGAAAAATCTGTTATGCTGCGGACGAATTCAAATGATTCGAAACACGATAGGCGAAATTGAGGCTCGGCTGAGACAGACCGATTCGATCAAAGAAGCAAACAAAGCCGAGCTGCTCGGCTTGCTCTCGACTCTCAAGTCTGAGATCGAGGAGCTTTCCAAGACCCACGGCGAACAAGCCCAGAGCATCGCCGGCTTCACGAACGTCTCGGCTCACGAAGCGACGCGGGAGGAAAAAGACCCGCGGCTGGTCAAACTCGCGCTGGATGGCCTCTCCGCCTCCGTCGCCGAATTCGAAAATTCCCATCCCAAACTCGTGGAGATCGTGAACCGGATTTGCCTCACCCTTTCGAACATCGGCATTTAAGAACAGAAACGCAGGACTGCATCAAGCTCTTCATCCTCTCCCCGCGAGGAACGAGTGGGGAGAGGACCAAGGAGAGGGGCGCCAACACAAACGCGCCTCCTCTCCCCAACCCTCTCCTCCATCCGATGGAGGAGAGGGAGGATTCGAGGAGGTTGATGCCCCTCTGGCAGAAACGTCACGGGCCATCCATTGAATTGACACACAGAGCCTCCATCATTTAGGCTGTGTGCCATCATCAGACAATTCACTCCGGACGGGCGCGGAAGTCTGGGTTCCAGGCAAAACGAAAAGCCGGCGTCGCGCTTCGTGCACGGAACGAATGGAACATCTGCCTCTTGAAGCTATGATAACAACCCGCACCTCCTCCCCTCGCTGCATCACTTGGCTCTGGTTGGTCGCCTGCCTTTTGACCCATCGCGTCACTCAGGCGGCCCCGGCCACCCTTCTTTTCGAGGATGACTTCAACCGCGGCATCCCCGGATGGACCGCCGTGCAACCGACCGGAAATTACCTCGATGGCCCCTTGCGCTGGCAATATGACATCGTCAGCAATTCCTTCCTCGAACAAAGCAACATCTACACGGATGCCGCCGCCGCCTCGCCCAGCGCCACGGCTGTCATGCTTATCAACGACGCAAACGCGGGGACCAATTTCACCTACAAAGCGCGTCTGATCGCAGGTGATGACGATGCGTTTGGCCTGATTTTTGGTTATCGAGACGCCAACAACTTCTACCGGGTCACGTTCACGCGCCAACGCCGCACTGAGCCGGGTTATCCTTGGAACGGCTGGAATGTGGATCGCAAGGTGGCTAACGTCGCGACGAACCTGTTTGGTCACGGAACCCCAGATCACATCGAATCGTTTTTCAACACGCAATATCAGCCCTTCGACGTCACCATCGCGGTGACGGGAAACAACCTCTTCAGCCTGACGGTGCTCGATGATCCCGACGGCGCCAAAACCGAATACAAGCTCGTCGAAGCCAAGCCTCTTCCCGGACCCGTGAACGGGCGGGTTGGCCTTGCAGTTTGGGGCATGAGTGGCACGGCGCTGCGCGCATTTCGCATCCAGAATCCGACCTTGGACCCGGTCAAAATTGTGGGCAATCCCAATGCGCTCACCAATTGGACGGCGGTCGTGCCGCCGCGAGCGGACGGCAGCGGTCTTGATCCAAGCACGGGAAACGGGGGACTACCCATCTGGTCGCTGGCTCTGGGACCGAACCCCTTGGGCACGTTGCACGAAAACAGCGATTCCAACGGCGGCAATGACGCGGAAGGAGTCGTCGATTTCGCGGCGGCGTCCATCGTGGCGGGCGACGTGAACTGGTCGAATTACGTCATGACAGCTCGGATCATTCCGGCGGACGACGACGGACATGGAATTCTCCTGAGGTACAAAGACGAAAAGAATTTTTTTCGAGTTGTCCTGCGATCCCAGGATTCCCCCACCGGCCCAGCGAAAGGCCTTTCGATACAAAAAGTCGTCAATGGCGTTTGGGAAGAAGTTTATCGCGACAACCCGGTGAAGTATGATCCACTGGCTAACGTGCCGTACGATCTGACAGCCGCTGTCTTCGGGAATCGGCTGCAAATCCTTCTGGTCGGCAACCCCACGGGCGCATCCCAGTCGTTTTCCTACGGGCCGTTTGACATCACAGGCGCCACGGTTCCGAACGGGAAAGTTGGTTTCTTCAGTTGGGGGATGTCTCGCACAGAATTTGACTTCGTCCGCGTTCAAGGAATCGATGGCGTGCCGTTGCAGGTGAATTCGGCTTTCGGCACGCCGGCTCCGGGCACGGGCCTTCAGTCGTTTTCGTCGGGTTCCTCCGTGACAGCATCGGTGGCGAGTCCGGTCGAGGACCTGCCCGGTTTGCGGCGGGTGGCGACGGGCTGGACTGGTTTTGGGTCGGTTCCCGCCAGCGGCGCGGGCACTAGTGTCACGTTCACGCTCAATGATATCTCCGGCATCACGTGGAACTGGAGGACGGAAGTCAAACTGGCGGCAACCGCAGGGGCCGGCGGCAGGGTCTCGGCACCCACCGGCGATTGGCTGCCGGATGGCACCAACGTCGTCGTCACGGCTCAACCCGATCCGGGTTTCGTCTTCGCCGGGTGGTCCGGTGACTTGGCTTCCGCGGAACCCACGCTCAATCTGAGGTTGACCCGTCCCTACACGATCACCGCGCGCTTCGAAGCGGACATCGACAATGACACTCTTCCCGACAAGTGGGAGCAAAGCTATTTCGGCGGCTTGACAGCCACCGCGGATGGGGATCCGGACAAAGACGGGAAAACAAACTTGGCCGAATATCAACGCGGCACCGATCCGAATTCCGCCGAGTCGCTCGTGGCTTCGGACGGACTTTCCTCGCGTTGGGAAAATGTCCAGCGCGACCCGGCGCTTCCCGGTCAATTTGCCATTCGGGATTTTGGCCGAGGGTTTCGCGGCGCCTGGGAAAACAGCAACGACTTCCGGAACGGTAATGACACCAATTTTCTGGGCGCCGGCTTCCTCGTGGATAATACCAGCTTCGAAGGGCCGCGGTTGATCATACGAACCAACGTCTGGGATCCTTCCTGGAACAATTTCACCGCACAGACCGTGTTCAGCGTCGGCGATAACGACGGCAACTGCGTCTATTTCCGCTACAAAGACGAGAACAACTGGTATCGCGTGACCATCCTTGGCGAACAAAACAATGATGTCCCGGCGCGACCGGTTTACGGGGTCTCTATCCAGAAGCGCTTCAACGGCCAATTTGCCGACTTGGGCCGCGATGCCACGATCGCGACCGATCCGGCGGATACCGCAGGCTACAAAAGGGTCCGTATCACCGTCTCGGCGCAGGGTTCAAACTTTGAAGTTCGAATCGTTGGTTGGGATGCCAAGGCCACGCCACCCAATTGGCTGGCCGCCTCCGAAGTCGTCATCAAGTTTACGGATGACCAATTGCCGACCGGCCGATTCGGCGTCGGCGACTGGGGCCAAAGCGGAGGATCGTTGACGCCGGAGAATCCAGTGAACGCCGGTGTCCTCATCGAGAACGTCGTTATCACGGCGGGCGGCAATGAGGTGTTTCGAGAAGATTGGGGTCAGTTTCCTCTCTGGCAGGCTGCCCCGTCTCTTCCGCAGTTGCCGCCGGGATGGTCGAGGCCCGCGACCGGAACTCCCGCGGGCAACTGGCAGACGAGCGCGCACGGAACGATCATGGAACTCTCGAATTACAATACGCCGACCACAGGGACGATCAATCAGCCGAAGGCCAATGGCGAAAGCACCATTCTTCTGGCCCCCGCGCCGGGGGTCGCGAATTACTTCCTCGAAATCGGTTTCCATCCATTCGATGACGACGGCATCGGCTTCGTTTATGATTTTCAGGATACGAACAATTTTTCCCGCGTCTTGTTCGTGAGCGAAGCGACGGCGAACACTCGCGTGCCTCAGGGTGTGAGTGTGAGCCGCAAGTCGGCTGGAGTCTGGTCCGACATCATTGCCGGGGACAACAGCATCGTTTTCCGGAACGGCAGCCCTTTCGCGGTCGAGTTTGCCAATAACAACGGCGAATATCGCCTGAAGGCTTGGCTCACCGACGACCCGGCCACAGCCCGGACCTGGGCCTGGACGGGACCCGCCGCGGGCGCGACGAACCGTTTCGGGCTGACCGCCTGGGGCATGTCCGACGCGCACTTCCTTTACGCCCGCGCTTACGGTCTGCCAACGCGCGGCGCGGTCGGCGGCGAACTTCGCATCGGCAGGATCTCCATCTCCGGCGGGAACCTCGTCCTTGATGTGTTGAACCCGGGCGGCGCGGCCTACGCGGTCGAGTCTTCAGCGACGCTTGCTCCCGGTTCCTGGAATATTGTCGCACGCGATCAAACCGGCGGACAGTGGACGACGGCGTTGCCGGCTGGCGCAAGCCCAGTGTTCTACCGATTGAGCCGCGGGCGTTAGTGCAAGCGCTCGCAGAGGCGGCTTCGGGTTTCATTAGCGCCGTGGCTTTAGCCCGGCGAAACCCAGTCGGCGGAAGGTCCCGAGCCGTATCAACGGCTAGGGAGTTTGGTCGCGATCCGTTGAAACGGATTCAGAATTCGTCCGCGACCCCGCACCCCGGGCTGAAGCCGCGGGATTAATGAGAGTGCCATTGAGTTTTTATGATCGAATGATGCTATGAAAGCCAACGCCGAGTACATCCTCACCAACAAATGGCCCTCGATCTTCAGCCTCCGGTCTCCGCATCGCGCGTCGAGGGTCAGCCTTGATGCCCATGCCGGCTTCACCCTCATCGAATTGTTGGTCGTCATCGCCATCATCGCCATCCTCGCGGGGATGTTGTTGCCGGCGCTCTCCAAAGCGAAGGAGAAAGCGCGCCGGATCGGCTGCCAGAACAACACACGGCAGGTCATGTTCGCGGCGCATTTGTACAGCGACGATCATCCGGGATATTACTACAACACGGCCAGCATCGGCAGCGACGAAGCGCCCCTGTCGTTCTATCCGAGATACCTTTCCACCGTGAAAATTTTTCTGTGTCCGAATACCAAGAACCTCGTTCGGGAGAACGTGACAAACCGTTTGGGCGAAATCATCGACCTGAGCGTCACCTCTCATGGGGATCGCGAATACAATAAAGGCGGCCACAGCTACGAATTCTTCGGCATCTTCGAACGAAACGACGAAAAAGAAGGTCGTCGGCTTAACGGCGTCCGCAAAAACCCGACGACAACGGCGTTTGCTCCGACGAAAATCGTCATCGTTTTGGACGCAGACGATAATTTGGACCGCATTCCCGATGACGCCAACAATTCGCCGGATCCGATCAACAACCACGGCGCGAAAGGCTGGAACTGGGGTTTTGCCGACGGCCACGCCGAGTGGGTCACGGCCAAACGCACTTCGGACGCGCTGCACGAAAGTTGGATGACCAGCGGTGTCGGCACGAAACCCTACGGCGAACGGTAGGCGAGCGAGCACCATGCGGCGCGGCGCAGCCGCAATCAAACCCGGTGGGGCGAGACTCCTGTCGAGCCCTGGAATCTCAGCCGGCCATGAAGTCAGGGCTCGACGGGAGTCTCGCCCTACCCAAGAGTTCACGCAGTTGGAATGCTCATGGAATGCACCGATCGGGCGGTTTTGGGAGGTCTGTTCCCTATGTGCTCATGAGTGTCCATTAGTGGTCTAGAAACCTTGAGGCGTTTTCAATAGCCAATTCTAGCACGACGGCGCGACTCTAGAGACTCGACTTGCGACCCTCGAACTCCTTCAGGCGCGTAACGCCGCGAAGCGTTTGGAGTGCGGCCGATTTATCGCCGCTTTGGCTGCAAATCTGCGGCTCCAGTCTTGCGTCCTGCCGGGTTCAGGTCGGCCGTGAGAAAGCGGCGATCAATCGCGCGCACTCCAAACGCTGGCGCGCCATGGCCAGGATCTTCAGCAAACGGTAAGTTTCAGATACCAGTGTCGCTCCTATCCTAGAACGCCCCGAGTCGACGGAAAGCCACATGCGCACAGAACGCTTCGGCGGCCGCGACTCCGGCTTGCAGGCCTCGCGTCCGGTATTGCCGGCGCATGAGTTGAGTCAAATCCGAGAAATCCGGATCGCGGCCTCTCGACAACTGGCTGTGGTGGCAAGCCAACATCTGCTCCTTGATCGGAACTTGCTTCGTGATATCGATGTGGAAGCCGGGATTGAAATCGGTCATCCCCAGCGTATCCATCCACCACAATGCCGGCTGCGTTCGCATCGCGGGAGAGCATGTGGAGTGTCCACGCGATGCGCAGAACCACGACGCCGCTTCCGCTAACTGCGAAGCTGCGCGATGGTCCGGATGGTAATCGCTTGGCGCATGGGCGAACACGAGTGTGGGACGGAATTGGCGGAAAACTTCGATCAACTTCGATCTTTGGGCCGGGCCGTCGGCAAGGGTTCCATCCGCGAATCCTGCCCAGAAGACGCGTGCTCCCAACAAACTTGCGGCGCACGCCGCCTCCTTGCGCCGCACTGCGCTCAGCTTCGCCAGTTTCTTTCGCGGTTGGCCTTTGTCGCCCCGGCACAGGACGCAGACGGCGATCGCGGCGCCGTCTGCCTTCGCTCGCGCCAGTGTGCCGGCGCAGAGCAATTCGGCATCGTCCGGATGGGCCACGACAGCCATCACTCGCTCATCAGAGAAGTCTAGTTTCATACTCGTTGCGCGAGGGACGGCGTGTCGCCGTCCTTTCACATGAATTCCGTAGCCGCCGACGCGAGGAGGCGGACCCGAATTTATGATTTATGATTTACGATTTACGATTTACGTAAGTCCGCCTCGTGACCTCGGCGGCTACGGACTTTCCGGCCACCAACAGTGCTTGCCTGCGAATTCACTTGTGCTCACCGCAGCCGGATCTCCGGCGTGGCCGCGACGTACTCTGCAATTGTGAGGACGACATCAGGATGCGTCCGCAGCAATGAGGCGGGACACTCGGGTGTGATTGAGCCGTGGAGGGCACGCCGCACGACCGCGCTCTGCCAAGGACGATTGCAGTAGAACCGGAGGCGCCGGGCCGCGAGAATCTCTTTCATTCCAACCGTCACCGCCCGCTTTGGAATGACCGAGAGCTCGCCTCCAACGGTCACGGAATTGATCGTTCGGGTCTCGCGCGTCAAACTGAGCACGCGCGTCGGCCGCGCGGCAAATTCTTTTACAGAACACGTTTCGCCGGGCGCGGGCGGTTCGTTAAACGCGAGATGCCCGTTGATCCCGATGCCGCCGAAACACGCATCGACGCCCCCGCGCGCGGCGATGAAATCCGCCACGCGGACCGGATGGCTCGGGTCGGGCACGACTCGATTTTCCGGAAGCGGCGCCAACGCGGGGTCAAGCCTCTGATAGAACAAACGATTCAAGTAGCCCCGAAAGCTGAGCGGATGCTCTTCCGCGATCCAGCGGTCGTCCTCCGCGAGGTATTCATCCATCATGATAAAGGCGGTCTCCCGGCAGGAAAGGCGGGACTGATTGATCTTTTGAGCCAGCATCGGATATTGATCGACCGGCCCGACCGGCACGATCAATGTCGCGCCTCGTCCTTGCCGGTCCGCTTCCTCGATTTCCCAGAACATCGCTTCCGCCACAGCTTGGCCGACGGAGGCCATATCACCCTTGACGATGACTCGCACCGGTTGCCCCAGGCCGATTTCGGCTTCAGGAATCCGAAGATATTCCGGGAACATGGCGTTCATCGGCCTTCTGACCGGTTCGGGATCGAGGGGGCTCGCCAACGTAGGGCAGGCTTCCAGCCTGACTTCTGCGGGCGATTTCGCAGCGTGTTTGGAGAAATGCAGGATGCCTGCCCAGCTTTTGGAGACGCATCCACGCACAAGACTACTGATGAGGTCGCAGTGCACATGGCGGCACCCTCCCCTTCACACCGGCCCCACTGCGGTTGAATTGAGGACGGTCCGACGTTTCATGCTCTTGCTCCTGCTCGTTATCATACTCTGCAACTCTTGGAGAGATTAAGATTACGAGCAAGAGCATGAGCAAGAGCAAGACCTTTTCGGCACCGACGCGATCCCGCCCTAATTCAACAGCGGTGGGGAAAGGGGTCAGGGTGAGGGGGAACGCGACATGCAGCGGACAAACGCCGCTGACTTCCCCGCAGCCGCCCTAAGACAATAGGATCCCAGTTCATGAATTTGACGGAAGTGGTGTGCAAATGATCGAGGTGAGATTGACTTGCGCCATTCGCAAATCGTGCGCGCCATCCGGCCGGGCAAATTCGTAGAAAAGCCAGGGGCGATCACCGGAAGCGAGCGCGTCCAAATAACGCAGCGAACCCGAAGCGTGGGGGCTGGTCAGGCAAGGGCCGGTTGGGGTCACGGATCGCCAGGTTCGCAAATCAGACGAAACGGCGAGCCCGGTTTTCTCCTCGTAATTTTCCCAATGCCCGGCGCTGCCATCGTAAAAGGCAACGTATTTTCCGTCGTGCCTTACGACGCTGTTGATTCGCCGGCAATACGCATCCCAACCGGAAGCCTCCGGGGCGAACACGACGCCTTGCCAATCCCACTTCTCAAGGTCCGTGGAGACCGCCAATCCCGTGGCCGAGACGCACTCGCCGGTGTTGAAAATGTCGAGCGTGGCGTGCGAATCCTCCCCCGTCTTGGGAGTGCGCACGGCGACGCTCAGGAACAGGTGAAATGTGCCTCGCTCTTCGAGAATCCATGGATCCTTAATTCCCTCGAGTCCGAGCGGCGGACCGGAAAAGAGCCGCCGGGCGCGGGCGGGATCGAGGGCCTGAATGGTCGGCGCCTTGATGACTTCCACGCACCAGCGGCCGTCGGCGGGATCGACAAAGCACGCGAAATAGCGCCACAAGCCATCGGGGCCTTTGCGCACAGCGCAACGTTCGATCGATGCGGTGTTGAACCTGTCCTTCGTCACCGACCAAATATCTTCGAATTCTTGGAAATCGGTGGAGCGCGCGATCCGCGCTTCGCCACCACGGTCCGGCTCGATACCGCGTGGCCGGCGGATCCGGTAAGTCAGGTAGAGCGCGCGCTCTTCGGCTTCATAGAACACCCCGGGCGCTCCGGCCCAATAGCCATTGGCGAAACCCACCGGCTCGCGCAAAAGGCGGCCTTGGGCGAGTGAGTTGGGAATGAGCTGGGTTGATTCCATTTTTGGGTGTTACCACATTAGTTGCGAACGGTTTGAATATCTGCTGGTGAACTCACCACCTACCCCCGCTGCTGTGGAATTAAGAG
>JACQWK010000181.1 GCA_016209525.1 Verrucomicrobiota bacterium
GGGGGAGAGGGAAGGGGTGAGGGGGCTCGGTGTGGACTGATCTGTTGCGGGCCTGTCGGAAATTTCGGGCGGTGAAGAGGCGATTCCTGCCCCAACGTCTTGCCCGCGCACAGCCGCTTGGTAACGGTCAATCTTCTCTTCAATCTCTCTCGCCGAGCCCAGGACGACCCACTTCGGTTCACCGGAAGACACCATGAGCACACCTCCGTACCGCGGCTCCGGTTCGGGTTGGTCTTTGAAGATGTGGTTGTAATGAATGAACTCGACCAAGACCGCGCCGGATGGAATGGCCTGTTGGACTTGCTCGACAGTAACGCTTAAGGCCCGGCGGGCCCGTCCCAATCCTAAAAAGTAGCGCGCCAGCTCTTTTTGAATCCGCTCGACTTCGCTTTCCAGCCGAGCTTGCTCAGCCTTGCACTGCTCGGCCACCGCTGCTTCAGATGGTTCAAAAAGGAATTGAGAGAGACGGTGTTTGGTCGCGGTCAATTGTGTGACCAATTCCTTAGCGTTTGGGTCCTGACTGCTCTGTGCAATCAATCGATCTTCCAGCAGCGAATCCAGCACGATGCCTTTGTTCCGCAGGACCGCCAGGGCTAAATTCCCAGCGTCACCCAAGTTCGCAAGCAAGTCATAAGGTTGGCGCTTCTGCTGATAGGCTAAGCGCTGCTGTTCCGAAGTAAATGAGAGGATGTTCGCCAGAACCACCTGGTCGATCTTCTGAACCTTTGAGGCTGCATCGCGGGCCTGGGTTTCTTTTCCCGTCACGATGCAGAGCACGGCGAGGTTGTTGAGCTGGACAGCCACGGTGGGATGATCGGGACCAAGGGCCTGTTCACGGACATCCAACGCCCGGCGATAGAGCGCCTCGGCCTTGGCATAGTCGCCCATCGCTTGGCAAAGCCACGCCAAATTGTGCAGGCTCACACCGGTGTCAGGGTGCTCCGATCCCAGAACCTTCTCCTTGATTTTCAAGGCGCGCTGAAGGAGCGGCTCAGCTTTGGCGTAGTCGCCCATCGCGTCGTGAAGCAGAGCCAGATTGTTGAGGCTCGTGGCGGTGTCGAGGTGCTCTGCTCCTAGAACCTTCTCCTTGATCTTCAAGGCGCGCTGAAGGAGCGGCTCGGCCTTGGCGTAGTTGCCCATCGCTCGGTAAAGCTCCGCCAGATCGTTCAGGCTCGTGGCGGTGTCACGGTGCTCTGGTCCCAGAACGCTCTCTATGATCTTCAAGGCGCGCCGATAGAGCGGCTCGGATCTGGCATAGTCACCCATCTCTTTGCAAAGCCACGCCAGATTGTTCAGGCTTGTGGCGGTGTCACGGTGCTCTGGTCCCAGAACCTTCTCCTTGATTTTCAGGGCGCGCTGAGCGAGCGGTTCAGCTTTCGCGTAGTCCCCCATCGCTTGGTAAAGCCACGCCAGATTGTTCAGGCTCGTGGCGGTGCAGGGATGCTCCGGACCCAGAACCGTCTCCCAGATTTTCCAGGCGCATTGATAGAGCGGCTCGGCTTTGGCGTAGTCGCCCGTTGCGTCGTAAAGCGCTGCCAGATTGTTCAGGCTCGTGGCGGTCTCAGGGTGTTCCGGTCCCAGAACCTTCTCCCACGTTTTCAAGGCGCGCTGATGGAGCGGCTCGGCTTTGGCGTAGTCGCCCATCGCTCCGTAAAGCCCCGCCAAATTGTTCAGGCTCGTGGCGGTGTTAGGGTGTTCCGGTCCCAGAACCTTCTCCCACGTTTTCAAGGCGCGTTGATAGAGCGGCTCGACTTTGGCGTAGTCGCCCATCGCTTGATAAAGCGCCGCCAGATTGTTTAGACTCAAGGCGGTGTCAGGGTGTTCCGGTCCCAGAACCTTCTCCCTGATCTTCAAGGCGCGCTGGAAGAGCGGCTCGGCTTTGGCGTAGTCGCCCATCGCTTCGTAAAGCAGCGCCAAACTGTTCAGGCTCGTGGCGGTGTCCGTGTGATCCGGTCCGAGTGCTTTCTCTCGAATCCGGAGCGCTCGCTGAGCGAGCGGTTCGGATTCCGAATACTTTCCTAAAGTTGTAAGAAGATCCGCCAAATTCTGCAGAATCGTTGCGGTCAAGAGTTGCGTCCGACGAGGCCTCTTCTCGCATATCTTCAAAGCGCGAAGAAACATTGACTCCGCCTTCTGCGCCTCGCCAGACTGGCTGTAGAACAGTGCCAAATTGTTGAGCGTGGTCGCGGTTTGCGGATGATTGGGTCCAAGCTTCTGTTCGAAGACTTTCATGGCCCGTTCATACAAGGGCTCGGCCTTGGCCGACTCACCCAGGTTTCGATAGACCTCCGCCAAATTGGTCAGGTAGGCGGCGGTGAAGGGATGGTTTGGTCCGAAGATCGCTTCTGCTATTTTTAAGGCTTGTTCCGCAACAGGAAGCGCTTCGCTAAAGCGGCCCTCGGCTATGAGCGCTCGGCAGCGTTTCTCCAGTTTGCGCCATTCCCCAACTCGCCTCAACCATCCCAGAGGACGCTGAACAACTCCGAAGAACTTCTTTGGCCAATCTTTAAACACGTCCCGTATCCGGTTTGTCTAGCCGCGAAAGATCGCAAGGAGCGCAAAAAGGAAGACCAGAAATCTTTGCGATCTATGCGTTCTTTTGTAGCTAAATCGTTCGAATGTGGCTCCGCCCCGCTAGGCTCTTTCGCGGCCATTAAGTTGCCATTGGCCCACCACCCGCGTCTAACGCGGTTCCTGCGATGTCATCACAAAGGGGCCGGCCAGACTCACTGCCGCTTGAAGGCCGCGTTCCTCTCGCACCTTCACCAGCCAATCTCGTTGCACTTCCCAAAGCGCGCGCGGGGCATCCCCACTCCGATGCGCCGCGTCGTAAAATTCCACCATGAACTGCGCCGTCTCCTCATCCGCGATCGGCCACAAGGTCATCAGCAGATTCTCCGCCCCAGCCTGAATGAACGCTCGACGCAAGCCCAACACGCCTTCGCCGGAGCGCACCTCGCCGACGCCCGTGTCGCAGGCCGACAACGTCACCAGCCAGGTCCCCTTCAAATCCAGCGTGCCCACGTCCGCTGCTGTCACGATCCCGTCGTTGTCGGGCGGCGGAGTTTCTCCCCGCCGCCACGCTTCCAACGTCGCTTGCGCGCCGGCCAACGCCAGCCCGCTCCGGTGCATTGGGTTCTTCACCAATCCCAGCCGAAATCCAAACGACCCAAGACTCGGCACTCCTGGCAAACCGAACGGTCCGCTCTGACTAAGGGAAAGCTCCGGCCGAATGCCGCCTACCCCACGCCAGTCGTCGAGTGCGGAGTGCGGAGTGCGGAGTGCGGATTCGAATGAGTGAGGAGAGAGTAAATTGAATGCGGCTTCGCCGAAGGGGGTGGATTTTGGTTCTTCTTCCGGCAAGAAAAATCCGTGCGTCGCCAAGTGGAGTATCCGTGGCGAGCGCGTCGCCTTCAGCCGGGCCTCGCTGGCTTCGGCCGCCAAGTGCAGTTCGGTCGGCCAATTCCATTGCAGGGCTTTCTCAGCCAAGGCTGCGCTCTCCCGCGCTGTGCCCGGCAATGGCGGCAGACTCAATGTTCCAAAATCCCGCCGCTCCATCTCGCGCAGCGTCCCCGCCTCTGTCCCGCGGCTGCAAGGCTCTGCCACGTTTGTGGCGGGTGGCTGCCGTGGGGACGCGGCGGGAGTCGCCGGGCTTTGGATGTTGCCTTCCCCCTCACCCCGGCCCTCTCCCTTGGGGAGAGGGAGAACGGCACTCGGCGGCTGGACAAGGCCGGAGTCGCTGGTCAAAACAGGGCCGCCAGAAAATGTTTCCCTCTCCTCGGGAAGAGGGCCAGGCTGAGAACTGCCCGAACTTGGTACGCCCATGGCGCCTCTGAACGACCCCTCACCCGTCCTGCGGACACCCTCTCCCCTCGGAGGGGAGAGGGATGGGGTGAGGGGTCTGTCTTGAGGTTCATGAGCAGGGGAACCGAGACGCTGGCTGCCCGGCGACAAGCTTCTGACTGCGCGGGTCGTCTTCCCCGGCGAGCCTGTGCCACTGCTGGCTCCACCTGAAAAATCCGGATCCGCGAACACCGACATTGGCCCCGTCTGCTCCGTTGCGCCGGCTCCGGGCAAAAGGTCTCGTCCGCTGGTCACGTAGCGAATCGCATGCTTCTGGCTCAGGAACCGATCATCCGGTGTCAGCAACGTGGCAAAGGAAACGCGGTTGAGCGCGCCATCGGGACTGAGAATCACCGTGTGTGTCCCTGGCGGAAGCACCAGTTCAATCGGCGCCCAAAGCCGATCGTACAAAACGCGCAGGAGCACGGAGTAGCTTTGACTTTTCATCAGCCCCTCACCCGCCCTTCGGGCACCCTCTCCCCCGTCGGCGGGCGAGAGAGAAGGGGTGAGGGGGCTCGGTGTGGTGGCTTGACCTGTTGAGGGCGTCCCGGAAAGTTCCGGCGGCGAAGAGATCATCCCTGCCCCAGCGTCTTGCCCGCGCACCGCCGCTTGGTACCGGTCAATCTTCTCTTCAATCTCGCTCGCCACGCCGAGCATCACCCATCTCGGTTCACCGGAAGACGCCAAGAGCACACCTCCGTACCGCGGCTCCGGTTTAGGCTGATCCTTGAGAATGTGCCCATACTTGATGAACTCCACTAGAACCGCCCCGGGCGGAATGGCCACATGGACTTGCTCGACCGTGACGCTTAAGGCCCGGCGCGCCCGACCCAGTCCGGCCACATAGCGCGCCAGCTCTTTTTCAATCCGCTCGACTTCGTTCTCTAGCCGGGCTTGCTCAGCCTTGCGCTGCTCGGCAACTGCTGGGTCAGGCGGTTCAAAAAGGAACTGTCCCAAACGATGTTTGGCAGCGCGCAATTGACTCACCAGAGCGCGATGGCTTGGCTCCGGACTTGCCTCCGCAACCAGGCGATCTTCCAACAACGAATCCAGCACGACGCCTTTATTCCGAAGGACCGTGAGCGCCAGATTGGTTGCATTCCCTAACGTCGCGAATAAGTCATAAGGCTGGCACTTTTGCTGATAAGCCAAGCGCTGCTGCTCGGAAGTAAACGAAAGAATTTCCGAAAGAATCCTCCGCTCAATATCACACGCCCGGACAGCCAGATGGCCTGCCTCGGCATCCTTTCCCATTTTGGCAAGAAGCATGGCCAGATCTTGGAGAACCCACCCAGTCCAGCGGTGCTTCGATCCGAGGCTTCTTTCGCTAACCTGCAAGGTCCGGTGATAAAGCGGCTCGGCTTTAGCGTAATCGCCCATTTCCAAATAGAGCGCCGCAAGATTGGTGACTCCAGTAGCCACCCCAACGCTATCCGGACCGAAGGCATTTTCTTCGATTTGTAAAGAGCGGATAAGAAGCGGCTCGGCTTTCGCATACTCTCCAAGCGCCAGGTGAAACGAGGCCAATAAACTGAGGTGATCCGATGCTCTTGGATCTTCCGGCCCAAAAGCCGATTCCAAGATTTGCGAGGCGCGCAGAACCAAGGGCTCGGCTTTGGCGTGCTCATCTTTCACCAAGAATATCAATGCCAGCATTCCGAGGATAAATCCTACGATCGGGTGATCCGGCCCAAAGACGGTCTCTGCGATCCGCAAGACCCGTTCGTAGAGCGGCTCAGCTTTGAGGTGATCGCCTAGCGTCGGCCAATACAGCAATGCCAGACCATAGAGCGGACCCACGAGGACGGAGTTGTCTGGCCCAAAAGCGCTTTCCTTAATTTGCAAAGACCGGTGATAGAGCGGCTCGGCCTTCGCGTAGTCCCCTAGCAGCACATAAACACGCGCCAGGTTGTTTAGTGTGGCCGCCGTCTCCGGGTGGTCCGCGCCCAGAGTCTCTTCGCGAATGTGCAAGACGCGTTGCCATAAGGCCTCGGCTCTCCTCAACTCACCAGCATCCCGGTAGAGCACCGCCAGCCTGTGGAGACTGACAGCCGTGTCTGGGTGGTCCGCTCCGAGACGGTCTTCCCTTGATTTCAAGGCCCGCTGCAAAAGCGGCTCGGCCTTGGCATAGTCGCCCGTGGCGTAATAAAGGGTTGCCAAAAGGTAAAGGCTTTCTACGGTGTCAGGGTGATCGGGACCGAGAGTTTGTTCGTGAATCTGCAAGAGGCGTTGGAACAAAGGCTCGGCTTTGGCATGCTCCCCCCGGTTTGCATAGAGGCCCCCAAGGTTGTTGAGGCTCCTCGCCGTGTCCGGGTGGTTCGGTCCAAGAATCTGTTCGCGAGCCTGCAAGAGCAGTAGCCACAAGGGTTCGGCTCTTGCAAAGTCCCCCTGGCACGCAAAGACATTAGCAAGATTGTCGAGGCTCTGGACGGTATCCGGGTGTTCTGGACCGAGAGTTTCCTCCCGGATTCGCAGGGCTTCTTGGGCAAACGGCAGCGCTTCCTCGTATTTTCCGGCGTCGAACAGGGCGCGAAACTGTTGGTCAAGTTCTTCGAGAATCATACGATTCGGGTCTGTGTTCGTGGGACTGCGGATCACACTGATTGCGCGGATGTCGTCTGCTCCTTATCCGTAGCGATTCAATAGAGAACCACGAATGGACACGAATGAAAACGAATGCCGAAAAGAATTAGACACGAATTTCACCAATTTCCACGAATGGGATGGAACCAGATTGATTAGGGAGAATTCGTGCAATTCGTGTCTCTCCAATCCGTTTTTATTCGTGTTCATTCGTGGTTGAACTGAATTCCTACGGCTCATCCGCGCCCTCCGCGAAATCCGCGGTGAGTTCATGCCGTTCGCTTGCGGCGGCGCCGCGAATCCAGAAGGCCAGGTGATGAGAACCACGGACCCGGTTAAGGAGAACTCGCACCGCATTGTCCGGCTCGAACAAAGATGAACTGGGCTGGCAAGTTGTTCTTCGGCACGGCGATAATCTCATAAGAAGCGGGGTACTTGACGATTCCTGATAGTCCTCGCAGCGCCTCCAGCGCTTCGTCAACAAAGATGCTTTCCCGGAAACGGCGTTGGATCGCGATCACCAGGGATTCCTCTTTCGGGCCGACGGCCGCGATCTCTATCGGCGGAATTGTCCATGAATCCTTGCCCGTGGTGACAAAGATGATCATCTCCTGATTGAAATCGACTGCCGGCGGCTCCGTCTTCGGCGTTCGCCCGGACTGATGCTGATCCCACGACATTTTCCATTGCGGCGGGTCGCGGATGATCATGTTCAGAGGTTCGGCGATGCCGCTCAGAGTTCCGCGCTCGACCGTGCGGATTGGCAAGAACGAGTCCATGGGGCAAGGTGGCGGGGGTGGCGGGGGCTCCGGCAGCGTCGGAAGCGGCCGACCCTCGCGTGCTGCGAGAGCAAAGATTTCGCCGATCGCAGTCAGGATAGTCCCTAAGTCCTGACTCAGCCGATGCCTGGGCAACGTTGGATCCGCCAGCGCGGCCATGATCCAATTCGACATGAGTTGGAAACCGCTTAGCTTATCGACCGGCCTGACACGCTGTTCGGCCATCAGGGAGATCACAGCGCTGGCCGTCAACTGGGTGATCTCCACCTTGTCCCGAGATGGGATGAAGGGCTGGGAAACGATTCGGTCCAGTGTCTGAGCCAGGATGATGATGAATCGGTCCTTTTCCACTTTTGCCAAAGTGGAGTCACCCTGAATGGCGTTGATCCCTCGGACGGCGTACCCGAGCACTTCGGCTTGTTCCGCCACCGATAATCGAGCGGCGACTGAAGGCGCAGTTAATTGCTTTAACGTGTCAACGACGAATCGGCTCCTCGGTTCCATCTGAATGGAAGTCGCTGGCACCGGAGTCGGCGGTGGGAGGGCGCCTGGACGGCTGCGGATAGTCCCCGTCTCCACTGGCAAATCGGCGAACGCGCCCCTCGCATAAGCTGAATAGCCCACCCACGCGGCAGTCCAAATCACCAGCGTGATCGAAAGATTTCTGTGACGTTTCATCACCAAAGCGTCTTATTAACACCCTGCTTTAGCGGGGTGGTGCCGAACCGAGAGCCGGCGCCTAACCGTTTTAACGGTTTACCCCAGCGGGTGAAGACTGTTGAAACAGTCAACCGGCTTGCCATGCTCATCCACACCCCGCTAAAGCAGGGTGTTAATGAGACATGCCCGCGCAGCCATCGACTTCTCGCGCCTAATGCACGTGGTAACTCTGTTGACCTAAGAAGCTTCTCAGCGCGGCAGAGCCGCAACCGAAGTTTGGCCCACGAAACACACGAAACACACGAATGAAGTCCAATCCGCTCATCTTTCTCATTTCGTGCCTTTCGTGTGTTTCGTGGGCTAGCCTTTTTCGGCCATCAACAACTTCTTGCCGGCCTGCGAGCAAGTTGGGCAATTGCAGTGCAGACCGCCGTCGAAACTACGGCTCGTAAGCCTTCGCGCCCGGACCCGGCTCTTCGGAACCGCATCAGCCCTGAACGGCCTTAAGCGCTGCGGTGGTTCCCCTCACGCCACGTGCTTAAACCACCGCTCAAACGCCAGTACCGATTCCGCTGCCTCGAGTACCTGTCCGCCGAGCTCGAGGCGGTAAGTCTGGCCGTGATGCACTCGGGGCACGGCGGAGACCAGGTTCGCGGCGGCAAGGTTCGTGCGCACGCCTCCAACGCCGCGCCAACTCAGCCGGTTCGGCGTTTCCACGCGCCCGGACGTGCCTCCCGCGAAGCAGGCCGAAAGATGGCCTGCACCACTGCCGCGAATTCCCTCTCCCTGCGCAGCGGGGAGAGGGCTAGGGAGAGGGGTTTCTTCTGTACTTCCGGCGTCCCTCTTCTCCCCGGCCCTCTCGTCCTTTGGGGGAGGAGAGGGAGAAGACGGCGCTTCGTCGCAGGTGGTCCCGTCACTTTGAGCGCTCGGCTCGGGACTGCCACCCATCTCGCGTGACCGTGCAGCCTTTCTCAACGCCGCCTCCAAGTCAGGCCACGGCAATGCCGAAAACACCGCATAGACGTGCTCCACTCCAGTCGTGCGGTCCAAGTAGAAAACTTCGCTGTGATCGGTCGCAGGGATTTGGACGATTGGGCTAGGCACGACGGGATTGGAGCCTGAAGAATAGTTGGACCACGGATTCTGCGGGAAGAGCCAGTCCGTGTGGCCCGAAGAGTCCACTTGAAAGACGTAGAGATAACCCGGCGTGAGCGGCTGGCATACGATCAAATAATCATCCACTTCCGACCGAAGAGTGTCCCCGTCAGCCAGCCAGTGAAAGGCCGTTTCCTCGGGGCGCTTGGCCAGTATTTCGAACTGAAGTTTCGGGAGGATCGGTTGGCTCTGGGTCAATGGCGGTGCGGCAGCAAAAGCAATCTTGAGCACCTCTCCGGCGGGCAAGGTCGCGACCTTCGCTGCCGTGGCGCTCTCCGATTGGACGTATCGATGCGCTTTCTCCGAATCGCCCGGCGGTTTGAGCACGGCCTGCCCCGCTTCGCCCACTTCGCAAACCTCCATTGGGTCCGCGACTCCTTTGAGCGTGTAGGAACCGTGATTGAGCCAAAGCAATTCTTGGATGCCCTCAATTTGCTGCCCTTTGAGGATTTGCCGCGCGTTATCGAAAGCTGAGCGTGTCATGAGGATTTGGTTGCCTTCGGCCAGCGACATGACGCGCGCGCAAATATCGACTTGCAGGCCATAAAGGTCGCGCGGCTTGGGTGAGTCCGGACGCTCTTCGATCACTACCTCACCAATGTGCACGCCGACTCGGTCCAGAACCCGTCGTCCTGCCTCTTGCGATAACAAGCGAAGCCCGGATTGGAGCAGCAACGAGAACTGCACGGCATCGGAGGGCCGGGCAAACACTACGAAGAACGAGTCGCCCGCGGTGCCAATCTCCTCCCCTTCGGTGAACCGACCGAGGATTTCCCGCACCAAGTCATGGTGGTGTTGGATGAGCGCGACGGCTTCGTGGTCGCCGAGCTCCTGCTTGAGCTGAGTGGAGCCGACCATGTCGGTGAAGAGCAAGGTGAGAAGGCCGATGCGATGCTTTCGCTGAAACTCTTCGACCTTCGCGCGCTGCTGTAATGCCAGATCGAGATTCATGGCAACGGAGTTCTCTCAATGACACACACTCGGTCTTCGATGATCAACTGGAATTTTGGCTTCAGGTTGCTCTTCGGCACCGCCACGGCGTGAAACGGCGCGTAGAGAGGAGAAGGAATTCCTTCACAGGGTTGCTTCGACGCCTCCCTGATCGTCACGACCAAATAGTCGGCCGCCAGCCCGACCGACGTGATTTGGATCGAGACACTCAGGGGACTCAGTCGCCCGTTGGCCACCAAAATGACCGTTTCCTTGGCAAAATCGACCTGAGGGAGATCCGGTTTCGGCGTGGCCTGCGCTTGGAGCTGATCCCACCACAGTTTCCAGTCCGCCTCGGTTTGGATGACTTCCTGGAACTGTCGGATTGCTGCCGGTGGCGCGCGGCCCAGTCCGCTGAGATTTCCTTGCGCCAACGAGCGGATCGGGAGGGAAGTGATCACAGGGCCGGGTTCCCGAGGAACAATCCGTTTCAGAATTTCACCATTCAGAATGTCACTTTTCAAAATCGGCAGAACTCGAAGCAACTCCTGGTCGGTCAGAAAGGTCTCCGACAAAAGGCGCAGGACTTCCTGTCCGAGAATCTGAAAAAGCAACCTCTTCTCGTCCACATCCAGAGCGGGGCTCGCTATCACGAGCGCGGCAGTCTCCAGGAAAACTTTGGCGACTTCCGTCCGGGTGGCGGCCAAGCGCGCGCGCGTTTCCGTGATGATGACGAGCCGTTGACCCGTCACGCGCATGAACAAATCTTTCTCTTGCCGCGGAAGGCTATGCTGACGCTGAATGATATTGAGGGTTCTCACCGCGGCCGCGAGCAGTTCGCTCTCTTGCTCCACCGAGAGGCCAGGGGTCGATCCCAAGGCATCCAACCGATCACTGAACCCGATCATGGTCGAGCTGCGCGGTGCGCTCGTGACGGCGCCGCTGGCTACGGCCAACGGCGGCTGGCTCGGAGCATTCCCGCTCGGCTGCGTGCGAATTGGGCCTGCCGCCAGAACCGCACCCGGAACCGAAGCGCGGTGCAGTGACCACACCAGGAGGAAGACTGGGATCAAGACCGCCCTCGCGGTGCATTGCTTTGTCTGTTTCATCCGATGCTGCGCAATTTGCAGTCGAGTCCGTGACTTGGGCCACAAGCGACAAACCTGGAACGGCCGCGAAAGAGCGCAAGGAACGCATAAAACCAGCTTTTTCTTTGCGATCTCTGCGTTCTTTTGTGGCTCAAGTGCTTTTTCCTCGATACTGCGCAACGCGAGAGGCCGGCGCTGTCGCCTCGCGGCGCAGTTTGACTCCCGATCTGCACGCCCGATAATCGGGCGGACTGCTGTAATGCGCTCATGGTTGAGGCTCCGGCTTAATCTCCGCACATGACCCGGCTGGGACCCACACGAACTTTGGCTTCAAGTCGCTCTTTGGCACGGCGACAATGTGATACGACACCCAAAATGCAGGCAAGACCACGTTATGGATAGGAGGGCAAGGCGCGTTGATTGCTATTACAAGGTCCTCACCGGTCCATCCCACTGCGGCGATTTCGAAGCCGCATGGAAACTCATTGGCGGCTGTCTCCTTGGCCACCAAAACTACTATTTCTTTCGAAAAATCCACCGCTGGCGCCGGCGTCCCCCGAGGGGTGACAGATTGATGTTCTTCCCACCAACTCTTCCACTCCGCATCTTCCCGAACGACTTCCTGGACCTGCTGAAAAGGTTCCGCAAGATTGAATCGGATCCCACCGGAAGGGTCTTTGGCCAGCGTGCGCATCGGCCAAGGCTGCGTTACCGGGCAAGGCACTGGCTTCGGCGGCTGCGGTGAGAAGATGGTTTTGATAGCCTCCTCGATCGATCTCAATACTTCCCTGACTGAATCTATGAGCGCCTTTTCATCGGACGTAGGATTCTGCATCAGCTCTGTGACTCTCCCCGTGAAGAGATCAACCACAGCCTTCTTCTCCGCAGTTCGTAAACCGGGATCGACTATGAACGTTCCGACGGACTGGAGGTAAAGGCCGGCCACCTTGGTCTTGGTGGCGCCAGTCAAGAAAGAGGATGAGCCGATGGAGCTTACAAGCGCCGTCACCTTGTCAACGATGAACTTTTGGTCCTGTTCCGTGAGACGTGGCTCCCGTTTGATCATGTTCATCAATGTAACTGTGGCGACGATTAACTCACTTGCTTGAGCTGTGGAAAGGCTCGGGACCTGCAAGACTTCCTCCAGGTGCTTCAAGGCTTCGTCAAGACCCAGGCTGCGCGGCATTGGAGTCACCGCCGTGACGGGAAGCGGAGGGCGAACTTCAACACTGGGATTAGGCTGGATGCGGATGGCGCCTGCGGCTTCCGGAAGGCACCACCAAAAGCCGCTCAGCACGAGCAAAAGGAGACAAACACCCCTCACCCCGTCCCTCTTCCCATCCGATGGGGAGAGGGTGTCCGTAGGACAGGTGAGGGGCGATTGAAACAACACCTTCACATCGATTAGTCTCATCTTGACCGCGAAGTCGAATTAATCACCCATTCTCGAAGCAACCGTTGACAAAGCTCGGACGCTCATTAGGGAATGGTCACATCCACTGCGTTGCTCTCGCCAATGGGCCCCGGGCCGCTGCTGTTTCTCCACGAAATCCAAAACTCGCCCGAAGAGAGCGCCGGAAGCGTGAACTGATAGAATGCTATAGGTCCGACTGGATTGGAGCTGATGCAGAATTGGCCAGGCGGAGCTGGATAAACGGCAGAGAAGGTCAACGTGGCCACGAGCGTACCGCATTCATCCCGAATCCGGATTTCCTCCGGCGCGTTGGAGGCTGGGATTGGGCCTGAAACGGGTAGGGTCACCAGCGTTCCCGTGATGCTCGCCTCCGAAGCCTCTAACGCCGGGGAAGGAGCGGCATAGGCCTCGATATTGCTGACGACCGGAACCAACATGGGAGGTATCCCGGCTGACGCCTGCAGGATGACGCCTGTGGCCAGATCGAAGATCTCAACCCGCACTGGAATGCCGCCGATGCCTCCTGGACGCGTAAAGACCAGCGTTTGACCTTGCGCATCGACAGTCGCCTCAACAAGGGTCCCATCCCAATTGACGCGTGTCCCGAATGACGCCGGAGCATACGAACGAAGGTTTGCTCCAAGGATCGTCAACGGTGATCCCACGGATTGGAGTGGAGGACCTAAGCAGTCGATCCGAGGCACGATGGCCCAGTCGAATCCACAGAGTCCCGCTGGGTTGCTCAACCAGACCAGATAGTGTCCGGCACCCAGGTCAGGGCTCAGGTCCAGAACGAGGATTTGGAGTTGGGTGTCTGACAAGGCCGCGAAGCTGCTGATGCTGATTGGAGTGCCGATGTCCGGAACCAATGCGACCTGATTCACGCTGCCCAGGCCTGTTCCGCTTACCGTGAGGAGCGTTCCGCTGGAACCAGAACTTGGCGTCACCGCAAGACAAATCGGCGGTGGTCCCTCATTGTCAACGATCGTTCCAACCGCGATGCCGTCGCTGATCGTGGCGTTGACCGCTCCGCTGAGCTGCACAAAGAATGTCTCCGAAGGCTCGCCGAGCGCATCGTCGAGGATCGATACGCTAATGGTCTTACTAAGCTCGCCCGGCAGAAACGTCAGCGTGGCGCTAGGGATCGCGGTGTAATCTGCGCCTGCGTTCGCTGTGCCGTCGGCAGTGGAGTAATTGACGGTGATGGTCTGCGTGCTGGCGACTGACAAACTCACCGTGAAAGCCGCGGTCCCAGCGCCCTCCGAAACCGTCGCGTCAGCGATAGCCAAGCTCGGCTGAAACTTGCATTTGCCACCGGCCCCAGCGCTAAACAGGGCGTAGATTTGGGAAGCATTCAAGGCGTCATGGTAGTAGGTCAGCTCGTCAATATACCCTTGGAAGAACTGAGAATTGCCTCGGAAACTTCCGATGTAGGCCGGGTTGGAGAGTTCGATGACGGTGATCGCACCCAAGGTCCCGCTGGCAGCGCTTAGCGCGCCGTTCTTGTAAAGCAACACGCCATTGAAACTCCCATCGAATACCACCGCGACATGCGTCCAAACATTCGCCGGGATATCGGCCGACGCCGTGGAGAAGCTCCTGGCCACCAAGCCACTGCTGTAGAGGAACTCCAATTCGTCCCCGACCAACCGAAAATCATAGAGGCGGCCGGCGGCGGCCAGCGGATCGTCTTTGGCGTGGATCGTTTGAATTCCCTGGACGGCCAACGGTTTGATCCACGCTTCAATGGTTAGCCAGGCTGAGCCGAGATTGTTGGCGGGGGAGGGAACGAAGACGCTTCCTGCTCCGTTAAACTTGAATGCCCCGCCGCCGGCAAAACTCTCGCCAGCGTTGATCGTGGCGTCTCCTTGGAGAGTCCCGTGATTCGCGTCAATCAGGTCGGTCGCGTTGCTGTCCGCGGGCCACCAACTCACCGCTCCAGGAGGAAGCGGTGTGCAACCCGTGGCTTGTGGCGGGCATTTGCCAGCGGTCCCGGCGCTGAACAGGGCGTGGATTTGAGAGGCATTCAAGGCATCATGGTAGTAGGTCAGCTCGTCGATGTATCCTCGGAAGAACTGAGAGGTTCCTCGGAAACTTCCAATGTACGCCGGATGAGTATGCTCCGTCACCGTGATCGCCCCCAACGTCCCGCTGGCCGCGATTAGCGCCCCGTTCTTGTAGAGCATCACGCCATTGAAATTCCCATTGAAGACCACGGCGACATGCGTCCACACATTCGCCGGGATATCAGCCGACGACGTGGCGAAGCTCCCGACCGACGGGCCACTGCTGTAGAGGAACTGCAATTCGTCCCCGACCAACCGAAAATCATAGAGCCGGCCAGCCGCGGCGAGCGGATCGTCTTTGGCGTGGATCGTTTGAACTCCTTGGACGGCTAGCGGTTTGATCCACGCTTCAATGGTCAGCCAGGCTGAACCCAGATTATTGGCGGGAGAGGGTATGAAGACGCTTCCTGCCCCATTAAACTTGAACGCCCCACCGCCGACAAGGCCCTCGCCCACGCTGAACACGGCGTCTCCTTGGAGGGTCCCGCGATTCGCGTCGATCAAGTCGGTCGCGTTACTGTCCGCCGGCCACCAACTCACCGCCGCCGGTGGTAGTGGCGTGCAGCCTGACGATGTCTGGCAAAAAACAAGAGCAGGATGAACCATGCCTATCAGCAAGGCCGTTAGCCAGGATATGCCACGCGTTTGTTGGGCCAATGCAGTGCCGAGGCTTCCTAGCGCAGACTTGAAGTCTACCAGTATCGGTCGAAATCGTCGCAAGCCGCGAGGATTTTTCCGGCGCGCGGCCTTCCAGGCCGCAGCAGCCGCACACGGACGGCGAGACTCGGAGATTTTCGGGCGCCTCGGTCTTTTGGAGCCGCTGCGGCCTGGAAGGCCGCGCGCCGTTTTGGTTGCGGCTTCGACGCGCTGGGCTGTATCGCCGACTTGCAGTCGGCAGGGTATCGAACGGTTCGAGCGGCTCGGCGTTGTCGAGCTTCGGCAGGCTGCAAACCTGCGATACAGGGCAGTGCGGCGGAGCCGCAACCAAAGGACCGCGGCTTGTCCCAAGCCGCAGCGGCCGCAGCGTTCCAAGCACGCCGGGCAATCCAACGCAGGCCACGCACTCCAATGCGCTGCGGACTGGGACAGTCCGCGGTCCGAGAAATTTGCGCGGCCTGCGACGATTTCAGGCGACGCTGATAGATTGAGAATCTGCGCTATGGACACGCTCTCTCCATCGGATGGGGAGAGGGACGGGGTGAGGGGTATTCGTCTCATTTTGAAAGCGAAGTGGAATTAGTCGTTTGAGGAAAGCTTCTTGATTGCTTCCTCGGGCACTGACACCTCGGTCGTGCCGACATTGCTGATTTCAATCGTTACGGTCCGATTGAAGGCACGTCGTTCACGGAGGAAGCGCATGATTGCTTGGTAGCGATATTGGTATTTCGTCAGAGCGCCATCTTTCACCCAAAACTTCACGAGGACTTTGCCGGAAAGATCGGGTTGAAAGAACTCCACGGAGACCTTCGGGACCGAACCATCGATCGGCGTCGGACGGTTCGCCTGCACGCTGGGGGGCAACACTTGCTGGGCGTCTTCTTCGATCAACTCAGCGGAAATCACGCCGTTAACTTCCGTCAGTGATCTGGCTTTGGCCGCCAAGTCCACCGCTCGAGTTGCCGGGGTTTTGAAGCGGAGGAATCGCAGCCCCGGGCCGATGACGCGCAGGCTCCTTTCCGTTTGTCCCTGCTCAGCGAAGCACTGCCAAGTGCCTGATCCTTCGTGTTTGTAGGCCACTTTGTTATCCTTAATCACGGCTTCAACCGCCGGCATCCCGAGACCCAGCGGGCCGGGCGGACCAGCAACGCCAGGTCGGCCGGGCCACGACACGAGCGTAAAACCTTCTTTGGTGGTTTTGCCGCGTTTCCTTTCAGGTGCAAGCCTGGCGCGTGGAAGACGGCCAACGGGCTCGACGGGCACAGATTCTCCGCTCAGGGTCCAGGTGTAATTGGCTTGTTCAGCAAGCGTTCGCGCCGCAGCGATGACTTTAGCCCGGAGGCTGGAATCCGCCCCTTTCACAGGTCCTTCTCCTTCGACTGGGGCAGCAATAGCCAACGGATGAATACCCAGCAGGCCGATGGCCAGAGAAAGAGTGCGTTTCAGATTGAGTTGCTGCATGTGAATTGTCGTATCGCTGTTGTCAGGGACTTGAACCGCAGCGCGGCAAAGCCGCAACCGAACGCGCTTGCCGCAAAAGAACGCAAAGATCGCAAAGATACTTGATGTTCCTCTTCGCGCTCTTTGCGCTCTCTCGCGGCCAAGAAGTTGATCGCAAGCCGCGAGCAATCTGGAAGATTGCAGTGCAAAGAACGCAAAAGATTGGATTTGGTGACCAATCCGACATTCACCCGCCGGGCGCTTGAGCCTGCCACTGGAAGAGTCTGTCTTTCTTTGTGATCTCTGCGTTCTCTGCGGTTAATTCTCTGGGAATCTCCCACTCCTGCCAGTTGGTGCCGAGCGCTTCGTTGAGCTGCTGGCGGAGGGGTTCGAGGA
>JACQWK010000197.1 GCA_016209525.1 Verrucomicrobiota bacterium
ATCGTGTTCATGGCTTCCGATTCAGATATCCGGTGAATTGGGGATTCAGCCTTTCCCGCGCGGCTTCTGGCCGAGCTTTGCTTCAACGCTGACTCCTCTCGTTGTCCACAGATTCATGCGGTTGGTTTTTTCGCTGCGCTGCGCTGATTCAACCAAAGTCCAATCGTTCCGTGATCGACGCGGTCTGAACAATGACGCTGGCTGAGTTCGTCCTCATGCATGCGTCGTACCAAGCCATTGGCGACGCATTGAAGTGGCCGTTCCGGCCATCCGTCAGCGCCGTTCCGTGTCCGGTCTTGTGGGCGGTGGTTTCTCGATTGGAGGATCAGCGACCGAGGTTTCGAATCGGGCGGTGCTCTTGAAACCGAAGCGAGTGCAAGGACTTGAGAGAAATCCAATCCATCCAAACCCGGATGTCCTTCCGTGGGGCGTGCGATTTCGACGAGGAGAAATGAACCGCAACCGGCGGGGCGAAATTCTCTTGCTCGGGTCCGTGCGTTGAGCAAGTCGCGGGAATGCCGCGACTGTTTTGCGATCAAATCCCAATCAAATTACAACGAAAGTGCGAGCAAAGTGCGAGCAAAGTGCAATCATCCGGTGATGCCTCAGTCTTGGCCGGGGCAACACCGGAGAACGTAGCGCAGAGTTGCACTCTGCCGTATCGCGGATTTGAAATCCGCAGCGCGTCGGGCTGATCGAGGGCCTGCCGAATGCAATTCGGCGATACGGCAGATTACAAATCTGCGCTACGCCGGCCAAAACTGAGGCATTACATCATCCACCCTTTTTCAAGGCGGCCTCGGCGCGCCGACGCAGCTCCATTTCCTCCCGCAACGCGCGCGTGAGGCGATAATTCTTCAGGTGCGTAGCCACTCGAACGACAACTTCATCCTCCTGAAAAGGCTTGGTGATGTAATCCACACCGCCGGAGCGAAACGCCTCCGCGACGCTGACGGATTCATGCCGGGCGGTGGTGAAGATGACGGGGATGTGAGCCGTCGCGGGGTTCTGCTTGAGGCGCCGGCAGGTTTCGAAACCGTCCAGACCGGGCATGAGCACGTCCAGAAGAATCAATTCCGGCGGATCGCTCTCGACCAGCTTCAAGGCAATCTCGCCGCTGGGGGCCGCCGCGACGGTGTAACCCTGCGAATCGAGCAACTGACACAGCACGGCTCGATTGGCATCGACGTCATCCACGACCAGGATGGTTGCCCCACGCAAGTTCACGGGTTCGAGGCTTATGCAGGACTCAAGCCAAGTTAAGTGGGGAAAGACTCGCCGCACCCGGAGGAAGGCTTCTTCCGGTGGGGCGACACTCTGTGGAGCCCTGACTTCCGCTCGCGAGGTGCAACTGACCAGGCGCGACCAATGGGAAACCTGTGATTGCCAGTGATCGAAGGCTTGCCTGTGGTTGTCTCGGGTTTCAGTTGGTCGCGAGGATTGAACAGGGCTCGACGGGAGTCTCGCCCCACCGTGTTTGGTTGAGGCTTTGCCGCGCTGGGCCTTGTCGCCGATACGTAATCGGCAGAGCACCAAAAAGTTCTTGAAGGCTCGAACTGGTAATGTGACACGGAATTATCGACACATGTGTCGATAATTCCGTCTCACAGCACGAGCGTGTCTTGAGCCACGGCGCTTTCAATCCGCAGTTCTCCGACCAGAATCGCGGAGCAAAATACAAAGCGCCGGGAGCTGCGCCCGGCGCTCTTGAAGATCGAAGCGAGAGGACCTGCTGTCGCAGGTCTCATTCTCGTCGCCACTCTACTTTCCCTGACTCTTGGGCACAGAGACGGTAACCGTTCGGGTGCTCGCGTTGCCGGCGGCATCCTTGGCCTCGACCGTGATGGTGTAAATGCGGCCGTTGCCGGCGCCACTGCGCTCGGCGCGGAGGTTGAGCGTGAGGGCGCCGGTGATTTCGATATCGCCCGCGGCGTCGCCATCGCCCAGGCCGTTGTCGGGTTCGCTGCTCGTCGCGCCGATGATCTTCAGCGAGGCCACACCGACGGCATCGGACGTGACCGGCGTCAGCGTGATAGAAACCATCTTGTGATTGGGCGGCCAAAGCGTCGCGCTCGACGCGGTGAGGCTCGAGATCACAGGCGCGGTGGTGTCTTGGACTTTGATGAGGATGCTCCCGGAAGCGGTGTTGCCGGCGGCGTCGGTGGCATACAGAGAGACCAACGAGAGGCCGAGCGGGAACGTGCTGCCCGAAGGCGGAATCGCGGTCACCGGGACAATGCCGCTGACGATGTCGTTGGCAATGGCGACAAACGAGACTGCCGCGCCATCCGAGCTCGTGGCTTCCGCGGCCGTGGTTGTGTCCGCCAAGATGACCGGAGGAGTGGTGTCCTGCACCGTGATCGTGAAGGAACCGGTCGCGGTGTTGCCCGCGGCATCGGTGGCCGTGAGGCTAACCGTGGTTGTCCCGAGCGGGAAGGTGCTGCCGGAAGGCGGATTCGCCGTGACGTTTACGGGGCCATCGACATCATCGTTGGCTGTGGCCGTGAAAGTGACGGCGGTGCCGTCCGCGCTGGTCGCTTCGGCGGTGATGTCGCCGGGCGAGGTGATGACCGGCGGCGTGGCGGGTGGCGGGCCGAACACCGCGGTGTTCAGCATGACGGTCGCGTAGGGAGGATTCGGCCCACTATTCTTGTTGAGGGTGAGGAGGTCCGGTTTGCCGTCGTTGTTCACGTCTCCAACCAGCAACCGATGCGGCAGGATGAGAGTGGCAGGGTCTGGGAATCGCACGGCAGGAGCGAACGAGCCGGAGCCGTCGGCCTGTAGCACGGACGCGCTGCCGGCGGGCGAAGTGTTGGGCGTAGCGATGTCGAGGATACCGTCCCCGTTGAAATCGGCCGCGGCGATCGAGAACGATCCGGTCGCGCCGGTGGGGTGGATCGCCGGGGCACCGAAGTTGCCGTTCCCGTCGCCGGAGTGCATCCTCACCGCGTCACCGGTCCCGGACGGCGTCGCGATATCGAGCAGGCCGTCGCCATCGAAGTCTTTCAGGAGGATCTGGCCAGTAGGGGTGTCGAACGCCTGGGATCCGGCGAATACTGGGAAGCCGTTGTTCAGGTAGACGTCGACGCCGTTCACTCGGGACGACACCACGTCGTTGGCGCCGTCGCCGTTCACGTCGCCGATCTCGATGTCAGTCCTGGAGGGGTTGCCCGGCAGATGGCCGGAGATGATCACAGGCGGAGCACCAAAGGCCCCTGCGCCATTGTTGATCAGAGCGGCCAGCGCGCCACCCCAGTTGCCGACGACGATGTCCAGGCGGCCGTCGCCGTCCAGGTCGCCAATCGCTTGGTAACGAGGCCCAGTCATACCGGCACCGTAGGTCTGGTCCGCAAAGGTGCCGTTGCCGTTCCCGAGAAGGACCGTCACGTTGTGGGTCTCTGAGTTGACCAGGACGACGTCCAAGCGCCCATCGCCGTTGAGGTCGCCGGTTTCAACGCTCCAAACGTTTTTCGAATTGGCGGGTTGGGACTCAGGGAGGACTGTCGAGGTACCGCCGTCGCCGTCGCCGAGCAGCACGAGGACTCGGGCGATCTGGTCCCCCGGGCGCAAGAAACCGAATTGCTTCACGACCAGCAGATCGAGATGTCCGTCTCCGTTGAAATCGCCCTGCACGCCTTTGTCCACGCTCACGGAGTTGTTGGGGCCGAAAACTGCCACCGTTGTGGGCGGGTCGAACGACAGGGAGTTGGCCAGAGCGAGTGCCTGGCTGGACACCGCGAGCACGGCCAATGCCAGGAGAGGTAGCAAAGCCCGCGCGCTGGAAAACACACGCTGGCCGAATCGACGGGTTTGGAGGTGTGGGTTAGTCCGCCTGTCAACACGGGCGAGAATGGATCAACACATGGATCGCATGAGGTTTGTTTTTTTCATTCGCTTTCTCTTTCGGTAATGAGTTGGTCTTGATTGTTTGAATTTGGCAGTCGCTGAGTGGCCCTTTGCAACCGACGTGCCAAGCGGCTGAGCGGTGCTTTGAAACGCAGGACGAGGAGGCGTCCAAGGCTGCTTTACCGGTCGGATGGGAATTGCGTTGATCCCTGATGAGAACCTCCACGGCCTCCCGGCAAAAGGGGCGCTGAGCCGATCTAAGTAAGCTGTGCCCGGTAGAGCATCGCTGCCGCGATGCCGCTGATTTCGAGCCAGCGAACGAAACCGGGATGGCCTCCACAAGGCTTAGCATCAAGCCCTTCAGGGGCAAATGGCCGTAAGACTGCGGCGGCGCGGCAGCGCCGCCCTACCATGCTGACATTTGAGGCAGATCGGGAATAAGGGAGTCAATGAAACACGTTTGCAGCAACGCCGGACTTCGGTGTCGGAGCAAGAAGCGATGAACAGAATCAGCGTGGAGAGAATGCCGATAAGTTCTTCCCAATGTGGAATGCTCGATCCAGAAGCCGCGTGAAGAGCGGGGGAGATTCTACAATCAAATCCCAATCAAATTACGACGAAGTTGCGAGCAAAGTGCGATAAAATCGCGAGCAACCGGAATCTCGAGTTGAGTTGATTCAACCGCAGAGAACGCAGAGAGCGCAGAGGAAGGGAAGGGAAAGCGAACGGAGTGAGTGCGCTTGGTCGCGCCAGCGTCTTGGAC
>JACQWK010000190.1 GCA_016209525.1 Verrucomicrobiota bacterium
GAATGAGATTGCCAAGTTGATGTAAGACGGTGAACCTGCTGTCGGTTGAGTTGATGTTTCTATTTTTCATTCCTGCCGTGTGGCAGGATTAAATTGTCAACTCAACCATTTTTTGCCGAATTTCTGTGGGATGGCTGTGGTTCTGGAACAAAGGGTGCTTGAACTGGTGAGAAACGTAGCGGGTGAGCAGCGTTTGAGGGCGAATACGAGGACGTCAGTTGGGCTCGAGCCGCGAATGCGAGTCATTCTAGTGATAAATAGTCTTCGGGGAGGGGGCGCGGAGAAGCAAATTCTTCTGATTGCCGAGGCTCTGATGGAGTTTGGTCTGCAGTGTGATCTCTATACTCTGGCTGCAGATACACATTCTGCAAGGCTCACGGCATTATTTAGTCGATGTCAAGAAAGGGGCGTGCGATTTCAGAGCATGCAGCCCAGGAATGGGCTTTTGAAAGAAGTCACGGTGCTGAAACGCGCTGCCTCGAAGTCTGCTTGCTCGATGGTATTGTGGACGTGGGGCCGGCGTTCCGATTTCATCGGAAAACTCGTGGCTCTATGGCTTCCGGGCATCCGGTTGCTCTGCTCGCTCCGTGATACTGACAAGAAGAAGGTGAGGCGGCTGCGATGGCTGGAAAGGTTTGCTCACCGACTCGTAACAGGGTATGTCAGCAATAGCCAGTTGAGCGTGGACCTGTTATCGCAAATCGTCCCTAGAGTCAGAGAGCGGGCCTTTATTTTGTTGAACGCACTCGACGATGAGGATGTGCTTCAAGATCTGGTTGCGATGCCCGCTGAGAGGCCAAAGCGCGTTCAAGTGTTGCTGCTTGGCAACCTGCGGATTGGAAAAAAGGGGGTTGACCTCGCCGTGGAGCTCGCGCGAAGAGTCAAGTCGCATCAGTTACCCTTCGAATTCCGACTTGCAGGCGGAGGCAGACCATCCGAGCAGCGAAAGCTCGCCAAACTCATCCGACAGACTAATGTTGGCGACATTTTTCACTACGAGGGCGAAGCACTGGACCCGGTTTCGTTCTTGCGGTCCGGCCACGTTTTCTTCCTCCCTAGCCGGTATGAGGGGCTGCCTAACGTTTTGCTGGAGGCGCTGAACCTCGGCCTTCCATGCGTAGCCAGCCGAGTTGGCGACATCGAATCGCTCGCCACTGATGGTACGCACCTCTGGCTTTTCCGCGTCGGTGACGTGTCCCAGATGTTCAACGTTTTCAAGGCGATAGCTGATGACTGGAGCGCCGCCATGAGTGTTGCGGAGTCCGGCCGCGAATTTTGCCGAAGGACGTTTTCGAGGGCCAAAATGAAAGAACGGCTAGGCCAAATCCTACGCCAAATCGCCGTTCGAAACGAATAGGGCACGTATGTGTGGCATACTGGGAGGGTGGACGGAGCGGGCAATGTGCATTCCCGACATTCGCCAAGCGTTGGATCTAATGAGCCATCGCGGTCCAGACGACAGCGGGCTGGTTGTGCGGGGCCATGCATTCATCGGGAGCCGCCGTCTTTCAATAATCGACACAAAAAGAGGCCACCAACCTGTATTCAATGAGGATCAGACGATATGCGCGGCACTTAACGGTGAAATTTATAATTACGTCGAGTTGATGCACGATCTGAAATCGAAAGGACATTGTTTTCGAAGCGAGTGCGATACAGAAGTGGTTGTTCACCTGTTTGAGGAATACCGAGAAGAATTAGTCCACTACCTGCGCGGGATGTTTGCGATCGCAATTTGGGACGATAGGCGGAAGGAGTTTCACCTCGCCCGTGATCGTTTTGGGAAGAAGCCACTGTATCTAACCCAACCAGAATCGGGGGGCATGATCTTTGCGTCGGAACTCAAAGCGTTGAAAGCATTAGCATTGAAGTGTGGAGAACATTGGGAGATCCGGAAGCAGTCTATTTATGATTACTTGTCTCTTGGTTTCGTGCCACAGCCAGATACCATTTATGAGGGCGTATCTGTAGCACAGGCGGCAACATGGATGACGTATGATGGCCGTGACATGAAGTCTCGTCGCTACTGGTCACTCTCTTACTCACCCAAGCTTGAGCTCACTTACCCAGAAGTACTGCTTCGGACTCGGTCCATGATTAGGGAGGCGGTAAGAATTCGCCTTCGGAGCGATGTACCGTTGGGCGTCTTCCTATCAGGCGGCATTGACTCCTCAATCGTGGCTAGCGAGGCGCGCGAGATGTTGGGAGCAGAGCTCCACACTTTTACGATTGCCGTAGGCGATCCACGCCTCGATGAGTCTCCAGTGGCATTTCGGACCGCGAGACAGCTTGCGGTGAAAAACACGGTCCTGCGCCTCGAAATGGATCCTGTGGCAAGCGTCCAATTCCTGGTTAGGCAGTACGACCAACCGTTTGCGGACTCTAGCGCAATCCCCAATTACTGGGTTTCCAAATTGGCACGAGAGCACGTTAAGGTCGTGTTGAACGGGGACGGGGGCGATGAGATTTTCGGAGGATACAGAAGATATCTTGCCACAAGATTCCTTGAGACAATTCGGCCGTTTGGATGTGCCGTAGGCAAGGCGTTTGCAGCTATTAGTAGCTTCGGGCAGAGTAAGAGGCGCTCAGCATATGGTTTTCTGAAACGCTTCCTCCGCGGACTTGGAGAATTCAATGGTTCGCGGTACCTTATTTGGACGACAGATATGCTTAGGGAGAGCGATAAGCAGGCATATTGGCTGACCTCTGGGCATAGACCAAATCCCACTGAGAAGTGGATTGAAGCGTTTCATGACGTGCATGAAGGAGACCTGGACAACCAGATGCGGTGCGACAATGGAATAATACTTCCAAGCGCTTTGCTCGTGAAAATGGACATGGCAACTATGGCTGCCTCCTTGGAGGCGCGATCTCCATTTCTGGATCACTTACTTGCCGAGTTTGCAGCGCGACTACCTGGGAGTGTTCTGCTAAAGGGAGGGAGAACGAAGGCGGTGCTGCGAGATGCTTACCGAAACATTCTGCCAAGCGAGGTCATTCGAGGACCGAAGCGAGGGTTCGAGGTGCCGATGGAGAGTTGGCTGAGGAAGGATTTGCGCCCGTTGGTAGCAGACACACTCGAATCGGAAAATAGCAAGCTGAGCAATTACTTGGATGCTAAATTCATCCGACAATTGCTCAATTGCGAAATCATGTCCGACAGAAACATGCCATATATTGTGTATTCTCTTCTGGTTTTGGAACTTTGGCTCCGCCATGTCTCGTCTGAGACTCCCGAGTCGTTACATGTGAATCTCTCAGCTTGCGCCGGCCGCAACATCTAAGAAAGAGCCTTATGGAGGCACGAGAGTGAGAATCGCTGTTCTAGGAGGCATCGCGCAGTCCCTGGTAAACTTCCGGGGTCAGTTTCTCTCCGCACTGGTGCGCAGGGGACACGAGGTACACACAATCGCTGGTGAAGAGAGTGTCGATGTGAGAAAACAGCTCGCAGCGCTTGGGGTATGGTTTCATCCGATTCAATTGCGGAGAAGCACGATAAGCCCTTTTCACGACGTTGCTACGATCTTGGCGCTGGCACGGGTGTTCCGGCGTTGGCGCGCGGACATGCTTTTTAGCTATACCATCAAGCCAGTCGTATATGGCTCTATTGTTGCGCGGTTGACAGGAGTCAGCCGGTGTTTTTCCTTAATCACAGGCTTGGGTTACTGCTTTATGGATGGCTCGTTGATGCGAAAAGCGCTAAACTTTCTAGTCCGACTTCTTTATCGCTTGGCGCTTCCTCTGAACGAAGTAGTCTTTTTCCAAAATCCGGACGACAAGCGGCTGTTTGTGAATCTTGGTCTCCTGGGGTCCCGCGGGCGTGCGGTCGTCGTTGATGGATCTGGTGTCGATCTTAAGTATTTTGCGGAAGCTCCCCTTCCTTTGAAGCCAGTGCGGTTCTTGTTGGTCGCTCGGCTCATTAGAGAAAAGGGGATCTGTGAATACCTGGAGGCGGCAAGAAAACTGAAGCGTAAGCATGTGGAGGCGAGTTTCAGGTTGGTCGGTCCGGAGGATGCAGGGAGATCGAGCATTCCGAAGACTCAATTGGCGGCCATCCGGCGAGAAGGGATAGTAGATTACTTGGGCGAAGTGAAAGACGTCAGGTCTGCAATCGCAGATGCCAGTGTTTGCGTTCTACCTTCGTACCGGGAGGGACTACCACGATCTGTCGTAGAGGCCATGGCCATGGGGCGACCGGTCATCACGACGGACGTGCCTGGGTGTCGCGAGACAGTTTCTCCCGGTGTGAATGGGTTTCTGATTCCATCAAGAGACAGCGAACTACTAGCTAATGCTATGGAACGCTTTGTTCGAGACCCTGATTTGGTCGTTCAAATGGGCCGACGGAGTCGCGAGATCGCGGTCTCGAGGTTTGATGTTGACAGGATCAACGCCTTGATGCTCCAGGAAATGGGGCTGGTTGAGGTTCAAACAAGGCTTGCTATTGCGAAGTGAGGAAGGGGGCTGGACGTCCGGTGCCGAGAATTGAGTGGGTCGCAAGGGTGACGAGCAAGGTAGATCGCCTGGAACCTAGGAGGAGCGGAGACTATCCGACCGTCTCGAGGGATCAGACTCTGGCCGATGCTGAATGAAGGCAATCAGGAAATTAATTATCGTTGGCGCCGGTGGTTTTGGGACGGAACCTCTCTGGGTGGCTAACGCCATGAACCAAGCCGAAATGGCCGAATTTACTTGGGATATTCTCGGCTTTGCCGATGATAACCCGACATTAAGGGGCAAGAGTTACTGCGACCTGCCTATCCTCGGTACTTCCGACGAGATCTCCAGAGACCACCCGGCGGTGTATTACTTTCACTGCGCGATCGGGAGGAACCGGCAGCGGAGAAAAGTTGCGCTCATGTTGGAGGAAAGAGGATTGAAGCCAGCCACTCTCATTCATCCTGCCGCCGTGATCGCTGCCGGCGTGGAAGTCGGCGAAGGTTCTTACGTTGGGGCGGGGAGTATTTTAGCTCCCTTCGCCACTATCGGAAGGCACGTGTTGATCAATACGCTGGTTGGAGTCGGACACCACAGCCTCTTGGGCGATTTCTGCCAGATTTGCCCGGGTGCTAAAATCAACGGGTATTGCAGGGTTGACAGATTCGCGTTCATCGGCTCTAATGCGGCTCTCCAACCAGGAATATCTGTTGGAGAAGGAGCCACCGTAGGTGCGAATTCCTTCGTGGTTCGGCGTGTGGAACCTCGAGTCACAGTGATGGGGGTTCCAGCTCGAACCATTAGCAGACCCGCCAAACACGAGTCACCCGCTTAAGCCCCTCGGCACCATTTGTTGTGGGAAGCCGAGCCGAAATTCAGTAATGAACAACCCGAACTGCAGGATCTATGTCCACCGCAGAAGTCGTACGTGAAGCAGTGGCAAATGCGCTCAATGTTCCGGCCGAATCGCTAAAGCCTGATACGAGCTTGTATTCCCTTCCGGATTTCGACTCTGTACAGATGCTGACCTTAATGGTTGCGTTGGACGATGTCGGTGTCCAGGTTCCGCAACACAAAGTCGGTGAGATCCAGACTTTCGGGGATATCCTGAAGCTTACAGAGAGCTAGAAACGATCCTATGGCATACTCGTTGGACCGGTTCGCCGGCCGGGTTGTTCTGATCACAGGAGCGTCCGCTGGAATCGGTCTGGCTACCGCCAGACGAATCACTGCGGAAGGCGGCACCGTGATTACCGTCGCCCGAAATCAGGAACGGTTGACCGCTGCGAGTCGGGAGCTTCCGGATGGGAGTTACCAATGTTTGGCTTGTGATGCGTTCGACGAATCCGCACTCACCAACGCACTTCAAGCACTCATAGGGAAGGTCGGCCCTCTGTATTCCGCAATCTTGTGTGCCGGCGCGCACATGGTTCGACCACTGGCCGTTTGCAGCTCACTGCATTTCGAGGATATGTTTCGCAAGAATGTCGGAACCGCCGTCAGCACGATTCGGGTGTTTCTCAAGTTCAAAGAAGCCCAATCCAGCAACGTGGTGTTGGTCTCCTCGGCTGCGGCCACGCGTGGGGGAGCCGCTGTCGCTGCCTACACTGCCGCGAAAGGCGCTTTGTTGTCCCTAACGCGGAGCTTGGCGGTAGAACTGGCGCCTCGTCACGTACGGGTGAACGCCGTCATCCCAGGAGTAGTCCGAAGCAAGATGAGCGACGCCTTCCTCGACAGACTCTCGGAGGAGCAGAAGCAGGCCGTGATCTCGGGCCACCTTTTGGGAATCGGCGAGCCGAACGATGTTGCGGCGGCAATCACGTTTCTGGCTTCGGAAGATTCTCGATGGATCACGGGGGCTGAACTGGTCGTGGACGGCGGCCTAACCTGTAAGTCTTAATCGTATGAGCATCGAAGCGAAATTGAAGCGCATTGTATGTGAGACCCTGAAGATCGACGAGAGCCGCTACCGTGACGATCTTGCCGCCGGAGACATTCCAGAGTGGGATTCTCTTGGCCATGTGAATTTGCTCATGGTCGTGGAGAAAAGCTTCAACGTCGCATTTGAAATCGGTGATGCCATCGATATTGAATCCGTGGAGGATTTGATCGCAGTGTTGGAGAAATACGTCGGTGGGTTGCACTGCAAATCCTCAGAAGCGGTCTGATCCATGCGTGTGCTTCCAGACATCCTGCGCGAAGCCGGGTTGAAGCATCCGGATCGTCTGGCGTTGTCTGACCCGAAAGAGTCGGTTAGTTATCGGTCCCTCGTCACCGAGTGCGCAACCATCGCTCACCGATTGTCCGGAATGGGTTTTACTCGGGGCGAGCGGGCGGTGATTGTGCTGCCCAACAGCGTCCAATTCGTGCGCGCTCACTTCTCGATTCTCGGCGCCGGCGGGATCAGTGTTCCATGCGATGCGTCCATAACGCCGCAGTCCTTCCTACAGATCGTCAGGAGTTGTGAACCAAGGCTGATATTCACGGACGGCGCAGGGCTCCTCCGCTTGCAGAGTACGTTGTGCAAAACGGGCATCACATGGGTAGTGCTGCCTGAACCGAGTGCCGCAGACCCGTTGCTGAGCCAAATAATAACGCTGGAAGTTCTTCTCCAGGATCCGATAGAGAGGTTTCCCGATGCGCCGATCGATCCCAAATCAATCGCCTCGCTGATGTATACGACGGGAACGACCGGGCAACCGAAGGGCGTGCAACTGACACACGAGAATGTTCTCGCTGCACTGAGGAATATCGGCAACTTCATTGGGTATTCAGCGGATGACCGTGAAGTCGTTGTGCTTCCTCTCTCGCATAACTTCGGCCTCGGGCACGTTTACTGCAACTTGATGCACGGTGGCGCTGTTTACACGGAGGGCGGCCTTGCTCGACCCGGACGCGTTCTCAAGTCCCTTGCGAGCTTGGGAGCCACGGGATTTCCAGGAACACCCCTGGGTTATGGCATGTTGATGGACAATTTTGGCCCTGCGTTGGCGGAGTGCGGACGCCAGCTCCGTTTCATCGTGATCAACTCCGCTCCGCTTCCACCAGAGCGAACCGTGCAGCTCCAGCGGCTGCTTCCACGGGCGGATATCATGGTCTATTACGGACTCACGGAGGCCTCGCGTTCTACCTTCATTTCGTTAAGTCGGTGTGGGCAGAAATACTTCCAATCCGTGGGCAGGCCGATGAACGGGATTAACATCCAGATTAAGAACGAACACGGAGCAAACTTGCCGCCGAAACATGTTGGCGAAGTCACGATCAGCGGCCCGACCGTCAGTAGAGGCTACTGGCGTAACCACCAGGAGACGCAGAAGAACTTCCGCAACGGCCGGTTGCACACGGGGGATCTTGGATATCTCGACGAGGATGGTTTTCTCTTTATCACCGGACGTTTGAAGGACGCCATCAATGTCGGGGGCTACAAAGTTAATCCGAGCGAAGTGGAAGAGGTCATTCGGAGATTTGCGGGTGTGGCGGATGTCGGCGTGGTCGGTTTGGATAGCTTTGAAGGTTTGACAGGTGAAATGATCGTTGCTGCCTTGGTCGCAGAATCCGGTTGCCTGGTCGATCTGCAATCGATCGAACGCCAATGTCTCAAACACCTCGAGAAGTTTAAAGTCCCCAGCCGGTTCTTGATGGTCGAACAAATCCCGAGAACCGACACAGGCAAGCTCAAGCGCCGAGAACTGGCGGAGCAATTAGCAAAGCAATTTTGATGCGAGTCTCACGGGCATGCTGAGCATTAGACTGCCCCTTCCGCGATTTCTTTCAGCCGGTGAAGTATTTCTCGGACCCGGCAGCATTGGCGCTCTGAGGGCCCTGAACGCGTCGAAGGCCGTGTTGCTCGCATCAAAGTCGCTGGTCGAAGATGCGGACATGACATCCCTGCTTCAAAAGAATCTCGGAGCATTGGAGGTCCTGACGCTGGCGGCCCATCCGGGCGAACCGACCTTGTCTGGGCTGGATACCATCCTCCGTGAACTCTCCGTGTTTAAACCGGATTGGATTGTGGCAGTCGGGGGCGGTTCCGTATTGGACACCGCCAAATTGGCGTGGACATTTTATGAACACCCGGATGCCGACCTTGAGGTAATCACGAGACCATTCGTTGTTCCAGGCTTACGAGGGAAGTCGCGCTTTGTGGCAGTGCCAACGACGGCCGGCAGCGGTTCCGAAGTGAGCTCCAGCGCGGTTTTCTTTGACGCCGAGACCGGTCAAAAGCGCTTTCTAGTCTCGCATGAATTGCTACCCGATTTGGTGATACTCGATCCGGTCTTGACCACGAAGGTCCCCCCTCGGGCTGTTGCAAGCGCCGGATTGGACGCTCTGGCTCACGCGATCGAAGGATACGTGTCCAGGTTCACTAATCCGTTTGCCGATCTCATCGCTGAGAAAGCGGCTTCTGTGATCTTCGAAACGCTACCTGTAACGTTTGCCGAAAGATCGGATCTTGAGGCCCGCTTACGGATGATGGAGGCCGCCATGCTAGCGGGTTGGGTGCAGAACCTGAAGGTCCCAGGCGTAGGGCATGCCGTGGCGCACCAGATGGCCTCTTTTGGGATTCCTCACGGCATCGCCACCGGAGCTTTGCTGGGAGCGTCGATTACTGCGAATTGCAGTGACGAAGGCGTTCGGCATAAATACCGGCGCTTAGCGCATTCATTGAATCTGGTAGATGAAGATCAGCTCATCGAGCGGATTCAGGCGCTTCGACTGCGCCTTGACGTGGCTCAGCCATTGTCGACTGGGATATCGAACGGACGATCAATGATCCTGGAGAAACTGGACGAAATCTGTCGGAATGCCATGGTGGACCCGTGTGCTCACGCCAACCCGGTCCCCGTGACGCCGGAAGTCGTTCGAGGACTGCTGTACGCTGCCTTGTGAAAACCCTTCTGTCATCGCCGGATTTGGAACCATTGGATCAGTTGCTGAGCGAGCCTTGCTTTAGCTGGCGCCCCGAAACGAAAAAGCGAGTATTGCTGTCAGCCCTGAACAAGGCTTTTCAGCATCATTTCCAAAACTGTGCCAGTTATCGCCACTTTTGCCGACGCCGCGGAGTCAACGCGGAGACGCGGTTTGACTCCTACGAGCAACTTCCGTTTCTCCCTGTTCAGGCTTTCAAGGAAAATGCCGAGTTGTTGTGCTCGGTCGCTCCTGCCGATATTAAAACGCGCCTACAGTCATCCGCCACAAGCGGCATCGCGAGCACGGTGACGATTGACAAGGTGACTTCGCGACGGCAAATCAAAGCGTTGGCCGCGGTGTTGTCCGAGGTCTTGGGTGCGACAAGGAGACCGTTTTTGGTCGTGGATCTGGACCCACGAAGCGGCGCGGCGGATGTTTTGGGAGCAAGGAACGCTGCGGTGAGAGGTTTCCTAAACATGGCACGCGAAGTCCAGTATTTCATGATGCGAGAGCAGGATGGCCGTTTGTCCTTGCGGGCGGATGCTTTCAGCGAAGCACTTGAAAGGCATAGCCAGAACGAAGATCCGGTCGTGGTCTTCGGTTTTACATTTGTGCTCTATGTGTCCGGCGTCTTGCCTTTGCTCAAACTCGGAAGGTCCTTCCGTTTACCTCCTGGTTCGTTCGTGATTCATATCGGAGGTTGGAAGAAGTTGGTTGATCAACAAGTTTCGAAGGGAACCTTCACGGAGGCGATGGTCCAGGCATTCGGGGTCCCGGCCAGTTCCGTGGTCGATTTCTATGGTTTCACTGAACAGATCGGTGTGACTTACCCTGACGGACCCGACGGGCAGAAGTGCACGCCAGCCTTCGCTGAGGTGTTGGTTCGAGATCCGATTTCAATGGAAATCTTGCAGGACGGGCGCGAGGGATTGCTGGAATTCCTCACACCGATTCCATTTTCCTATCCTGGGATAGCTGTTTTGACCGATGACATCGGGGTGATCACGGAACGTGACTCTGAACGATCAGGGGGATGGCAAGGCACACGATTTCGCGTCCTTGGCCGCGCCGCAACTGCGGAGGTGCGCGGATGTGGCGACATCATGGCGGAAAAAATCGCTCCCTCTCTCCTGTCGCGAGTCGAAGTGGATCAAGACCAGAATGGTTTTATCACGATTAGGCCGAGACTCCTTTTCGACGGCCTACGCAACTATTGTCCAGCAGATTTGAGAACCCCTCTCGATTTGCAGGAGTTGCCCGAAGTTGAGGATCTGACCGAGTTGTGCGACCGACTCAGAAAAGCTCGGCAGCTTTTGGATCAATACAGCATCGACGAACTGGTTGCGCTGATTTCGGCCGCGGCGCGCCGCTGGATTGCTCTGGATTCTTCGCTGGCCGTTTTCAGGCAGCAGGGTTTATTGTTTCTCTGCAATTGGTGTCAACCTTCTGCGCTGCGCCGGATGGCTGACCGGTCTTTGAGGGATGCACGGGGAATCATGGACACGTATTTGCCAATTGGGGGTCTGAATCGGCGCTTAATCAGAGCTTTTCCCCGAGGGCTTGTGGTTCATTGGCTGGCGGGAAACGTTCCGTTGCTAGGAATGCTCGGAATCGTGCAGGCCATTCTTACCCGCAACGCGAATTTGGTCAAAGCGGCCAGTTCCTTCTCTTCGGTCCTACCCGCGCTGCTTGAGTCTTTTCGTGGCTTGGAACTGGAGACCCGGAGCGGGCGAACGCTCCGCGGCGACGATGTCTTGGCTGCCACGGCAGTGGTTTACTTCATGCGAGATGACCTTCGAGCTGCAGCGCAAGTGTCAAGAGCAGCCGACGTTCGGTTGGCCTGGGGAGGACGCGAAGCTATTGAGAGCATTCTTCATCTGCCCAGACAGTTAGGAACCGAAGACATTATTTTTGGCCCCAAGATATCCTACATGGTCGTCGGGCGTGAGGCGTTGTCGACCGCTCGAGAAGTAAGAAGAATAGCCAGAGGAGCTGCGACTGATGCGTCGGTCTTCGATCAATATGCGTGTGCGTCGCCACACACGATTTTTGTCGAACGAGGTGGCGCGGCGGCTTCTGCCCGTGAGTTTGCCCGCTGTTTGGCTGATGAAATGGCCAAAGCCTTGATTCGCATTCCGAAAGCGCCTGTTGACCCAGGCACTTCGGCCAACGTTCAGCGGAGGAGGATGGACTATGAATTCACCGGGGAGTTATGGCATTCAATCGGCACCGAGTGGACCGTACTTTTCGATGAGGACGCGCACGAGGGTTTGGCCGAGCCGTCCTACTCCAGGGTGATTACGGTTCGAAGCGTAGAGGACATTATGGAAGCGGCGTCCTTCGCTCATCGCGGCATCCAAACCATCGGCATAGCCTTAGCCGGGCCGCGCAAGATTAGATTCGCGGAACAAGCTGCCCGGCTGGGAGTGGACCGATTCCCTGACATCGGCCGGATGACGCTGTTTGACACTCCGTGGGATGGCCTGTTTCCCATGGATCGCATGGTGCGCTGGGTGACCGTAGGTGGGCCGCTTTAGGAAGCGAGCCGATCAGGCAAAATCGTTTAAAACTTCAAGTTAATCATGTCAAGCACCGCCATCGTCGCCGCTTCCTACTACGTCCCAAATCAAAAGCTGACGCATGCTGAGTTGGCAAGGCGGTTTGGGGAGGAACCCGTGAGGAAGATCGCTGAGAGTTCCGGAATTTGCGAACGCCGCGTTGCTGCGTCGGATGAATGCGCTTCGGACCTCGCGTTCCGGGCGGCGACGGATCTTTTAGCGGCCTTCGCAGTGGACCCGCGGACGATTGACCTGGTCATCTTCGCCACACAAACACCGGATTATTTGCTGCCGACGACCGCCTGCCTTCTGCAAAATCGGTTGAACATCCCGACGACTTGCGGCGCTTTCGACATTAACCTTGGTTGCTCGCAATATGTGTACTCACTGGCTGTGGCCCATGGCCTGATCCGGGCTGGTCTTGTGAAACGCGCGCTGGTTATGACGGGAGACACGGTTTCACGGATCATCCATCCGCAGGATCGCAGGGTGGTGCCGCTGTTTGGCGATGGAGCCACGGCGGCCCTGCTGGAGCGCGTGCCGGATGGAGAAGGCTTTCAAGAGTTTGCCTTCGGAACGGATGGTTCAGGTTTCCAACATTTGGTTTGGCCAACGAGCGGCTTGCGCGTTCCGCGCACCTCTGAATCCGGTAAAGAAAAAGCAGACAGGAGTGGATCTATCCGGCGCGATGATGACATGTTCATGGATGGAGCGGCTGTTTTTGTGTTCACGTTGAAGACGATTCCGCGGCTGGTCAACCAGTTGTTGGAGAAGGCCAGGCTGGATCTAGAAGAGATCGATATGTTCATTTTTCATCAGGCGAGCGAAATGATCGTCGAGTCTTCGGCAAGGAAACTCGGCATTCCGCGTGAGAAGCTACACTACAAGTTGCACGACGTTGGAAACTCGGGTGGCTCCACGGTGGGCATCGCACTTACTGACGCCTGGCTTAAGGGTCGAATCAAACCGGGAATGAAAATTCTCATGGCTGCATTTGGAGTCGGACTCTCGTGGGCTGGAACGATAATTCGATGGCCGGACCGGACTCTGGGAGCTGTCTGCAAGGTTGACTACTCCAGCAGCCCGCTGAAACCCAATTCACAGGTTACGCACTCAGGCTGAGAGATGACCGCAGTGTTTTCGTCCCGGTTGGTTGCTCCGCGCCGAATCCTCCTTTCAATCCCGCATATGTCCGGGCTGGAGATCAGGTATGTGCAGGAGGCTTTCGAATCCAACTGGCTAACGACTGCCGGGCCAAATCTTGCTTCACTTGAGGATGAATTCTCCCGCTTGTTGGGACTGCCGTCTGTTGCATTGAGCAGCGGAACGGCTGCCATCCATCTTGGTTTGAAACTACTCGGCGTGAGTCGGGGCGATGAGGTCATCACGCCAACGCTGACGTTTGCCGCCAGTTGCAACCCGATTCTGTACGAGCACGCTACGCCGGTTTTTGTCGACAGTGAGCGTGCGTCCTGGAATCTGGATCCACAGATGTTAAGCGACTTGCTTATGAAGCGGGCCCGAGTGAACAAGCTGCCGAAGGCGGTAACCGCCGTTCACCTTCTCGGTCAGAGCGCGGATCTTCGTCCAATCCTTGAGATTTGTGGCTGTTACGAGATCCCATTACTCGAAGACGCGGCCGAATGCCTAGGGGCGAAGTACAAAAACAAGTCACCAGGGACGTTAGGCGCCGTCGGCGTATTCTCGTTCAATGGAAATAAAATAGTCACCGGCACCACCGGCGGGATGCTGGTATCGCCAAAAAAGGAATGGGTCGAGCAGGCCAGGTTTTGGAGCACGCAGGCTCGTGATCCTGATCCGCACAACAAGAATTATCTTCATTCGGAAGTCGGGTTCAACTATCGAATGAGCAATGTGATCGCGGGAATTGCCCGCGGACAGTTGCGTGTGCTCGAAGACAGAGTGCAGCAGCGTCGGGCTGTGTTCGAGCGGTACCACCAGGCATTTCAGGATATTCTAGGCATTGAGCCACAGCCAGAAGCGATTTTTGACTTCGAGAGTCGAGAGTCGAGAGTCGAAAGCATAGACAGAAATACTCCGCCTCAAGGTTCGTTTTTGACTCTTCATCCTCGTTCCTCCACAGGTCCGTCCGAGCGCTCCCCGGTCGACCCTGGCGCCATGCCCGTTCTCCCCCAGCCCTCAAACCTCAACACTCAACGCTCAACTCCGCGAAGCCGCCACACTCGCTGGCTTAGTTGCTTCCTGATCGATGAAGCGGAGTTCGGAATGTCCGCTTGGGATTTGATCCGCTTCCTCGATTCAGCGAACGTCGAAGCGCGCCCAGTATGGAAGCCGATGCACACGCAGAGGCTTTATCAAGGGTATGAGTGCATTGGCGGGGAAGTCGCTGAAGATTTGAATCGCCGAGGAATTTGCCTCCCGAGCTCGAGCAGCTTGAGCGAAAATGACCAGCAGTTTGTGATCGATCGTATCCGTGAAGCCCATTTTAAAGCGCGTCGGAAGTGAGTCTGCGAATGGGCGTGTCACATCGTGAGTATCAGTTTCTTTCAAATTGGGAACGATCAGACTCAGCCTTCTCGCGGTCGCCGTCACAGGCGAGAAGCAATCAAGCGTTGCTTTGATCTTACCATAACAATTCTGGGTATGCCGCTGTGGTTACCGCTTCTGTTGCTCATCGCTCTTCTTGTTCGGGTGACGCTTGGACCTCCCATCTTCTTTCGGCAGAAAAGGCCAGGGTTGCACTGTGAAATCTTCGAAATACTCAAATTCCGAACCATGACCAACGCCCGAAGTTCAAGCGGCGATCCGCTGCCCGATGCAGATCGGTTCACGTCATGGGGTCACTGGCTCCGAACAACTTCGTTGGACGAACTTCCCGAACTAATTAATCTGCTCCGAGGCGACATGAGCTTAGTCGGACCTAGACCGTTGCTCGTCCAGTATCTCGAGAGATACACGCCTGAACAAGCCCGTCGGCACGAAGTTAGGCCTGGGATAACGGGCTGGGCGCAAATCAAAGGCCGCAATTCGATTTCGTGGGAGGAAAAACTGCGGTTAGACCTCTGGTACGTGGACAATCATTCTTTGTGGTTGGACCTTAAGATTCTTGCTTTGACGGTAGCAATGGTTCTGTCTCGACAAGGAATTAACGCTCCCGGAGAAGCGACCATGCCAGAATTTCTCGGCACCTCGGTTGAGAATAGAAAAGAGCAGCAGCTTCAGACTCACGATCAACCAGTTTTGCCGGCAAGGACAAATGCCCGCGAATGAACGAAATCGCGATCATGTTTTTTTTGCATCTGAAGCCATTCCGTTGGCCAAACGCTAACTTGTCGGCAAGTTGATACCCCTACGCACCGAGCCGGGACCTCCCGAACTCTGTCCGCTGGATGAATCTGACAAAGATACTCAGCTCTCGCCCGCTCCGAACGCCGGTTCTAGCCTTAATCTACTTGGGCACCTTGGCGGCAAGTTACTGGCTTGGATATCAGCTTCGATTTGATTTTGGAGTGCCGATTGAGGAGTGGCAGAAATTCGGCACGAACTGGTCAGGGATCCTTGCATTCAAACTCGCATTGCTTGCCGGTTTTGGCCAATTCTCGGGTTTGCTCAGCTACTTTAGCCTCCCTGACCTTCGCCGGCTCTCCTATGCCTGCACGCTTGGATCGATGACTCTCCTCTGTGTCAGGTATCTCGCACCGGAGTTTTACGCTGCGCCGCGCGGCGTGATCCTTTTGGATTACTTTTTTAGCTTGGCTGGTTTGACGACAGTCCGTCTCGCTTTCCGCATTTACAGGGAGCGCTACCTGGCGCCACAAAGTCGGCCATCCAGTCGCGTTCGACGGGTCGGAATCATCGGGGCCGGAGATGTCGGCGCCAGTCTTGCCCGTGAATTGCTAACGAAGAGAGGGCTCGGAATGCAGCCCATCGCCTTCTTCGACGACGACCAGGACAAATGGCGATCACGAGTCCACGATATTCCGGTCGTCGGCGCTCCCGAGGCGCTGCTGGATCAGCAGCTTAATCTTGAACTGGAGGAGGTGATCATTGCCATGCCGTCCGCGCCGGCCAAGCGAATCGGCGAGGTGGTTAAGATCCTGCACCAGGCACGGCTGGACTTCGAGACAGTTCCTTCGCTGGACCAACTGGCGACCGGACAAGTGAAGGTCAGCCAATTGCGTTCCGTCGAGATCCAGGATTTGTTGGGCCGCCAGCCTGTGAATTTGAACGCCGAAAATATTCGCAGAATCCTCACACAACGCGTGGTCATGGTCACTGGAGCGGGCGGCAGCATTGGCAGCGAGTTGTGCCGCCAAATCGCGGTATTCAACCCGCAGCGACTTCTTCTGGTGGATCAGTCCGAAGTGCAGACCTTTCCCATCGAACAGGAATTGATCGATTCCGGATATGGAGGGATCCTTCTGCCGTTGGTTGCGGACATTCGAGATGCGGATCGGATGCGATTTGTCTTCCAGCGGTTCCGACCGGTCGTCCTCTTCCATGCCGCTGCGCACAAGCATGTCCCCATGATGGAAAGCCAGCCGGGCGAAGCGATCCGCAACAACACCTTGGGGACTGCCCGTCTGGCGGAATTGGCCCTCGAGTACGGAGTGGATCAGTTCGTCATGGTTTCCACGGATAAAGCCATCAATCCGACCAATGTCATGGGGGCAACGAAGCGATTAGCCGAGATCTTCATTCAATCCCTCCATGCCAGTCTGAGTGTGGGGCAGACATCTTGTCTGCCGGTTCCTGCGGCATCCTGCCGCCAGGCGGAGGTTCTGACTGACAATTCTGAGATCCGCAATCCGCAATCCAAACCTGATCAGAGCCTCTTTGCGTCGGCGGTTACGAAACGCACGGCAGATGACACGCGTCGAACGGAGGTTGCTGGTTCTCATGAACCCAAAAGCAGGGCAGGCATCTTGCCTGCCTCAGCATTATCTGCTTCCGAGGAAGAGACAGGCAGGCTGGAAGCCTGCCCTACTTTGGGACGCACGAAATTCATGGCGGTGCGATTCGGCAACGTCTTAGGCTCCTCCGGCAGCGTCATTCCTATATTCAACAAACAAATCGCCGCGGGGGGACCGGTGAAAGTGACGCATCCGGACGTCACTCGTTACTTCATGACGATTCCTGAAGCAGTGGGACTGGTGCTGCAGAGCGCAGCACAGGGAGTCGGTGGCGAAATCTTCGTTCTGGATATGGGAAAGCCCGTAAAAATCGTCGATCTCGCTCGGCAGTTGATCGAACTGAGCGGCCTCAAAGCGGAGGAGGACATCGACATCATCTTCACAGGATTGCGTCCAGGGGAGAAACTCTTCGAAGAGCTGAGTTACAAAGGCGAGAATATTACGCCGACCGATCATCCTAAGATTCTGCGCTTCGTCTCGGAACCGCAGCCATTGAAGGAAGTCCGGAAGCACCTGGACCTGCTCGCGGCGCATCTGCACGACGCCGAAGCCAACCAACTCAAACTCATGCTTAAAAACGCAGTGCCGGAGTACCAACCCTACCCGGTCTAGTTTGGTGAAAGACCGAATTGCCAGCGCTCACCTTCAATTGTCAATAACTTGGCCAAATTGTGAATATGTTTTCTTTGACATGGAGTGATGTCATCTGATACACCGCAGTTGTTCGAAGAGGGGAGAGCTCTGAATGCCCATGGAACTCAAAAAAGCTGAAGGTGCTTGGGAAGCTGAAATCCCGTCACAAGGAGAAAAGGAAGTCCCATGAACATCGAGCTTCCAAGGAGGAAGGCGTCGCCCCTTGTCTGCTTCGCCGGCTGATCGTCGGCGTGCGGTCGGAGCGACGCGAAGGGGAGAAGAGGTCTGTGTTCCAGACCTAAGGAGGTGCGGGCCGCCATTTGACTTTGCTCGTAACAGGGAGGTTGGGTGGCGGCCTTTCTTCGTTGCTGACGACGGCGCGATCGCGCTGGCTTCGCATTGCACCACTCGATTTTCGAACTTCGGTCTGGGAACATCAAGCCGCTGAATCCAGCGGCTTTTTTGTTCCATGAATCTTCCAACTTCTGCGCTGCGGTTGACGGTCCGCTTACCGAACGCAATTCATCTGTGGTTTGTTCGTAACAAAGCGCGTCTCGCCTGCTCTGGAACCAGGCACTTTGCTTGGTGCGGAGTCTGGGCATGAACCCGAGGCCGGCGTGGCGTTTCAGGCCCTTGGTTCGGCCGGCAAGATGCGCGCCCTCTACGCAGCCAGGATGGCCGCCGCGACGACACCAACTATTCGGAGATGCACATGTCGAACGAATGTGAATAACTTTTCTTTGCTTTTTGGATGACAAAAACGGTATAAGTGGACTATCCAAAAATGAGGAAGTTTGGACACAAAGACAGGGAAGAACAGCCAGAGCCTTTAGACACTTTTTTTGCTACTCAGGGAACTGTTTCAGCGAAATCAGAAGACGCATCAGAAGGATCTTGTTAAGCGAACACGCTGAGGAGGTGCGTGGGGCCGCCGCCGGAGAATGGACTGCCATCCGGCGGCGGTTTTTTTTAGCGTTTCTTCGCGGTCATTTCCATCAGCTTGATCTCCTGTTCCTTCCCGCCGACGTCAACCAGCATGAAGATCGCGAATGTCTTTGTCTTGGCGTTGACGAATTGAGTGACTTGCTTTTGCTTGATTTCCTGCCCTGTGCTCTCGTCGAAGACAACGCTGAACACGGTCAGAGTATTCCGTGGGCGGCCCGGTCGGCCCCTGAAAGTACATCTTCACGTCGGCATCCCACGTTCCGGAATCCTCCGCCAGAATCTTATGAGCCTCTGTCGGTTTCGGATTCGGAAACTCTTGCGCTGACACCCAAGCGCCGAGTCCGATCAAGGCGATGATTGTGCTTCGTATTTTCAGTGTCAGGACGGCATTGGTGGATGTGGTCTGGGACTGGGTTTGAGGAGCGGAGTTCATAGTGGTTGTGGGAACCGGTGGTTTGGGGGTGATAGTCAACGAACGCAGATTTCCGGTACGGTCTTGCTGGTTTAGTAGCCGTTTTTCAAGGGGATCGCGCTGACTCATTGGCACTCGGAGGTTGAACATCGATGACGAACTTCTGCGTGGCAGTGCCGATCTGTTCCGTAGCCACGGAAAGCACTTTTTCGTTGCCCCATCTCAGCGTCGGTTCGTCCAGAGTCCGTACCTCCTTGAGGATCCGGGCGGTCACTACGACCTCCGTCTTGCCCGGTGTGCGCGGCGTACCCGAAAGCAGTCCGGTATTCTCGTCGATCGTGAGCCACCTCGGTCCGCGCTCGATGGCGAACTTCGGTTGTTCGATATCGAAGTAGCCGCTGACCTGCTGATTGTTCTGCATGCGGGAGCTGAGGTCTCCGACGGAGCGATTGACCAGCACCGCATAGCGGTACTCCACACCAACATTGGCTGCCACAGGCGGCTTGCTGTAGATCATGGGCCGAGGACCGGTGGCGTAGTCGGACGGCCCGCTGCGTTTGCCTCGCTCGTCCAGCGCCACGACGCGGTAGTACGTCTTGTTGGCAGCGGGTAAACCCACTTCTCTGCCCATCACCGCCAACTCTGTGCCCGACGTCTCGGCGATGAAATTTGCCGGGAACCAAGGATTCCAAGCCGCCATCTCTTGCTTCGTGATTCCTACGGTGCCTTGGTGCGGCCGGTCGGCGATGGTGAAGCCTTTTTCGTCGCTGCCGTAAACGCGATAGTTCACCGGCCTGCGACCCGTCGGATTGGCTGTCCATCGCAAAATGCCCGATGCTTGGGTTGGATCGTAATCGAGGGACACACGCAAGGGATTGGCCGGACCGCGCGCAATAAAGTTCCACGTCTTGCTCCAAGGACCCCAGACCCCGTTGTCATCCATGGCTCGTATTCGCCAAAAATAACGCTGGTCGGGAGTCAGCAGGCCGGGCTCAGCCAGAGTGTATTGAGCCTTAACTCTGGCCTTGTCCATCTCAGCATCCTTGCCTCTTTCCTTGGCACGATCGGCCGTCCTCGAAATGAGTTTATAGAATGTCATCGACAACGGCCATCGCATGTCGGCGCGGCCGGACAACTCGAAGTGGTAATCGGCAATAGCATCGCCGTCGGGATCATCCGCCGCAGTCCACTTGAAGACGACATCCGTACCGTCGGCCTCTCCGCGATCGCACGGATAGATCGCGGTTTGGGGCGCTAATGGCGGTTGAGATGCCGACCGCTCGACCCAGTCGTGGATGATGCGCACCTTGCGGCCGCCGCCGGTTTGATCGGAGTAGGTGAACGTGTTCTCGCCGACGGTCATTTCCGGAAGCGCCATCGGGGCCATTTGCAGATCGTTGATGATGGCCAGGCGGCGGAGCCGCGCGGGGCCTTCGAGTTCGCATTTGATCTGGTACTCGTAGCGGGCCGGTCCAACCGCGGAGAAGAATTTGTCGAAGTTGCCTGTCACGACTTGCCATGCTTTGCCGTCCGCGGAGACGAAAAATTTGGCACCCTCACCCTCCGCCTCGATGCGTCCTCCGACAAAGACGTACGGAGCGCGCACCGTCCAGATGATTGTGGCTTTCTTGCCTTCCTCCGCGGCCAGACCATCTAAGGGTGGGTTCTCAGAAGATGCTCGCCCGCTGGGGCTCTGAACTGATGCAGCCGAAGTGAGGAGGCTGCTACGAGGATCGTGGAGAACGGCAATGTTCTCGACGGTTGCGGCCTCCTTTCGCCAGGTCGCCTTCGAGAAATCCGGACGATATTCCCAAAGACCGTTGCAGATGGCCGATTCGTAAGTGGGCATCGTGTGCAAGGCGCCGTGATACTTGAGCGGATCGAGTTGGCCCCAACGCCAAACGAGCGCCTCTCCCGGTCGCAAGACCATGTTCATCGTCGTGTCGGCCTTGCCGCTCCTCTCGCCTGTGACTTTGCCTTCGTAGAAATACATCGAGCACATTCCCTGTCCGTCCCACCAAGTGTCCGGGAAGAGGATTCCTTTCGAGTGCGTGCGTTTGATGAGGTCGTGATCGCGCACGATGTCCTGTTCGCTGGCGACCGTCTCATTGTCGCGCAACAGATACACGGAGTGCATGTCGCCATCATAGAAATGCCACGAGCCGTCGTAGAAGACCTGCGAAATGCAATGCCCAAGCGCGCGGGCCGGCGCGACTTTCAGGCCGGCGGCACGCCAGAGCGTGGCCAGAGCAATGGAATCGTTGCCGCAGGTGTTGTAGCCATAAACGTTGAAGACTTTGACGGGGTCGCCCAGCTCGTGGTTGTCCCCGGGCGAATGGTGGCGATGCTGAATTTCCTGGAACCAAAGGGCAAAAGCCTTCTCCGCGTCCGTCATGCCCGGCGTGATGGCGGAGGAGACGATTTCAGCAACGTTTCTGAATGTGTTTCGTCCATTGGAAAGCCACGGGTTGATAACGTCGGTGTCGCCGACGTTTTCCATCCGGACGGATCGGTTGGATTCCTAGGTCTGAACGTAGGCGCCTTCGCGGTTAATTCCGCAGCCCATGGGCGAGCGGCAATTCCTGCCATCCATCGTGCCCCCTTGCACAATGGTGTAACGGTGAGGTCCGGCCGTGATCCCCTCGACGTGCGATTTCGACACGTCCGAAGGGTGGGTGTTGGTTGACCACGGCTTCAGCGCGGGCGCGGCGGTGAGTTGCGTCGATCCGAAAGCCATGAGAAACGCAACTTCCAAAGGCGTGAAGGAACGAATTACGACTAAGACCGAAGTGAGGCGAACACAGTGTTTGGTAGGGACAGCACGCCGCGCTGTCCCCGACCGCCTCCAGCGGGCGGAACGAAGGGAGCAGAACTCCAGAATCCCGATCATGTGCTTCCGCGACTGCACGGCGCTGTAACTGCGCAGTCCGCCTGCGCTACCGATTTCGATCTTCAGGATCAAGTCTTGCATAACTTCCTGCTTGATTCAGCCAGCATTTCCGCCGCTCATCAAGTGTCCACTCAACCTCAGAACGCCTGTTCCCATGCGAAGTATGCTTGGATTCGAGGAAACAGCGTGAGCCCGATTGGAGTGTTGGAGTAATGGAGTTCTGGAGTATTGGAGGTTCCTACTTCAGGACTCCAACAATCCATCACTCCGGGCCAATCATTATCGACCGGAGCAAGAAGTGTTTCAACATGTCGTTCCGCCAAATGCGCAGTCCGGCTTGCCCGTCGTCGTGCGTCGGACAAACGAAAGCAGTTTGCAGTTTCGGTGCAGTTGATGCAATCCTCGCTAAGAACCCGGAGTGCCATCTCTTCAGCCAGATGAGGAAAACGTCGTGCGTCTCGCCTGGCGGACGCAGCGTGGAACTGGGAACGACCGTGAGATTTGCGGCCCGCTCCGGGCGGCGGGACGCGCGCCCTCTACGGCAGGCGAGATGCCCGCCGCTACCTCTCGTCGCCAACACCTGCGGGATGCACCGGTAACAAGTGGACGCACCTCGACACTGTCAACAAAGGTAGGGACGCCGGGCTTCCGGCGTCCGCGCCCGCGTTCAGCGGGCGAAACTTCAGTGCCGAGGCTAGCGTGCGGTTTCAGGTTGCGCCGCTGAACGCGGCGCGGACAGCGCAGGCGCGCTGTCCCTACCCAGCATGGCGGCAGTGTCAAGATGCGCCCGTTACAAATGCGCCCCGCAGAATCCTCTTGGCAAACCGCGGGCCTTTCCGCTACAAGAGGCCCGTTATCAGAGCTGCTTTGCGATATCGACGCCGCATGGCGTCGCAAGTCGTGCCAGAGCAATGACCCACTCGACCGTAACGCAAGTCGTCCGCAGCGGATCGATCCAATGTCCTTGGCAAGATCGACTAGAGCGGACGGATCGCGCTCTGCGAACCTGCAGGGAGGTCCCTCAGTCAACCGAACAATCCAACAGGAAACACCACGATAACTGACATTATGAAGATCATGAGATGGATGCTGTGCGCGGTTGCTTTTGCAGCGGTGAACTCGCAGATTGCGATTCGATCTCAGGCGGGTCTGTTCAAGATAGATTTCGGCCAGCTTGAAAACGAAAGGGAAATTGTGGATGCCGACGGAAATCCGACGGGAAAGTTTCCGGATCCCCTGAAGGATTGGGATATCATCGCGACTTGGACATTCGCGGACCCAACGGCCAACGGAGGTCTGGGTGTGGCGAATGCCGCAGGGACAGAAGTGACTTGGAAACTGAAAGACTTTTCCAATAGCGGCGACAACGACGTGACCCTGACCATGATGGATAACAAGGCCCTGGCGGAGAAACTGACTCCGGATAGCCCGCCCTACATGTTGGGCCAGACGGCCAACAACCCAACGAAGGATGGGCTGGCTGCTGTGTACGACGGAGTTCTGGTTCCCGCCATTGTCAAGGACGACTACCTCTATCGTAACCCGGACACGGCCGGAACCGAGGCGCTCATGCGCTTTGCCAATCTAAATCCTGGGTTCTACAACGTGACGGTGTTCGAAGGTCGAACAAGCGACGCCAATGGACGATACGGCAAGATCTGGGTGGATGATATCAACGGCAAGAAAGAGCCGGCGGCACAAAATACCGGCAATTACTCCGGCGTGAATGCCAGCGGACTTAAGGTTCCATTGGGACAGCCGAGAACCATGACTGTGGAGATCAAGGCGGGTGAATATCTTTGGTTCGCGGAAATGGAAGACAATTCGGGAGGAATCAGCGGGATGATCATCCGCTCCGTCGCCGCTGCGCCGCCTGTCGTCGATCTCTCTGCTTCAAGAGGGCTGTTCAAAATTGATTTCGGCCAACTTGAAAACGAACGGGAAATTGTGGATGCCAATGGGGATCCAACCGGAACTTTTCCGGAGGCTTTGAAGGACTGGAATGTCATCCCGACTTGGGCTTTCGCGGATCCCGCTGCCAACGTCGTTGCTGGTAGTGCTAGTTTAGCCGGCACAGCGAACGCCGATGCGACAGCCGTGACCTGGAAACTGACCGACTTCTCAAAGGACGCCAACAAGAATGTCACGCTGACCATTTTTGATAACACGGCTCTGGCCGAGAAAGTCAATCCGGACAGCGCGCCCTATATGCAGGGCCAGACCGCCAACAACCCAACTAAAGATGGCTTCGAAGCGATGTACGATGGAGTGGTGGTTCCGGCTATCGTCAAAGACGACTACCTCTATCGTAACCCAGACACGGCTGGGACCGAGGTGCTCATGCGCTTCGCCGGTTAGAATCCTGGGACCTACAACGAGACGGTGTTCGAAGGTCGAACGAGCGATAGCAATGGAAGATTCGGCAAGATCTGGGTGGATGATATCAATGGCAAGAAAGACCCAGCGGCCCAAAATACCGGCAACTACTCCGGGGTGAATTTGGATGTCGGCGGAGTTCCGACTCCCGTCGGACAGCCGAGAACGATCACGATGGATATCAAGGCTGGGGAGTACCTCTGGTTCGCAGAAATGGAGGACAACTCCGGAGGCATCAGCGGCATGATCATCCGAGGCCTTCCCACTGTGACAACTGCGGTGGGGCTGTTGGCTTCCTCCGACGTGACGGGTCCGTACACCGCCGTTTCGGATGCCCAGATCGATTCCGCCAATAAAAGCATCAAGGTGGCGACGACGGGCTCGGCCCGGTTCTTCCGCGTGCAGGGCAGTTCCAAGATCACCAGCGCTTCCGTTTCCAAAGGCGTGCTCGAGATCAAGTATCAATGATCCAATGTAGCGGCGGGCGGCCCGCCTGCCGTAGAGCCGGGCATCCTGCCCGGCGAAGCCTGGACGCGAAGCCGAAGCCGCCGAGCGATTTAATGCCGCGGTCCGGGCGGCAAGATGCGCGCCCTATACGGAGCTAGGATGGCCGCCGCTACGACACCGCCAACAATTCGGAGATGCACGCCCTTACAATCGCTCTCCGCAGAATCCTCTTGGCAAACCCATCGCTTTTCCGTTACAAGTTGCCCGTTACCAGAATTGCCTTACGATCCAGGCGCCATGCGGCGTCAACTGTCGTACTAGAGCGATGACCCTCTCGACCGTAACGCAAGTGGTCCGCAGCGGATCAATCCAGCGTCGTTGGAAAGATCGACTGGAGCGGACTCATCGCGTTCGGCGCACCTCTGGGGAGGTCCTCGAATCAATCCAACAGGAAAAACTATGACTAGCAATTGCATCTTCCGGGTCGGAGAACAGCGGACCACATCAAGGTCCCTCTGGGTTAGGATGTCGGTGGCTCTCACCGTTGCTGCGGGCCTTGTGGCCGGACAGGCAGCGACCTTCAACGCCAACTTCGGCACAGATCCGGGTGGCACCGCGCTTGGCGTGGCCGAAATCGAGGACGGAGTACTCAAACTGACCGACCTTGCCGACCTTCCGCCGGCCGATCCGCCGAAACCGCTTCCTCAAAACGGAGCGTACATCTTGCCCGACTTCAACAGCGGCGCGGTCATTCAAAGCTTTACCGCTACTTTCAAGGCGGCCGTCGGTGGCGGCACAGCGCTGGGCGCGCAGGGATTCAGTTTCGTGCTCGCCAATGATCTCGCCGCAGACGTCGCGTTCCGGGAAGGTGGCTCCACCAGTGACGGTCCCTCGGCGAGCAAAGGGTTGATCATTTCGTTCGACACCATCGACAACCTCGCCGGTTTCAACGCCAACGGCAACGACCCCGGCGACGCCCCTGGCATTATTGTCAGGTTCGGCGGAGCCAAGGTAGCCGCGCGACGATTCAACGGCCTTCAGACCTACCCGTCGTCTTCAACCGCCGCGCGCTACGCGGCCGTCGAGGTCAAGCTCGACCCGGACGGCACTCTGGACGTGACGTACGACGGTGTGAAGGTCTATGACAACGTGGGGATCGGTTACACACCCACCTCCGGCGTTTTTGGATTTGGCGCCGGAACCGGCGAACTCACCGCCGCGATCCGGAACAATCACTGGATCGACGACGTCAGTATCACGACCACGGCCGTCGGAACCGGATCATATGTGTCGTCGAAGTCGCCCGCCGCTCAAAACGTCCGTCCCGACGCATCGGTGTCGATTGTGGTGCAGAATCTCACGACCCCCACGGTTCAGTTGACGTTTGACGGCGCCTCAGTTACGCCCTCGGTCACGAGCCAAGGCAACACGCGGACCATCGCTTATACCCCTCCCCGGCTGCTCGCTTCTGGATCCACTCACAAAGTTGAACTCACTTACGACACGAGCAAGAAGTTCGCCTTCGATTTCTCGGTTGCCACCTATGCGACGATTCCGGCGTCTGCGAAGGTAGCGCCCGCCACGATCAACACCGGCTCCAGCGGGTTCAAGGCGCGCGTCTATCAAGTGGCCTCACCGGCTCCGGGAAGCACGGGCGCGGCGGAGAAACAGTTGGCCGGGCTCTCTGGTCCAAACATCTCCAGTAAGACCGGTGCCAACGCCGACGGCACGTTCAACCTTACCACGATCAACTTCGACGCCGATCAGGCCGGGGTGGGCCAGTTTACGACGGATGATCCGATTCCGGGTTACCCCGGCGTGGGTGCGGACGGCGCCGACGCGGTTGACAACATCGTGATTGAGAGCATCAGCTATTTGGATTTGCCCGCGGGTTTGGTCACGCTCGGAGTGACGAGCGACGACGGCTTCAAGCTGACCGTGGGAAGCGATCCCCGCGACGTCACGGCCCCGGTGGTCGGTATCTTCGATGGAACTCGCGGCGCATCCGAATCCGTCTTTTCATTTGCGGTGCAGGAGGCCGGCATCTATGGCGTGCGGTTGCTGTGGTTCGAAGCAGGCTCGGCGGCGAACTGCGAACTGTATTCGTTCGACAGCTCAGGCAAACGCATCCTCGTCAACGACCGCGCGACGACCGGGCACATCAAGGCCTACCGTGATCGCACCGGAGCTGTCGGGCCGTTCATCAGCAACGTCAAACCGGCTCCCAACGAAACGGGTGTGAACCCCAAACTGAGCCTGGATGTCGTCGTCACCGAGGAGACCACCACGTTGAATCCGGCCACGGTCAAATTAGTGGTCAAGGATTCCACCCTCACTCCGGTCATCACCAAGAGCGGCAAGCAGACTACGATCAGTTACCGTCATCCGGGACATGTGCCCGAAGGAACGTACCCGGTCACACTCTCTTTCGCCGACGGTTCGGGCAACTCCGTAACGAGCTCGTGGTCGTTTTCAACGACACCCGGGGCTTGCGAAAACGTCAGCGGACCGGCGGCGACGGGCTATTGGACGTTCGACGATAGCACCCTTAAAGCCGCCATCGGAAGCGACATCACTTACATCGACACTTCGATCGCCAGCCATTACTCGTTCGGCACGAGCGGCCAGGGCGAACATGCGGCGGTCCCCGCGGTGAACGGGCAGCCGATGAAGTTTCTCGTCATTCCGCGCAACGAGAATGGCGAAGATTTTCGCAAGACCGGCATTCGCGTGAAACCCGGCTTGGCCGCAAGTGGCGGCGGCAAGAACGCCAATCAGTGGACGCTAATCGTGGATCTTTATTGGGGCCAGGGTCACGGGTTCGGCACGATCCTGCGCACTCACGACCTGGCTCAAAACAACGACGGCGACCTTTTCTGGCGCGGTTCGGACGGGTCGTACGGCAAGGGTTGCTGCTCGAACTACGACGGGATCAATCCGGCGAACAGCCATCAGCGGGAAACGTGGGCGCGGGTCACGTTCGTCGCGGACATGACTTCGACGCCGAAGCGCTTTGCCAAATATGTGAACGGTGTCAAGCATCGCGAAGACGTGAGCGGGGACGGCGCGAACATCGATGGCCGTTTCTCTTTGCCGGCGGAGATTTTCATGTTCAACGACGGCGATGACAACGAGCAGAGCACCGCGTTGGTCAGTGCCATTCAATTCCGTGAAGGGGCCTTGACCGATGAAGAAGTCGCAGCGCTGGGCGGCCCTTCGGCGAACGGCATCCCGGCCCCGGCCAAAGCCCAGGCGACCGGCGTGGCGGCGCAGTGGGAATTTAATGGCAGCCTCCAAGCCAAGACCGGCACGACCGCGCAGTATATCGACGCTTCGATTGCGAGCCATTACTCCTTTGGAACGAGCGGCCAAGGCGCGTTCGCGGACGTGCCGGCCATCGGCGGCCAGCCTGCGCAGTTCTTGGCCATCCCGCGGAATGAAAATGGCGAAGACTTCCGCAAAACCGGGCTCCGGGTGAGCACTGGTCTGGCGCCGAGCGGCGGCGGCAAGAACGCCAATAAGTGGACGATGATCGTGGATCTTTATTGGGGTCAGGGCCATGGATTTGGCACGATCCTGCGCACTCACGACCTGAGTCAGAACAATGACGGTGATCTCTTTTGGCGCGGCTCGGACGGCTCGTATGGGAAGGGATGTTGCTCCAACTATGACGGCATTAACGCGGCGAACAGCCATCAGCGAGAAACCTGGGCGCGAGTCACGTTCGTCGCGGATATGACCTCGACGCCAAAACGGTTTGCCAAATATGTGAACGGGGTCAAGCACCGCGAAGATGTGAGCGGCGACGGCGCGAACATTGACGGCCGCTTTTCGCTGCCCGCGGAGATTTACCTGTTCAACGACGGCGACGATAACGAGCAAAGCACGGCGCTCGTCAACTCGATTCAAATCCGGCCCGAGGCGTTGACGGATGACGAAGTCGCGGCCCTGGGAGGTCCGTCCGCCGGAGGTATTCCCGAGCCCCAAACCGTGGCGGCCGATGTGAAAGCGCATTGGACCTTCGACGGTAATTTGAACGCCACGGTTGGAAGCCCAATCGCCTACATCGACAACGCAATCGCCAGCCATTATTCGTTTGGCACGAGCGGCCAGGGTGCGTTCGCCGACGTTCCGGGCATCGGTGGAAAGACCGCTCGGTTTCTGGCGATCCCCCGCAACGAGAACGGCGAGGACTTCCGCAAAACGGGCATCCGCGTCAAACCCGGTCTCGCGGCCAGCGGCGGCGGCAAGAACGCCAATAAATGGACGCTGATTGCGGATCTTTACTGGGGCCAAGGCCACGGCTTCGGCACGATCTTGCGCACTCATGACCTGGCTCAAAACAATGACGGAGACCTTTTCTGGCGAGGTTCGGACGGATCGTACGGGAAAGGCTGCTGCTCGAATTATGACGGCATCAACCCGGCGAACAGCCATCAGCGTGAAACGTGGGCCAGGGTCGCGTTCGTCGCGGATATGACTTCGACGCCGAAGCGTTTCGCGAAGTATGTGAACGGCGTCAAGCACCGCGAAGATGTGAGCGGCGACGGCGCGAACATCGATGGCCGCTTCTCGTTGCCGGCGGAAATCTTCATGTTCAACGATGGCGACGACAACGAGCAGAGCACCGCGCTGATCAGTGCGCTCCAATTTCGTGACGTGGCCTTGACGGACGAGGAGGTGGCTGCGTTAGGTGGTCCAACCGCGGACGGCCCGCCGCTGACAGGCGCCGGCGCTGCTACCTGCGTGGCGCTGAGCGTTCCGCCGGCCGCGGCAGAATTGCATGTGGCCGATACTGTCATTGGACCGTACTTGGTCCTCGCGAGCGCCGCCGTGAACGCGAGCGCGAAGACAATCACGGTGCCAACTCCTACGACTGCGAAGTTCTATCGCATCCGAAGCAGTTCGGCAGTTAAGATCAGAACGGTCAGAGTCCAGGGCGGAAACCTGATCATTAGCTACGAGTAAGTTGAATTTCCTTCTGGGTAGAAGGATTGGCGGGCTCTGGTGTTGTAACGTGTGTCCCAGAGCCCGCTTGCTTTCTTTTGGAATGCAGTTGGCGTGATGCGCCTGTCAAATCCAGCGAAGAGCTCATGACGCCCGGGAAAGTAATGACGCCGTTCTTTCATTCTGACACGCCGTTTCCCCTCACCCCGGCCCTCTCCCCACGGGAGAGGGGGAACTGCCCACCGCGCTCGGAAGGAATGGGGGATCCCGAGTTGCCTGACACGCAAACCGCGATTCCCACTCTCTGGGGAGAGGGCCAGAGTGAGATTTCCACAAGGTTCTACGAGGTTTATCATTGCCGGCGGTCATTCCCAAACTCGGGCTTTGACGCCTTCACTTTGATCGAACTGTTGGTCGTTATCGCGATTATTGCCATCCTCGCGTCGCTGCTGCTGCCCGCCCTGGGCAAAGCCAAGGCCAAAGCCCATGCGATCCAGTGCCTGAACAATCTGCGCCAGTTGCAGGTTGCCTGGGGGATGTATGCGGAAGACAACAATGAAATCTGCGTTCGGAACAGCACGGGCGCGGATGAGCCCGGCTGGGTCGCGGGCTGGCTCGACTTTACCTCCAACTCGGACAACACGAATACGCAAAAGCTCCTCGATCCTCGCTGGGCGAGGCTGGGTCCCTACGCGCCCTCAGCGGGGGTGTTCAAATGCCCGGCCGATCTGAGCAAGGTAAGAATCGGCGGCAGAACCTATGCGCGAATTCGGAGCATTGCGATGAGCACCGCCGTCGCTTGCGATGGCGGACTGACATGGCTTCCGAGCCCTCCCTACCGTTTGTATCGGAAACTCGGAGACTTTGCCGTCCCTGGTCCGGCCCAGATTTTTATCCTGGTCGATGAACATCCCGATAGCATCAACAACGGCGCTTTCGGCGTGATGATGTCCGACGGTGCCAGGCCAAGAGAAGCCAGGATCTTCGATTATCCAGGCAGTTATCACAACGGCGCTTGCGGACTTTCCTTCGCGGACGGCCACGCCGAGACGCACAAATGGCTGGATTCTCGGACCAAGCCGATTCCCAAATATCGAAATGAATTGCCGCTCGGAGTGGCTTCCCCGAACAACCCAGACACCATCTGGCTGTCGGAGCATGCTTCGGCTAAAGATACTGCCCGCTGACGCACCAGGCATTTGGAGTGCGCCGGCTGATCGGCGATCTCCTGGCGAAATCGAAGTCGCAGGTGCTTGCAAAGCGGCGCTCAAGCGCGCGCACTCCAAACGCTGCCGCGATGATCTGGCTTCTGTTCAAAACCACGCGCCAGCGTTTGGACTGCGCCGATTTACCGGCGCTCTTCTGGCAGAGTCGAAGTCGCAGGTGCTTCCAATGCGCCGATAAATCCCGCGCACTCCAGACGCCGGCACGCTCAGGACAGGCTCTGTCGCACATTTCGCAGTCCGCGTTTCGGATTGAACTGGCTTGGCCAATCGCGGTATTGATCGTTACACTTATGACACGTTCCCCTCTTCATTCCGCGTCTTGCCCCTGGTTCGCGGCGTTCTGCCTCACCGCGACAGTCTATCATCTGAACTTGCCAGCGCTCGGTGCAGACTTGCGCGCCGAGGTCCAAACGCGGCTTGGTCAAGAGTATTCCTCCTTGGACTCGCTCTACAAACATCTTCACGCGCATCCGGAGCTTTCGCTCCAAGAAAAGGAAACCGCCCGACGAATCGCGGATGAACTGGAGCGGGCCGGCCTGCAAGTCGCCCGCGGCGTGGGCGGCAACGGGGTAGTTGGCGTGCTGCGCAATGGCGCCGGGCCGACGATTCTGGTCCGCACGGATCTCGATGCCTTGCCGGTCAAGGAACAAACCGGGCTGCCCTATGCCAGCAAGGCTCAGGCGAAGAACGAACGAGGCGAAACGGTCGATGTCATGCACGCCTGCGGCCATGATGTCCACATGACCGTCTTCGTCGGCACCGCCCGCGTCTTGGCTCATCTGAAGGATCAATGGCAGGGAACTCTGGTGATGCTTGGCCAACCGGCCGAAGAACGCGGCAAAGGCGCCCGCTCGATCTTGGCGGCTGGACTCCTCACCACATTTCCAAAGCCCAACTACTGTCTGGCGCTGCACGCCAGCGCCAATCTCCCGGCCGGCACCGTGGGTCATGTCGAGGGCTTCGCGCTGGCCAACGTCGATTCGGTCAATGTCACCATTCGCGGAGTGGGCGGCCATGGCGCGTGGCCGCATACCACCAAAGATCCTGTTGTGCTGGCCGCACAGATCATTCTGGCTTTGCAGACCATCGTCAGCAGGGAAACGTCGCCGATCGAACCCGCCGTGGTGACCGTTGGATCCATTCATGGCGGCACCAAGCACAACATTATTCCGGACGAAGTGAAGCTTCAATTGACTCTTCGCTCGTACTCGGACGACGTTCGGAAACACACGTTGCAGGCCATCCATCGGATCACGCGAGGCCTCGCCGCGGCGGCCGGATTGCCGGAGGACAAATATCCCTCCGTCGCCTTGGAGGATGAATTTACCCCGGCGACATACAATGATCCCGATTTGACCCGGCGCGTAGCTTCGGCCATCCAGAGTTGGCTCGGCGAAGACAAAGTCGTGCCGCAGAAACCGGTGATGGGAGGGGAGGATTTCGGCGAGTACGGACGGACCGCGGAAAAGATTCCGATCTGCATGTTCTGGCTGGGAACGATTGCGCCGGAAGTTTATCGAGACCATCAAGAAACCGGCAAAGCCCTTCCTTCCCTCCACTCCGCACAATTTTATCCGCTCCCGGAACCGTCGATCAAGACCGGCGTGACCGCCATGACGGCAGCCGTGTTGGATCTGCTGAAACGAGAGCCGTAACCGAGCTGCTGCGGCCAGAACTCAAGACACGCACGAGTGTGGTTTTGAACAGGTGGCAACGGAGGGAACGGAGAGGGAGAGGCAGGGTCGTTTCCGTGTGGGATCGACCGCGAGCCGCCAGTCTTTTCAACGGACAGTGGACGGGTCTCCCTCTCCCCAGGGGAGAGGGCCGGAGTGAGGGGAACCAATAAAAACGCGCCTCCTCTCCC
>JACQWK010000186.1 GCA_016209525.1 Verrucomicrobiota bacterium
CGGCTCGCCTGCACCTTCGGAAGGGACTTTGAATCTCGCAGGCGAGCCGCCCGCGCTCCGAGGTCCTTGGAATGAAGGAATATGCCTTTTCACGCAACCTTTGGGATGAGCCGATCACCGACCTGGCTGCGGCTCGGGTCTGGAGTCGAAAAAAGTCAAATACGGCTCGTGCCGCGCCTCGCGCCAGAGCAGCAACGCCAGTTCTCGCAGGTGGTAATCGCCCCACATCGAGCTTTCGCCGTTCGGCACCTTCTGACCGCGCGCAATGTGATCCCAACCGTTGGGCCGGTGATAGACGGAATGCAAGAGCAGGCCTTGATGACGCGCGTGGATCGAAAGGTAAGGTTCGCCAAAAATCGTATCAGCCACCGTAAGCCCCGCCTGGCGATACCGCGCGCCGGACTTTTTCTGGCCTTTTTCAGTGAGGTAGTTGCCGAGCCGGACCAGTCCTTGCGCGGCAATCGCGGCTGCGGAACTGTCTACCGGCTCCCAGGGATTGAACGGATCGGCCGGCTTGCCTAGGTAGCCGCCCAGGCGATGGAGATTCGGGGCGCCGGTGTCCCACATAGGAATGCCGTCCGTGCAGGTGTTCTCCAAGTAAAAGTCCGCGGTCGCAAGCGCGGCTTTGATCATGGATTGCAGAAACAAGTTGTGCTCCCGAGGGACGGCGTCGTGGCGGGTCGCGGTGTCGAGGTCCTCATCCGAGATCGTCTCAAAGAACTCCAGTTGCTCGGCGAAACCGCACATGGCCCAGGCCAGCCCTCGCATCCAGGTGCTGAACGGAGAATAGCCTTGTTGCGAGCTCGGACACCGATAGCTGCCGTCGTTCCGGTTGAAGATGCTCTCGTGCGCGGTTCGGCCGCGCACGTCGTAAGCGTCGTGGCTTTCGCCGTAATAGACGTTGTATTTCGCGGTCGTGGCCGCATGTTCGACCAATCTTTGCAGCAGCGAAATCTTTTGGTCCCGTTCGCCCATGAGCACGTGGCCGAGTTGGTGCGCCACCCCCAAGGAACGGAGCGACCGCATCGTGTCGATAAAAAGCGAATGCGGTCCGTTGAAGGAATAGATGTAGCCTGCGCCGTCGGCGGTGGTTGACCAGCGAGCGGCCTGGACGGCTCCGGAGACCTTCAGCGCCAGCTCGTAGAAGTCCTTTTCACGCTCGTTGAACGGCAGTTTTCCTTCACGCATTAACCGCAGCAGATTGCCGTAGGTCGAGATATTGTTGAAACCGTGGTCGTGGACGCCGACATGCGAGACGTGCGTGGCCATCAGCTCCACGGTCTTGCGGCGGCCCATCTCGAGAAGACGAGTGTCGCCCGTGGCGTCGAACTGGAGCAAGGCCGAGCCGAACTGGAAGCCCTGCGTCCACTCCGTCCAGCCGCGCGAGGTGTACTGCCCCTTCACCGTGAAGACAGGCGTGCCTTTGGAGGAATCCCACGTCTTTTCGAGGCTGAGGATTTTCTCCGCGGAAAGCTCGAACAGCCGCGTGATCTTCGGAAGCAGCTTTTGCGGTGTCAGCCGAGCGTCGATCTTGATAGCCATGCCGATTCTAGAAATCCGTGAGTGCCACAGTTCGCCGAGAATTTACGGAGCGAAAGCAGGGCTGCAAGCCTGAACGGCGCTTCGTTGATTTGTTCGTAGCGGCGGGCGCCTCGCCTGCCGGAGAGCCGGTGCGTCTCGCCCGGTGGACTCTGCGTGGAACTGGGAAGTTCTGCGAAATTTGCGGCCCACGCCGGGCGGCGAGACGCGCGCCCTCTGCGGCAAGCGGGACGCCCACCGCCACTCCCCGTCGCCAACAACTTAGGGATGCACCGGAGCGCCCACCACCGCGCCGCTTTGTCCTCGCCTGCCTATGACGGCAACTGGCAGAATGCTCCGAGGCCGTCGGGCGATCGACGGACAGCGATTTCGAGCCGCTTCCCATCTCGACCCAGGCCGGCTTGGCGAGCGCGAAACCGAGCCGCTCACCGCCGTTGAGGCCGTGTTCGCCGAGGACCGCTCCGTCTTCCTCGGCGCCCCGGGTTCCGGGAAATCCACCTTGTTCCGATATCTAACCTTCGGCCTGGCGCCGCAGCACCTCGGCCTGGCGGGCGACTGGTTGAAGGATCTCCGTGGCGGAATTGTGAAGTCACCGCCCCCCAGTGCCCGTGTGGGTGGAACTGCGCCGATTAGCCGCGGCTTGCCCGGCCCCGCTTCCCGCGGCAGGCGAATCCCGCCATATCTGGGAGTACCAGGTGGAGTGGATGAAGAAGAAGAATCTGGAGTCAGCCATTCCCGCTCTTCAAGCCGCCCTGGAACACGGCCATGCGCTGGTCCTCCTGGACCTTCCAATTCACCTACCGCTTCCAGGAGTTCCTCGCCGGCGGCTACCTCGCGGACAAGGACGCCTGGGAAAAGGACCAGACGAAAATCCAAGCGCGCGGCCAGACGCCGAGTTTTGCCGGACGGGCGGCGGCGCTGTTCGACCCGCCGGTTATTGGCGCAACGTGATCCCGCCGGGTGAATTCATCATGGGCGGCAAGGTGGCTCATCAGGACCACCGCCAGTTCGCGCATCGAATCGAGCATCCGTTCTGCGTCGCCCGGTATCCCGTCACGGTGGCGCAGTATGAGCTCTTCATTCGGGACAATGGCTACGAGCGGCAAGATCTCTGGACTCACGCCGGATGGCAATGGCGCGAGCACGAGCTGCGAAAACGCCCGGACGACTACGCCAGCGTTTTTCAGACCCCCAATCATCCGCGCGTCGGCGTGACGTGGTTCGAGGCTGCCGCTTTCTGCCACTGGCTCAACCTAGCCTTTGCCCCCGAAGAACTGAAACTCCCCGGCCAGGACTGGAAAATCCGGTTGCCCACCGAAGCCGAGTGGGAACGCGCGGCACGGCACACCGATGGGCGGGACTTCCCGTGGGGATCGAAAGACCAGGATGACTCGGCCACCCGCTGCAATTGCTACGAGGCTGGAATCCGCCACACCAGCGCGGTGGGCTTGTTTCCCATCGGCCAGGCGGTTTGTGGAGCGCAGGACATGGCCGGCAATGTGTGGGAATGGTGCCTGACGAAATGGTGTGGCGACTACCGGAATTACGAGAAGCAAGCCGACCAGAATCGAGAAGCTACTGGCGCCCGTGTGTTGCGGGGCGGCTCCTGCAACTCCGACGCCGTCGGCGCGCGTTGTGCGTACCGCGGCAGGGGCGTTCCCGACCTCCGGCGCAGGAGCATCGGTTTTCGGGTGGTGGCGTCCCCATTCTCTGAACTCTGAACGTTCTGAACTCTGCTCCTCTGTTTGGAGTCCCGGCTTCAGCCGGTGCGACGCAGGATAAGTCCAGGCGGCTCAGGAATCTCCAGCGTCCGGCCGGCTCAAGCCGGAACTCCGAACCTGGACCTCGGCGGAGCATGAGCCGCGACCAGGGCACGGCTTGAGATGTCGCCGAACTCCACGGCTCGGGGTGGCTTCGTTCGGAGTCCCGGCTTCAGCCGGTGCGACGCAGGACAAGTCCAGGCGACTCAGGAATCTCCAGCGTCCGGCCGGCTCAAGCCGGGACTCCGAACCTGAACCTCGGCGGAGCATGAGCCGCGACCAGGGCGCGGCTTGGGATGTCGCCGAGCTCCACGGCTCGGGGTGGCTTCGTTCGGAGTCCCGGCTTCAGCCGGTGCGACGCAGGACAAGTCCAGCCGGTTCCGGAACTTCCAGCGTCCGGCCGGCTCAAGCCGGGACTCCGAACCCAGAATCGGCTCGATAATCCAGGCGCAACTTGATATCCTTCGGCCATGTTCCGTCCCGCTTATCTGTGGCGGCAATTGACACCCAAACAACAGGCTGACCTACTTGCCTGGCGGAAAGATCGGCATCACCCGTGGCACTCGCCACCTCATCGACCGAACTACGGCCACGTCCACTTCTTTATTAGTGGTGCCTGCTACGAACATGAACCGCACATCGGGCTGAACCCAGAACGCATGGATCAGTTTTCCGAAGCGTGGCTGGAGCTTCTGTCGGCACATGCCGCGCGCATGGTCGCTTGGTGCGTCCTGCCGAACCATTATCACGCTCTTGTGGAGACACCGAACGTTCTCCGGTTGCTGTGGGAACTCGGCCGCTTCCATGGACGCACGGCGCACGCTTGGAACGGCGAGGAAAACAAGCGGGGAAGGCAAGTATTTCATCGTGCAACCGAACGGTTCATGCGGAGCGAGCGTCATTTCTGGGCGACGGTCAACTACGTTCACAACAATCCGGTGCATCATCGTTACGTGAAGTGCTGGACCGAATGGCCCTGGAGTAGCGCGCAAGAGTATCTGCACGCAATGGGTCGCGACGAAGCGGCACGCATCTGGAAGAATTTTCCCATTCGCGACTACGGCAAAGGATGGGACGCACCGGAGTTGTAAGGTGCGCAGTTCCGTCGCTCGGAGTCCCGGCTTCAGCCGGTGGGACTCGGGACAAACCCGAGCGTTCCGGAACTTCCAACGCCCGGCCGACTAAAGCCGGGACTCCGAACCAGCGCACGGGAGTGCCTGCGAAGAATTGGCCGCGGCGACGGCGAGGACTGGAAACTGTGCTCAGTTGTGAGGAGCGGAGTTACATCGCTCGGAGTCCCGGCTTCAGCCGGTGGGACTCAGGACAAATCTTGGCGCTCCGGAACTTTCGACGTCCAGCCGGCTGAAGCCGGGACTCCGAACGAGGAAAGTGCCCAGTGCAACAGAGTCCAGAGAACTCAGAGAACAGAGAATGGGGACGCCACCACCCGAAAACCCACATTGGAGAGCCGGAAGACGGGCCCGAACCCGAAGCGAATAGCACAGCGCGCGCGGCCGGCAAAGTCGTCCCACGAGCCGCCGCGCAACACACGGAGCACCTCGCGTGATGCGTCCAGATTCTCTCGATCATCCGCTGGCGTGTAAGGATAGCCGAAGCTCGCCTTCTCCCAGCCTTTGCCCCAGAGGCTTCGGGTCCACTCCCAAACGTTGCCACTTAGATCATGTGCGCCGCACGGACTGACTCCATCCGGAAAGCAGCAGGCCGCGCTGGTTGCCTTGATGCCGGTTTCGTGACAATCCGCGAGGTTGGGGTCAAATTCATCGCCCCACGGAAATCCTCTTTTGCCGTGCGGATTAGGCTCCTCAGCGAGTCCGCTAGGTGCGGCCAGCCCGGCGGACACGGAGCGGATGAGCGGCTCGGCGAGGACATCTTCTCCACCCCGCGCCGCCTTCTCCCATTCGGCTTCCGAAGGCAAAACGATGCGCAAACCCGCCGGCAGTTGCAGGCGCGAGTTAAGCCATCGGCAGAAGGCCAGGGCTTCATACCAATTCACATCAACCACCGGATGGTTGGGCGGCGTGAAACGAGGTCCGGAGTCACCGGGCCTTTCCCGCCATTCGTCGAGCACCTTCTCCTCCTCGAAGGACCAATACCGGCTGGCAATCTTCCCTTCTTTCCAAAGCCCTGCTTTGATCGCCTCCGGCCACCATTGCTCCTGCCGGTAGCCGTCTTGGTCCAAAAACAGACTGAACTGGGCGACGGTGACCGGGTAGCGTGCGATCCAAAAGCCTTGGTCGAGAGTTTCGTTGCGGTGCAATTCCTTCTCCTCACCCATCCAGAACGGCCCTGGCGGCACGTAGCAGAACTCCATCTCGGCGAGGTCATCTAGCGACCGCGGCACGACGCCGGGACGCGGGTCGCCGAGCAAGCCGAGCCGCCGCCCCGATTCCGCCCGTTCTTCGGGCGGCAAGCCTCGATTTTGGGACCGGTCCAACAAGAGGCGTTGCACGCGCTCCAGGCACTTGGCGCCGCCGGAGGTGCGCGGGTTGTTGAGTTTGTCCCGCCCCATTTCGGTCAGCAACTCGGCCGCCAGGCTGATCTTATGCCGGCGCGTGGACGGGCCGCAGCTTTCGTCGTCGCAGAGGGCGTTGGCCACGGTGGGCACGTCCTTCCAGAACCGCGTGGTCTCGCAGACGTGGGCAATCCAGCCGGCGGCCCATTTAAGGGTTTCGTCCCAATAGCCCACGTCCTGCGCGTCGGCGTCGGGTCTGGGCGCCCGGCGATCCGGTCGCGCGCGGCCTTTCCGTTCCGCTTCATCCACGAGTTCGACCGCTTTGGTGTCGAAGTCGCCGAGGTCCGCCAGGTATGCGCCCGCGAGGTATTCCTGAAATGACCGGTGAGGGAACTGGAAAACGTCGGACCCCGGATCGGGCGAAACCAGCAGCCCGGCGCGTTGCTCGACGGCTTCGATCAAATCCTTGGCCTGGTCATGGCTTCCGCAAAAGGCGGCCAGTTTTTCCAGGAGACCGTCCTGGCCGTGCCTGGGAATGTCGGCGAGGGCGTCGCGGCCCCCTCCTTTGCCCTGGTCGCGAGTCTGCGCGTCGTAGGCCAATTCGCTGAGGAAGCGGATGAGGTCCTTTTTGTCTTTGCGCGCCGCTTCGAGAAGACGGCGCAGCGGGGCGAGGTCTTCGAGCCGGACGTTGTCCCAGCTTTCCACCAAGATTTCGACCATCTCGGCATAGACCTGGGCGCGTTCTTCCGGGAGCTTGTCGTTCCGGGCGTGAACATTGGCCATGACCGTGAGCAGCATGGACCGGCCCGCTTGGGGCCAAAGCGACGGAGCTTGGATGGCCCGGTAAAGACGGTCGGCCCGGGCGGATTCCGCGCCTCGCAGGTTCGGGTCCAGCCGGGCCAGTTCCGCATACCAGGACTGAGTGAAGCGGAGGATTCGCGGCTGATCGAAATCCGCCAGCGGCGCTTCGGTGAAATCGGGTTGTTTCTGGTGCGCGATGTCCTTGAGGTGAAGGGCGGGCTGGGCGTAGGCCCGGCTGCGACAGGTCACCAGCACGCGGCTGGCTTTGAACTGGGCGGCGGCGGCGAATTCCTCGATGGCTTGTTTGACGTGAGCGCGCTGCGGCCCGGTGGGCACTTCGTCCAAACCTTCAAAGATCACCAAGGCCCTGCCGGCTTCAACCGCTCGGAGGAGGCTTTCCTGCAGGCCTTCCATGGCGTTCGGCTTGAGCGTCTGGTTGACGAAAAAGTCCCAAAGTGCGCGAGGCTGGGGCTTGCCTTTGACCTCCGGGGAAAGGCTGCGAGCAAAGAAGCGCAATTCAACGATCACGGGGACGAAGGCCTCATCGCGCCAGCCGAAGCGATTGAGCCGGGCCAGCCAGTCCGCCTCGGGATGCCGGAAGTGCTGAGCGAAACAGAGGCAAAGATGCCGGACGAAAGTCGTCTTGCCAGAACCGGGCTTGCCCGTCAGCACCAAGCGGCGATGTTCGGACGCCGCTTCCATTGCGGAAACCGGGATCGAGTCTTCTGCACCGGGCATGCCCTTCAACTCGAGCCGGTCGCGCCGGGGTGCTTTTTCGTTTTTCCGCCGCGGCCGTCGCAGGTCGGTGCTGAGTTCGATATAGACATTGGCGAGGTCCAGGCGTTTGCAGGTTTGCGGGTCGCCGGCTTTGGGGTCGATCCCGGCCAGCAGGAGCTTGTCGCACCGGCCGATGACATGTTCGAAATAGGTGGCGAGATTTTGCTGAACCGGATGGAGCCGCAGGTACCGCACACAGAGCCAATCGTTCTCCGGCTTTTCCAGCTCACTGATGAGCTCCGCCTGAGCGAGCACCTCCAATTCGTGGCCGAATTTCTTCTCGAACTCCCGTCGCCACTCGGAAATGAGGAGATTGCTGACCGGCTCAGTGGTTGCGAAGACCAGGACGTCGGTCTGGAGACCGCGCTGCCGCTGCCGCTCGGCGTCGGCGCGGACCTTCTCCTACGTGCCCGTCAGCGAGCAGGCGAGGCGGCGCCGCTTGCCGTCGGCGCCGCGGTAGAAGGAAGTCGCGTCTTCACCGCCGTCGGACTTTCTTTCCGTGGCGACCAGTTCGGGCCAACGCCGCTTGGCCAGATGGACGGCCAAGTCCTCGAAGTCTGAGGCGCGCTCGGCGGCCTTCAGGCTTTCGAGGGCTTCCTTGATTTCAAGACGTTGGTCCTTCATGTTGATTTCAGCGATTCACACGACGAAAGAAACGGTTTGGCGGAGCCGCAACAGAAGTTTGGCCCACGAAACACACGAAACACACGAACGAAGACCAATCCGCTCATCTTTCTCATTTCCTGCATTTCGTGTGGTTTCACAACCGCCGCAAATGGAATCCGCCATCGACATTGATGATTTCGCCGGTGCTGAACGGGAGCAAGTCTTGCGCGATGGCGGCGACGGCTTTGCCGACATCTTCGGGCGTCCCCCAACGCCGGATCGGTGTCAGCCCCTCGGCGATGAGCTTGTCGTATTTCTCCTTCACCGGCGCGGTCATGTCGGTGGCGATCACGCCGGGCCGGACTTCATACACGTTGATTCCGAACTCGGCCAGGCGCGCGGCGTAGAGCTTGGTCAACATCTCGAGGGCGGCCTTGGCGAGGCAATAATCGCCGCGATTCGTCGAAACGGCGTAGGCGCTGATGGACGAAATGGTGATGATCTTGGGCCGATAGGAAAACGCAGCGACGTTGCCTTGACCCGATTCTTCTGACGCGGGGCGCCGCGCCCCCGCCTGTTCAATCATCCATTTGGCGGCGCGTTGCGTCAGGAAGTAAGGACCTTTGAGATTGATGGCCATGAGCCGGTCAAAATTTTCCTCCGTGGCGTCCAGGATATCAGCGCGTCCGATCGAGGTGATCCCGGCGTTGTTCACCAATAGATCGAGACGGCCAAAGGCGCGCTTCGCGAAGTCAAGGAGTCTCTCACGGTCCAGTGGCAGGCCGATATCCGCTTGGCAGATTTCCGCGCGGATTCGCCGGGAGGAAGACCGGGCGGCGTTCACGCAGTCTGAAGCCGTTTCTTGCGCCGCACTTTGATTTCCCGCGTAATTGACGACGAGATCAAAACCGATTTTGGCAAGCTCCAGAGCGATGCCACGGCCAATGCCGCGCGAGGCGCCGGTGATCAAAGCCACCTGGTTCACTGAGTGCCTCCCTTCGTCGTCGGCTACGAATGGACCGTTCATAGCAAGCGACGATACAGTCTGCAGCGGGACAAACGGAAGAGATTAATTTGCAGGCACCCGGCTTGGACGATTAATCTGGGTCGATGGTTCGGGGCACCGACACGGAAGTAACCTATCGCTACGAAAAGTGGCGCGCAGTTGCCAGCGGCGTTCTGGAAACCGCGGGAACAACGTTCTTGCTGCTGATCGCGGTTCGTTGGTTCGAAGCGGGAGCGACGGCCAAGGCGCTCGTGGCGGGGGGCGGGAGTCTGGGATTGATGCTGACGCCGCTCGTCGTCTCAGGCGTCGCGGCGCTCGGTTGGAAGACCGCGCGCGCGGCCTCGCTGTTAGCTGCGGCGGGCTCCGGTTGCTTTTTGATCATGGCGGCGGCTCCAAAGTTGGGGGTCTTTGTCGCCGGCAGCGTGCTGGCCATGACCGCTTCGTCAGCGGCGATTCCGTTGCTCACTCAGATTTATCAGGAGAACTACCCGGAAAAAACGCGGGGACACCTTTTCTCCAGAACGGTCATGGTGCGGATTGGGACCGCGGCGCTGTTCAGCGATCTCGGGGGACGATTCCTGTCGGAACACGTTGGCTACTTCCGATGGTTGTTGCTGTTCTTCGCCGCGACGTTCGCCTTCGCGAGTTATTGCCTGGCTCGGTACCCTTCCCGGATGTTGACCGTGCAAGGCGGCACTCATCCGTTCCGCGCGCTGCGGTTTGCGCGCGAAGACGCCCTGTTCCGTCGAACGCTGATTTGCTGGATGTTGATGGGATTTGCCAATCTGATGATGTTTCCGATGAGAGTCGAATACCTGGCCAATCCACAATACGGGCTGACCTTGAGCGTCGGCGAGATCGCGTTTCTCATCGGTGTGATCCCGAACGCCGCGCGTCTCGTCTTGAGCCCGATCTGGGGATGGTTGTTCGACCGCACGAATTTCTTCGCCTTGCGGGCGATCCTCAATGTGGGTTTCGCTCTCGGAATTCTCAGCTTTTTTGCCAGCTCGGACGTCACCGGACTTCTCATCGGCGCGGTCGTCTTCGGAATCTCGAACGCGGGCGGCGACGTCGCTTGGAGTTTGTGGGTGACCAAGTTTGCGCCTGCGGAGCATGTCGCAGATTATATGTCGGTCCACACTTGCCTGACCGGCGTTCGCGGCATCTTGGCGCCGCTGGTGGCGTTTCACCTCGTGCGGCAGATTTCGGTCGAGTCGTTGGGTTGGATTTCGGCGGGATTAATCGTCGCCTCGAGCCTGATGCTGATCCCGGAGATCAGGCTGGGACCCTCAGGCCGGCCAGCCAAGGCCCTGGTGGAGGAGGTTTCAGACTGACGTGTCAATTAGTTCATAACTGAAAGGCCCAGCCATGCTTACGGTGGAAGACGCCCAAGAACGCATTCTTTCGCGGATCTCGCCTTTGGAGACCGAGACCAAAACTCTGACGGAATCAGCGAATCGAATCTTGGCCGCCGCAGTGACCTCGCCAATCGACCTACCCTCGTTCGACAATTCGGCGATGGATGGGTATGCCGTGGTTGCTCAGGATCTCCTTCGCGCCGGCGCCGAGAATCCAGTGATCTTGCGCATGGCAGGCCGGATCGCCGCCGGCGACGTCTTTCAGGGCGAGGTCGCGCGCGGCGCCTGCGTCCGAATCTTCACGGGTTCCCCAATGCCGCGAGGAGCCGACGCCGTCGTCATGCAAGAGGATACCCGAAAGGACTCCGAGAATGCCGATAACGTCTTCTTTCTGGACACTGTCCGGCCATGGGAAAACGTTCGGCTAAAGGGCGAGGACGTAAAGCAGGGGACAATCCTTGGCGCGGCCGGGGAGCGTTTGACCGCGGCTCGAATCGGAGTTCTGGCGGCTGCGGGGGTGGCCCAAGTCACAGTCAGGCGGCGCCCCGTGGTCGGACTCCTTGCGACCGGGAGCGAACTGGCGGAAGGAGGACAGAAGCTTGCTCCCGCTCAGGTTTACGAGAGCAATCGTGGCAGCCTTGCTGCCCTGGTGGAGCAAGTAGGAGGAAAGCCAAAAATCTACCCAATCGCCAAAGACACGCTGGAAATGACGCGAGCGAGCTTGGATCGGGCATTCCGAGAATGCGATTCGGTGGTGACAGCAGGAGGAGTGTCGGTTGGCGAATTCGATTTCGTGAAGGAGGCTTTCGAGAGCTTGGGAGGCGAGCTGGCTTTGTGGAGGGTCGCGATGAAGCCGGGAAAACCGTTCGTATTTGGCACGTGGCGCGACAAGTTCCTGTTCGGCCTGCCAGGCAATCCCGTCTCCGCATTCGTTACCTTCCTCATCTTGGTCAGGCCCGCTCTGCTCCGACTCCAAGGCGCCGCAGAAGTCCACCTGTCGTCGCACCTGGGCGCCCTGGCGGAGGACCTGAGCAATCGCGGGGATCGGCGGCATTTTATGCGCGTGACGGTGGGGCGTGACGGGGCAGTTCGCTCGGCAGGACTGCAAGCTTCGCACGCGTTAAGTTCGCTCGCCGTCGCGAACGGTTTGGTGGATGTTCCGCCCGGCGCATCGTGGCACGCGGGCCAACACGTATCGGTCTTTCGCTGGGAGCTGTGATCAGAACTTCCGCCGCGGTATTTCCAGAACCGGCGGCTTGGCGTTCATAATCGGCGAAGGCGGCGGAGCGGCAATGGATGGCGCCAAACTCGAGGAACCGAGCACTTTCGCGTTGAAAGAATCAAACAGCCCCGGTCTCAAGGGCGCTCCCAGGCCGGGCAAGTTTCCGGCTCCAAAGGCCTTCACGGCCGAAGCGGAATCCTCGTCGAGCCGTGTCCCTCTAATCGGGTTGAGCTCCTGCCTCGTGCCGTCCGGAAGCGAATTGATCGGGTCGTTATTCCGGCTCGGCAGGAGTCGAGGACCTTTGAGCAGTTTTTCAAACTCTTGCGCTCGAAGTTCCTTCTCGCGATCGCCGGCCGATGATCCGGCAAATGTTTGATTGAGGAACTGGCTGATGCCGTTTGGCCCGGAAGGCATGCGAATCATTCCAGCCGGAATGCGCTCGGAAGGTTGCAGCGTTTGCGTCGGACGGAAGAGATTGTTCAAGTTGAGTTCGGCGATCGTCCCGTTTCCGTCAGAGTTTTCCTCTTCCATCGTTGAATCAGGGCGATTCGACCGGTCCCGATTCGTGAGGCCCATGGCTGGGGGGCCGGTGAGATCCCTGCTGTTTCTTCCCGATTTGTTCCACGGGGAAGGGGCATCCAAGTCGCGACCGAAGTGATTCGGGCGTTTCGTCGGGGAGGATCCCCCCCAAAGGTCGCCAAGGCCCCCCTTCGATGGAGCCCCCAGACCTTCGAAGTCGTACTCCTTGATGCCGAAAATCTGCTTCAACGCTGCGTCCTGATCCAGGTTCTCGGTCTCATTCTGGAGCCACTTCTTCTTTTCAAGTTGGTCTTTCCGCAGGTTCGTCGGCTGAATTGGGGCCGGCAAACTGGGAATCAGGGAGCCGCCGCCGTCACCGCTTCGAAATCTCTGAAAATCGAGCGGTTTCGAGAACAGATCGTCAATCGGAGCCTTGCTCGGAAGTTCGGCCTTGTCGGTGCCCTCGCTGATTTGGATCTTTTCCGCGCCATACGACATGATCGAACCGCAGAAAACAGACGTCACCGTGACGAGGGAGAGGACTCGCCTTCCCGGCCTGAGTCGGAAGAATCTCGAAGCTGATTTCACCAAGTGCCAAATGACTGCAACTTTCGTGACAATAGACCAAATTTGCCGTTTGTAAATGACGGATACCGAGAATGTGGACCCTTCGCGAACGGTGGCCGTTCAAAATGAGCCAAGGCGCTTGACAAATCAGCTTTGCAATGCAAAGTGTGCACATGGACTCTGACTGGGCTGCCGAACATATCCAAGTTATCCGGACTTTGATGGAGCGTTCAGCCATTTACCGGCGTGCCTTGGCTCCGATCATGTTCATGCTGGGTGTTCTGGGGATGGTGGCGGCGTTCGCAGGTTGGGTATTTGGCGTGGCATCGACGCAGGGCTTCGGATGGTACTGGATGGCGGTGAGTGCCGTTGGCGTCTCCGGAGCTTACTTGATGGTCCGCCGGCAGGCGCTGAGGGACGGCGAGGCATTTTGGTCACCGCCTACGCGGCGAGTGACCCAAGCGGTGCTGCCGCCGGTGTTCATGGGGTTCGCCGTAAGCATGCTGCTCACTGCTGCTTCCAAAGCAAACGCGCCGGATCTCTGCTGGCTGCCGCCGATCTGGATGGCTCTATATGGTTGCGCGATTCATGCCGCCGGCTTCTTCATGCCGCGAGGTATAAAACTCTTTGGTTGGGTGTTCATCCTTTCGAGTTGTGCTGTGGGAGTCGCGCTGGCTTCGTCGATTGTCCCGCATTCGGCTGGGTGCGGGCACCTGCTCATGGGCGCCTTTTTCGGCGGGTTGCATCTGTTCTACGGCGTTTATCTGTACTTCACTGAAGCCAGGAAGAATGAAGCGTGAACGCGGAGCAAGTTCTCAGCTTAGATCGTGTGATTCACGAGAGAGGTCGCATGGCAATCATGTCCCTGCTGGCGGCGACTCCGGAGCTCTCTTTCATTGAGATTCGGGATACCTTGAATATGACGGACGGAAATCTGAGTGTCCACTTGAGGACCCTGCAGGAGGCGGGGTACGTGGCTGTGACGAAAACCTTCCAGGACCGTCGGCCGCTGACGACTTGTTCGCTCACCGCAGGCGGGCGCACCGCTTTCAGCAACTACATCAATCTCCTCCAACAGATCGTTGCACAGCACAAAGGAAGATGAGGAGCAAGTTTCCAGACGAGGCGCAACCATTTTGGGCCTCTGCTTTGCCTGGCAAAGTCTATTTATGAGTCAGTTCACAAATATGAAGATTCTCCGAGCAGAACATTTAGGCATGTGCTTCGGCGTGCGCGACGCCATTCGGCTGGCCGTCAACAAAGCGTCCGAGTCGCCCATCACCATACTCGGCGAACTGGTTCACAACGAGAGTGTGCTGACATCTCTTCGCGAAAGGGGCATCGACATCGAGCACAAACTCGAGAGCGTGGCGACCCCTACCGTCATGATTACGGCTCATGGCGCATCCGAAAGCACGCTCCATCGCGCCCGATCGCGAGGCCTCAATGTGCTCGAAGCGACTTGTCCGTTAGTCCACTTCGCGCATCGGGTGGTCGCGCAGCTTGTCCGTGAAGGATACCATCCGGTCATCGTCGGCAAGCGCGATCATGTGGAGGTCAGAGGGCTCGTGGCCGACCTGACCGCGTATGATGTGATCCTTTCGACAGACGACGTCGCTCAACTCAAGGAACGACCTCGGTTTGGCGTTGCGGCTCAAACGACCCAGCCGATCCAAAAAGTCCGGCATCTCGTCTCTCTGATTCGAGAACGATTTCAAGCTTCCGAAGTGCGCTTTCTGGATACCGTGTGTCAACCCACCAAGCAGCGGCAGACTGCGGCCATCGAACTGGCGCAGAACTGTGACGCGGTGGTGGTGATCGGCGGCTCGAACAGCAACAACACCAAGGAACTGGTCGCCACGTGCGAACGGTTTTGCGCTCGCGTCTTCCACGTGCAGAGCGCCGCGGACCTCCGACCAGACTGGTTTGAAGGGTGCCGCACGGTCGGCATCACGGCCGGAACGTCCACGCCGGATTATCTCATCGATGAAGTGGAAGATCGGCTTCGACAATTGGTCGCGGTCTGGGAAGCCGAGTCGGAAGCTGACGCACTGCCTTCTCTGGCAGGGTGACTCTTGAAATTGAAGACAGGAAATTGAAGACAGGGGTGCCTCAAACAACTAAGGAACGAAGGCTGAAGAGATCTTGTCGGCAGTTCTATTTCCGGCGATGCAGTTGTTTGAACTTCATTGGTTGAGTGAGTTTTTTGACCGCCGCGATTGTTTGCTGGGTGACCTCTGGGACATTTCCCTCGCCGTTGACTTCCACTATTAGATCGGCTTGGCGGTAGTAGTCGATGAGCGGCTCGGTTTGCGCGTGGAAAGTCTTCAGTCGAGTGCGCACCGTATCCGGGTTGTCATCCTCGCGTTGGTAGAGCTGCCCCTGGCAAAGATCGCAGAGACCGGATTTGACAGGCGGCTTGAACCTCAGGTGATACGGTGTTTGGCACTGGCGGCAGATGAGCCGGCCGGACAACCGATTGATGATTTCTTCATCCGAAACCTGAATGGAAATCACACCGACCAGTTTGCGCTGGAGGCTGGCCAAAGTTTCGTTCAGGGCTTCTGCCTGCCGCAGCGTTCGCGGGTAGCCGTCGAGAATAAATCCGTCGGTGGTGTCCGGTTGTGAGAGGCGCTCGCAAACCATGGCATCCGTGATGTCGTCCGGCACCAGTTCGCCTTGGTCCATGTAAGCCTTGGCCAGCTTGCCCAGATCAGTCTGGCTCTTGAGATGCTCCCGGAAGAGGTCCCCGGTAGCGACGTGGCGAAGGTGAAAATGCTTGCCTAGGTTCTCGGCTTGAGTGCCTTTGCCGCACCCCGGTCCACCGAGAAGCACGAGGTCAAGAGCGCGCCGCTCGGCGGGTTTCGGCTGAAGGTGAGGGGTGAATTCATCCCGGCGTTGAATTCGGCTCAGATCATAAACCGATGCAAAACGGCCCTGGCCGCTCTGGACGGTTTTGATCGCTTGAATCAGGTTTTCACCCACGGCCTCGGATCCCCCTTCGGCTTCGAGGATCACTAGGCGCCGGGCTTGCTGGTAGTAACTGAGCAGCGGCCCGGCCACGCGATTGAAAACGCGCAGGCGGATCCGGACGGTCTCGACCGTGTCGTCCGACCGCTGATAGAGATGTTCGCCAGCACATTTCTGTTGAGGACAACTCTGGAAGGGTCGCAATGACCGGTGGAACGGGGCCAAGCATTCCCGGCAGATCAGGCGTCCAACCAATCGCTTGACGACTTCCTCATCGGAAACCTTGAGATAGATGACCACATCAAGTCCGCGACCGATTTCCTTGAGCAAGCCGTCGATGAACTTCGCCTGGTGGATGGTGCGAGGAAATCCGTCGAACAAGAGGCCCTGATCATTCGGGCTTTTTCGCAACTTCTCGTCGATCATGGCACCAACGACTTCGTCGGGGACGAGTTCGCCCTGCGCCATGTATTTCTTGGCCAGCAACCCGAGCGCGGTGGTCTTGTCCAAATTCTCCCTCAGCAAGTCCCCGGTCGAGATATGCACAAACCCATATTCTTGCTTCAAACGAGAAATGTGAGTGCCTTTGCCTGCTCCGGAAGGTCCAATCAGCGCGAGGTCCATGGTCTATTCCTTTCGCTTCACGATTCGCAATTTGTCCTGACGTGAGCCATGACAGGCATCTCTTTGAGAGGGCACTATTTCGCGAGCTTTACGCTTATTGTCAAGTTTAGCCAGTTTCCCGGTCTTTGTGAATTGTTTTTACAGGTTACATTCTCATTGAGCAGAGTTCCGCGCCTGCACGGCGCGGGGACGCCGCGGCGCGGCGTCCCTACCTCCGTTCGTTTGTGAATTATGCAGGTTACCCGCGCCACCCATTTTTCAAACACGTCCCTCGCCAAAGAAAAGGGCGCGCCTTCCGGCGCGCCCTGTGCGAAATACCGCCCAAGCTGATTTCTGGCCTTATGGGGAAACCGCCCGATAGAACCGTTGTTCGATGCTTCCCGCATCTTCGTCCAGCAACCGCCCGCGCC
>JACQWK010000193.1 GCA_016209525.1 Verrucomicrobiota bacterium
GCGTGAGGCGTGAGGCGTGAGGCGTGAGGCGTGACTGAGTACTGAGCACTGGTTCCCGATGGCTGATCACGGATTAGTCACCACGGAGCAGAGCGGCTAAGTAGTAGGCTTTTACTTGCCCAGGCAAAACTGGCTGAAAATCGAGTCGAGCAAATCTTCCGTGGCGGTTTTGCCGACAATCTCGCCGACCGCATTGGTCGCGAGGCGCAAATCCAACGCGACGAGTTCCAACGTGAGATCGCTCCGGAGCGCCTCAATCGTTCGGATCGTAGCCGCGCGGGCGCGCTGGAGCGCATCCTGATGTCTGGAGTTGATCATCACTTCGAGCATCTCCGCGCCGATTTTGCCCGCCCAGATCATTTCTTTGATGGCGTCTTTGAGCGTTTCAATGCCTTGGCCGGTCACGCAGCAGACATCGACACCGGGAGCGTTCAGGTTGGCCGGCAAGGAGAGCCGGCCCGGCAAATCGATCTTGTTGCGAACCACGATGCGGTTCTTGGGCGCGAATTCGGCCAAGTACGATTCATCCTCCGGCGTCAGCGGTTCGGACGCGTCGAAGACATGAAGAATCAGTTCGGCCTTCCTCAGGGTCTCCCGGCTTCTCCGCATTCCCTCCAGTTCGATCATGTCGCCGGAACGCCGCAATCCCGCCGTGTCGATGAAGATGACAGGGAGCCCGCGGATGTTGGCGGTTTCCTCGATCGTATCGCGTGTCGTTCCAGCCAGCGGGGAGACAATGGCGCGGTCGCGTCCGAGCAATTGATTTAGCAAGCTGGATTTCCCGACGTTGGGACGCCCCACGATGGCCGCGCGAATGCCTCGACGCAGAATTTGGCCTTCATCGGCGGTGCGCAACAATCGATCCATGAAAGCGACGGCGTTGGTCAGCCGGTCCAGCAACTGTTCTTTGGTGTCCGGCGCGATGTCCTCCTCCGGGAAGTCGATGTGGGCTTCGATGTGCGCCAGAGTCTTGACCATCTCGTCGCGGAGCTCATGGATGCGTTTTGCCAGCTTGCCTGCCAACTGTTCGTTGGCTGCGGCCAGCGCCAGCTCGGTTCGCGAATGAATCAAATCGGCGACGGCTTCGGCCTGGGTCAGATCGATTCGTCCATGGAGGAAAGCGCGTTTCGTGAATTCGCCGGGCTCAGCGAGGCGCGCGCCGTTTTCCAGAAGCGTATCGAGCACGAGTTTCGCCGGAAGCAGCCCGCCGTGACAGGAAATCTCGACCATGTCCTCCCGGGTGTAAGTGCGCGGCGCCCGCAACACCGAAAGCAACACTTCATCCACGATTCGTCCACCCTGCACGATCCGGCCATATTGAATCGTGTGAGTGGCCGCGGCCGTGGGTTTGAGCGAACGTTGGCCGACCGGGGCGAAGCAACCGTCCGCAATCCTCAAGGCTTCCGGTCCAGAAAGACGAATGATCGCCAAGCCTCCCTCACCCAAGGGAGTGGAGATCGCAGCGATGGTGTCGTCAAGCATGCGAGATTGCTTCCGGATTCAAACAGTTCCCCTCACCCCATCCCTCTCCCCATCGGATGGGGAGAGGGTGTCCGTAGGACGGGCGAGGGGACTCCGGACTAAAGCGCGGGTTGACAGACGTGTTTCATCTCGAAGGGGAATTGAATTCACTAATCACTCCGGCAGTTGCCCACTGCGTTCTCCCCGTCCCGTCCCTCCAGCCAAAGACGGGCTTTTTCGTAGCTCTTCTTGCCCAAGTAATGGAGCAGTCTCGGGTCGGTCTCCTTCGGCAACTGGGCGGCGAGAGAGTCGATCCTGGCGAAGTGTGGAAGCAAGCTGGGTTTTGGATTCGCCGTCGGCGTGGCTCGAACCGTGTGCTCCAGCTCAAGCAGCGCGTCCAGGATGTTCTTCTCGATAGTTGTCATGGCTGACTTCTACCACAATCAGGTCCGAACGCAAACCGGCGAACAGCCCGGAGCAGCAATTCTCATTTTGACCCGTATGTAGTCCCGGCTTTAGCCGGCCAGCGCGAAAAAACCGGCTAAAGCCGGGACTACAAACGGGTCGCAGGTCATGCCTGTCGTCAAAATGAGAACTGCTGGCCCGGAACGCGGGCGGCAGGATCACGACGGAATTCTTCGCAGCACAGACCTGAAGTCGATCAGTATCGCGTGGAATCGTATCAAGCCGCGCGTATTCTTGGATGGGGCGAGACTCCCGTCGAGCCCTGACATTCTTGCCGGGAAGGACTCCAGGGCTCGAAAATGTTGAAAGAGCGCCAAGGAAGAGGCATCCTCCGATGTTGTCATCAGCAGGCCGCCACGGCCAGAGCTTGCCATGAAAAGACCCGATCGTTTGCTGCGCGGGCGGACGCGGTTCCGAGACCGCGACAGCTTGGCAGAGTTAAAGCCGAAAACCCAAGCTGAAAGGGGAGCGCACCTGCTCCCGGGGCGGTTTTCCGCGCCCTCGCGGCAAACGTTCGCGGCGTGGAAAAGTGAGGAATATGGAGTTCTGAAGCGCACGCAACTTCGCCGGACGCGAGGCGCGTCCAACAACACCCCAGCGCGGCTGTGCTCCCCAACTTCGGTTTCCGGGTTAAAGCGGATTTGGGTCCTCGCTTGCAGTCTCACGTTGCGGGTTGCTTTGCCCATCGCATTCGCCGCCGATGTCACCGGGCCGAACGCGAACCTTGAGCCAGGAAAGTCGCCTTCCGTTTCCGTCCCGCCAGCCGAATTGCTCCAGGCGCAGCGGCGGTGGTGGGCCTACCAACCGTTGCGCGCGGCGCAGCCCCCGCCGGTCAGGCAAACCGCCCGAGCGCAGTCCGACATAGACCGTTTCATCCTGGCAGAACTGGAAAGCCGCGATCTTGCGCCGGCCCCTCCCGCGGAACGACGAGTTCTTATCCGCCGCGTGACGTTCGACCTGACCGGACTCCCGCCCGCGCCGGAGGAGGTCGATGCTTTTCTCAGTGACGATTCTTCTGGAGCTTTCGCGCGCGTGGTGGACCGGTTGCTTGCGTCCCCGGCTTATGGCGAACGCTGGGCACGGCATTGGCTGGATGTGGTCCGCTATGCGGATTACCACGACGCCGATCCAAGAGCACGCACGGCCAGTTGCGAACCTCTGGAAGCCTGGCGTTATCGGGATTGGGTGGTCGAGTCCTTCAATCGCGATCTCCCTTTCGACCAATTCATCGCGCACCAGATCGCCGGGGATTTGCTGCCGAATCCGTCGGGAGAAGAGCTGTATCCGGATGGGCTGATCGCCACCACTTTCCTCGCCAACGGCGCCTGGGACCGGGGCGACGCGGACAAAGAAAAAATGGTCAGCGACATGGTGGATGACCAGATCGACACCGTGGGCAAGGCGTTCCTGGGCCTCACCCTGGGTTGCGCTCGTTGCCACGATCACAAATATGACCCGATCTCGAATGAGGATTACTACGCGTTGGCCGGGATTTTCTACAGCACCCATTTCATGGATAGCCTGGGAACCAAGGGCGGCGAAATCACGTTGAAGCGTGTGCCGCTGGTCCCGAGCCGGGTGGCCGCGCTGCGGGACGGGCTGGTGCTGCAGATCGAGGCGATCAAGGCGAAGCTGGCCGCGCTTGACAAGCTGTCGCCGCCCGTCTCCACCAATCATCCCGAACGCCTCAAGTTGATCCAGGAGCGTGATGCCCTGCAACGCGAGTTGCCGCCGCCGTATCCGGTGGCGTTGACTGTTCAGGAAGGCGGCATGCCCGGGGGTCTGTTTCCGAATATTCAAGACGTGCCCATCCACATCCGGGGCAGCTACACGCGGCTGGGCCCGATGATCCCGCGCCGGCTGCCCACGTTCTTCGCGGGTGAATCGCAGCCGCCGATCACGCAAGGCAGCGGCCGGCGCGAAGTGGCGAGCTGGGTCGCGTCCAAAGAAAATCCGCTCACCGCGCGGGTGATCGTCAATCGCGTGTGGCAATGGCATTTCGGAGAAGGACTCGTGCGCACCCCCAATAACTTCGGCCTGCTGTCGGAGCCGCCCTCGCATCCGGCGCTCCTCGATTGGCTGGCGGCGCGGTTCGTCGATGACGGCTGGTCGCTGAAGAAGCTGCACCGCCGGTTGGTGCTGACGGCCACGTATCAGCAAGCCAGCGCGCTTCCGCGCGCGCAGTTTGCCCGTGACTCCGACAACCGCCGGCTCGGACGATTCGCCGCCCGGCGTCTGGATGCCGAGGCCATTCGCGATGCGATGATCTTTGTGTCGGGCCGGCTCGATCCTTCGCTGGGCGGCCCCGCCGGACCAGAGGTGGACGTCCCGCGCCGGTCGCTTTACGTTCAGACGGCGCGCTGGGATCGGAGTAATTTCGCGATGCTGTTCGATGCAGCCAACCCGGATGCATCGGTGGAAATGCGAACGGTCTCCACGGTGGCCCCCCAAGCGCTCTGGATGTTGAATCACGATTTTGTGCAGGCCCAGGCCGCGCATTTGGCGAAGCGATTGATCCAAGAGTGGTCCGGCGACAAAGCCGCGCGCCTTCAACGCGCGTATCAAGTCTTGTTCGCCCGGCCGGCTCGCGCGGATGAAATCGAAATCGGCCTTGAACTGCTGGCCAAGTCTGGCGCGCCGGATGAAGAAACCGCGTGGCGCGACCTCGCTCATGTGCTGCTCTGCACCAATGAATTCATTTATGTGGACTGACTCTTATTCCCGCCGCGAATGGCTGGCCCGCGCGGGCTGTGGCTTCGGACTTCTGGCGCTGGCCGATCTGCTGGCCGCCGAATCATCTCCGCCTGGCGCCATCGAGCCGGATCGCGCGGCGCAGCCCTATGCAGTTCGCCCGCCGCACCATCGGCCGCGCGCCAAGCGGGTGATTTTTCTCTACATGCCGGGCGGGCCTTCCCATGTGGATCTTTTCGATCCCTAGCCGCGCTTGATCCAGGACAACGGCTAGCCGCTCCCGTTCGAGAAGCCCAAACTCGAACGCACCAAAACCGGCAACTTGCTCGCGTCTCCCTGGAAATTCTCCAAGCACGGCCAGTCCGGTATCGAGGTCAGCGAACTATTGCCCCGCGTGGCCTCGTGCATCGACGACCTCTGCGTCATTCGTTCGATGGTGGCGGACAACATTAACCACACGGGCGCCGCGCTGCAAATGTGCACCGGCGAGCAAGCCTTCTCGCGCCCGAGTCTGGGCTCATGGCTCACGTATGGGTTGGGCACCGAAAACCAAAATCTGCCCGGCTTCGTGGTCATCAGTCCGGCGGCGGTTTTTCAAGGCGCCCAGCTTTGGGCTTCGAGCTTTCTCCCCAGCGCGTACCAGGGAACGCTGGTCCGCGATCTGAAAAACCCCATGGCCAACCTTCGCGACCCATCGGCGAACTCCGATCGCCAGCGGACCAAGCTCGATGCGCTCCGCCGATTGAACGACCTCCACAAACGCGACCGCGTGAACGACAGCCAGCTCGACGCGCGGATCGCCTCATTCGAGCTAGCTTTCCGCATGCAACGCGAGGCTCCCGAAGCGTTCGATCTTTCGCGCGAAAGCGCCGCCACGCACCAACTCTACGGCACCGACAATCCGGCCACGGAACTTTTCGGCAAGCAATGCTTGATGGCGCGCCGTCTGGTTGAGCGGGGCGTGCGGTTCGTTCAGCTCTTCGACGCTCCGATGAACAACGCCTGGGATCATCACAGCGGCCTGAGCGCGCAATTGCCCAAACGTTGCGCGGCGGTGGACCAGCCGATCGCCGCCTTGTTAACCGATCTCAAAGGCCGCGGGTTACTCGACGATACGCTGGTGCTGTGGGGTGGTGAGTTCGGCCGCACCCCCACCGCCGAGGGGAAGGACGGGCGCGAGCATCATCCGTTTGGCTTCACCATGTGGATGGCGGGCGGCGGCGTCCGCGGGGGACTCGTGCATGGCGCCACGGATGACTTCGGCTGGCACGCCGTCCAAGACAAAGTCCACGTCCACGACTTGCACGCGACGATTCTGCGCGTGATGGGATTTGACCACGAGCGATTCACCTATCGCCACGGCGGACGCGATTACCGGCTGACGGATGTCTATGGCCACGTCGTGCACGACATCCTTTCATGATGGTGGTCCGCCGCATCAACTGGAGACCAAAAGATGTTGCCACGTTTGTAAAGTCCACGTATTTTTTCGGTCATGACAAGAATGTTTCAGTTAATCCGGGCTCAAATGCCGGGTGGACTGTCACAAATCGTTGTCACACTTATGAAGTTTTCATGGTGTTGCATGGGTCTGTATGGACTTGAAAGTTGCTTGAAATCAACGATGCGCGGTTAGCTCAGTGGAAGAGCACTACCTTGACACGGTAGGGGTCAGAGGTTCGAACCCTCTATCGCGCACCATTCTTCGAAACTCCCGAGCGCGCACGCTTGAAGCAAATTGACGCAGATGAACGAGCGATTTGACAGTCGAGGACGAACCCCGTGGGACGTCGTTCAGTTCGCCATCACCTTTTTCGGCCTTCTCATCGCCGGAGCCGGGATTGTGGCCACTTCCCCGTCCCTGGCGACCATTGGATTCATTCTGGCGGTCTGGGGAGTGGGCTATTTCCTGATCAAACGGTGGTAGTTCTATCGGGTCGCGCCTCTCGTTTGGAGCTTCGAGATGGAGCGCATCGACCCGATTGCCGAAGATCGTGGTCTGCTCGATTCGACGGACTTGCCGGTCATTGGACTCAACCAGAACCACGCACCGCGGCTACAGGCGAAAGAATGCTCGGCTTTTGGACGCGGGAGAGGGCATGATGGACAGGATGCGTGGCGCTCTACGGTCGGCATTTCCGATGGGTTTGGGTTTCGCGGCCTTCACCCTCATCGAACTCTTGGTGGTCATCGCGATTATCGGCATCCTGGCTTCACTCCTCTTGCCTGCCTTGAGCAAAGCGAAGGAACGCGGCCGAAGGATTCGGTGCGTCAGCAATCTGCACCAAGTCGGCATCTCGTTTCAGCTTTACGCGGGCGAGAACAACGATCGGTTTCCTCAACATCCGGCCGGCGGCAACGCATGGCTTTGGGATTTGCCCCGCCAAACCGCCGACATTATCACGGACGCGGGAGCCAAACGGCAGATCCTTTACTGCCCATCCTCCATGACGGTCAGGGATATCAATCTCTGGTGGGAGTTCAGCACCATCAATCGCGTGACGGGCTACATTTGGTTGATCAAACGGGAAGGCCCGCCGCCATTCACTTATGAACCCAAGCGCGAATACTTGACCACGATGGCAGTGGCGCAGCCCAGCGAGGTTGAAGTGACCCTCGATTGGGTCGTGAGCCAAGGGCAGAATAATTTCAGCCGCGTGCCGGCTTCGACGGTGCCGTATGTTGGTACGAGCCATCTTGACGGCCAGCGTCCGTCGGGGGCGAACGTTCTTTTTGTCGATAGCCGCGTGCAGTGGCGTCGCTTTCGGGAAATGAAGATGCGCACCGGAAATCCCGAACGGCTGATCTGGTGGTGAGCGACATGCCGGCAGGGTTTCTTGACGGGCTGAAATCGTTCCATAAGCCTGGCCGGGCAAAGGCGGAGTTCAGGTTCGCAGGGTGTTGGAGATACTGTTTCAGACCTTCGAAGACGTTCCGAGCGAGCTGAGTTCTCCCCGCCTGCGTGAGATGCACCAAATCGAAGAACTTATCGTAGCACCCATCCAGTGCTTCGGAACTGTCGATATACACGACATCCGGGTTCTCGCGGGCCAGTTCCTCCAGCAAGCAAGTGTGGAGCCGATTGGCTTGTATCCTGTGCCCAACGTCCGGGAAGCCTCCGCGATAAAATGCAATCACGTCCCGCGGACTTGTTTCGTTGACTGCGAGGTTGTGGCTTAACAAGACAAGCTTGATTTTGTTTTCGCGGGCGATCGAGATCAGCTCTCGATAAAGCGCGGCGTAGTGGGATTCTGCCACGTTTCTCTTGCGGCGCTCAAACATTTCCTCAGTGGCTTCCCGCTGGAAATAGCGTCGTTTGAAACGGAGCAACTCGAGCCTGTGCTCCAATTGGGCCAGCACCTCGGAAGCACGGTGGACGAACGCCGGACGAACCGCGTTCACCGCGGCTAACTCGGCTCTCTCAAGGGAGTCATCGAAGAAACCGAAACCGTTATAGCCGTGATAGGAAATGATCATGTCGGGTTTGAGCGGCAGGACGTCCCTCTTCAATCGGATCAAGCTTTCCCGAAGGCTGTAACCGGCGACGCCGGCATTGATGACTTCAACTGGGCGGGCCGTGTCCAGTTCGTTTTCGACCAGCGCTTCCAGAATTTTCGGCCATGGACGACCCTCTCGACGGAGGGACAATCCCATGGTGGTGGATTCGCCGATGGCGACGATCCGGTAACGATTGGCTTTGTTGGCCTCGAACTCGCGGTCGCGGAAGCCGAGGCTATTGATCTGAATCCGGCTGTCGAAGAAGGTTCCTGAGCTGCCAGGTTTCAAAACATAAGGGAGTCTCCGTTTGGGATCACGAACCAGGATTCTCTGGCTCAAGCGATCCCACTCTTTTAGAAACTGACCCCACCAAATTGCGAACTGCGCGGGATTTCCTTTGGCGACTTCGTAGGAGTAAACCTTTTCGCTCAAGAGAGGCGGCCGCAGACGTGCTTGCGCCCGGTGAACGGAGAACCGGTAAGCGATTTCAGCCACCGGCAGCGCGGCGACAAACAGGATCAGAGTATTGGCCGTGATATTCACTGTCGCGCTGGTCTTCCACAGCAATTTGGCGAGGCAGAAGAGGACAAAGATGGCCAGCAAGCCGTCGTAGAAAAAGAAAGGGAAGTCCAACAGGTAGCTGCGCCAGACGACCCATCCCGAGACCGCCAGGCCCGCCATGATGCCGAA
>JACQWK010000194.1 GCA_016209525.1 Verrucomicrobiota bacterium
AATTTTTCGCTCCTTCGTCGCGTTCGTGTTTAGCGTTCGGTGGCTCGTAGCGCAGATTTTCAATCTGCCGTATCGCAGAATTGAATTCTGCGGCGGCGCCGAATGGAACGCGCGGGCCGGAACTCCCGATGCCTTGCCGACTTCAAGTCGGCGATACGGCAGATTGAAAATCTGCGCTACGAGCCACCGAACGCTAAACACGAACGCGACGAAGGAGCGAAAAATTGTGTCTTGCTGGGCCTCTCGATTGCGGCTTCCAGGCCAATTTCTAACCAATGAACCCTTGATCTGTATCAAGGCGGTTGGACGGCTCTCGACCTAGCCTGCGCCCTGTCATGAGTCAACGAGTCGTGCCGCTGGACGTGCGGGAAGATATCCGGATGGGGCGCGAGCCTTTCACGCGGATTATGCGGACGGTGGACGGCTTGCGTTCCGGAGAAGCGCTGTTGCTCATCGTGCCATTCGAACCGTATCCGCTTTATTCGGTGATGGCGCGCGAAGGATTTTCGCATGAGTCTCGACGAACGGGAACTGGTACCTGGGAGGTCTTATTCCAGCGCGTGGCGGTTGATCGGGTAACTGGTCAATCGCCCGCGCCCCACCCGGGCCCAGAACCCAAGGTCGTCGAACTCGATGCGCGCGGCCTTGAACCTCCCCAACCGATGGTGGCCATTCTCGAAGCCCTGGCCAGCCTGCCGGAGGATGCCGAATTGAAAGCGCGGACCGACCGGCGGCCCGTGCATCTCTACGCGCAGCTTGAGGAGCGCGGTTTCGCCGGAGAAACATCGAAGCAAAAGGATGGAAGTTACGTCACGCGCGTCCGCCGTCGTTGACGCCATGCCGCCGGCACTTCTCTTTCTGCCCGTATGGAGTCCCGGCTTTAGCCGGTCAGCGCGCAAGCGCCTGGCTTGAGAGCGGCACCTCAACGCTTGACGGTGGAAACTCCCGGTGCCTCGGAGCGCCGATAATTCGTGGTTGAACCTCTCCAAAGCAACGCTCCAAACGCGGGCTTGACGCTTCGGTTTGTTCTGCTCGGAGTGGCGTCACTCTTCACGGTCGGAGGCGGTGTGTGCCTGCGCCCCGAACTCCTCGCCACGTATCACTACAACCAGCACATTATCGCCCTGACCCACGTGGTCACGCTCGGTTTCGCGGCCTCGATTATCATGGGCGCGCTCTATCAACTGGCGCCCGTCGTTCTCGAAATCAGGCTGCACAGCGAACGGCTCGTCCGGTGGCACTTCGCCGCCCACGTCGTCGGGCTCGCCGGTATGGTCTCGTCGTTTTGGATCTGGGACCTGAAACTCGCCGGCCTCTTCGGATGCGTGATGGGCTTGGGCATCGGCCTGTTCGCTTACAACTTGGGCCGGACGATAGCGCGCGCTCCGGAGTGGAACGTCGTGGCTCTGGCCATCAGCTCTGCCTTGTTTTGGCTGGCGGCTACTCTGCTGGCAGGGCTCTATCTCGCCGCGACCAAGTGTTGGAGCTTCAGTCCGTTCGCCGGGATCAGCGCGATGCACGCCCATGCCCATCTGGGCGGCATCGGCGTATTTCTCATGCTCATCGCCGGTGTGTCTTTCAAACTCGTGCCGATGTTCTCCTTGAGCGAAATTCAAAACGCTCGCCGGGCCGTGGGGGCAATTCTTTTGCTCAATGCCGCGCTGCTGGGACTGTTCGTCACCATGCTGCTGTCGAATCCCTGGAAGCTGGCGTTCTCGATCCTCATCGTGGCGGCCCTCGCGCTCTACGGCTGGGAGCTGATCGCGATACTCCGTGCCCGCAAACGGCAGCGCTTGGATTGGGGGCTCAAATACTTCATCACCGCCGTGGGGTTGCTCGGGCCGGTGTCGCTGCTGGGCGTTTTTCTCTCCTGGCCAAACCTCGTCGTAAATGAACGGATCGGGCAGCTCGAAAATGTCTATGGCCTGCTGGCGCTGCTCGGCGTTGTGACTCTTGCGATCCTCGGCATGCTCTACAAAATCGTGCCGTTTCTCGTCTGGCAGACCCGGTATAGCCGCGAAATCGGGCGCAACAAGGTCCCGACTCTGGCGGACCTTTACTCAGCACCACTTCAAGCGCTCGGCTACTGGATCTATGTCGCCGGATTGCTGGCCGTGTGCGTCACGACGATCCTCGGACGGGAACAAGGAATCCGCTGGAGTGGCGCGTTGCTGTGCGCCGCGCTGGCCATCTTCGCCATCAACATGGCCAAGATACTTTCCCACCTGGTCGTGGTCAGGACGCGTTTCACCGCGTCCCTGAATTCCCCAGCCATGCTAGAAGATCATGAATCCCCGCAACATTGACGAGAAGGACATTTGGGCGGCTCTCCGACAAGTCATCGATCCGGAACTCGGCTGCAATATCGTTGATCTGGGATTGATTTACGGCCTCACAATCGAGCAGGGAGACGTGTTAGTCCAAATGACCCTCACCACCCCGGGCTGTCCGATGCACGAGAGCATCGCCTGGGGCGTGCGAACCGCTCTGCTCGAGGTGGAAGGCGTTGAGCAAGCCGATGTCGAACTCGTTTGGGATCCGCCGTGGAATCCGGCGATGATGACCGAGTTTGGACGCTCTCACGTCGCCGGCAACTGAGCGCGATACTCGGTCGGCGACTGGCCCAGAATCTTTTTGAAGACGCGATTGAAGTGGGTGAGCGACTGGAATCCCACTTCGTAGGCGATTTCGCTGATGCGGAGATTCGGATTGAGCAAGAGGTTTTTCGCTTTCTCGATGCGCACGCGCGAGACGTAATCCGTGAAGTTCAACCCGGTGACCTTCTTGAACATTTTGCAGAAATAGAAAGTGCTCGTGTTGACGGCCTTGGCGACTTGGCCGAGCGAGAGTTCTTCGCTCTGGTGGCCCTGGATGTATTCTTTGGCCCGCGTGATGAGCGGGGGTTCCGAGTTTTCCTGCCGCACGACGATTTGGTTGGTCACCATCGATAAGTGCTGCGCGAAGATCGCGAGCAGCTTGACCATCGATTCGTACTCCTTGGGCGACAAGACGCGCGTTCCGAGATAAGCGGTTTTGAGCTCTTGCGCATCCACTTCCACCCCCCATTCGCGCGCCAATTTCATCGTGCGATCGTACTGAGCGGAGGTCGGTTTTTTGCGGAACACTTGGCCCGTTTGGAGGAACCCCACCAGCCGGTCGCCCAGCCGCACCGGCACGGCCGTATCGCACAACCCAAAAGCGCAGGTCACTGTTTCCGCGTCCTCCGTGGCGGCATCGGACAGTGCCTGCTGCGTTTGCAGGCAGGCGGCGCAGGTGCGGCTCTTCTGCGCCATTAACGCGCAGAAGCGATTCTCCTTCCGTTTGCCGTGGTGCGGCAACTGCCACGAATCCACGGGCCGCAGCGTCACCGGCAAGCCGGTGGTATCGCTGAAGGCGCGCTCGAATTCTTGATACACCTTGGAACTGGCCAGGGCTTCCACTAAATGGTTTTTTGTATTCATGCGTTGCTGCTCTGTGTTTCCGGCGCCAAATTTGTTTTGGTGCCTGCAAAATACGAGAAGCAACGAAAGCCTTCAATCAGGCGGCATCCCAATCATCGTCGGCGGGAATCATCTACCGGCGCTAAGGGAAACGCCTAGCGCCGCCGGCTCGCCCGGATAATTCATGCGTTATTTGAGCCGATGCAGCTCCGAGGCCCTGTGGCGCTGACTTGCAGTCTGCCGTATCGCCGACTTGCAGTCGGCAAGGCGTCGAACGTTCCGGCTGGTTCGGAGATGTCGAGCCGGCGCAGGGTGCAAGCCTGCGATACGGCAGATTGAAAATCTGCGCTACGAGTTTGAGAAATTTCCGGGTTAAGGGCTGACCCCAACGTTAGTGGTGGCTCAGGAGCCGCCCGGTCGTTGCCTCAAGGCGTTTCACCAGCACTTGAGTGATGCGCTTCATCAGTTCATAGCCCAAGTCGTGATCCTCTTCACAACGCGCGCGCACTTGTGTGCCGTAGAAGAAAATGGCTTTTGTCGCCTCGATCGCGCGAGCGTCGAAGTGCCAGTGATACGGGAGAAACATCCACGACCAACCCAATTCGTCGCCCGGTTCCAGGGTCTGGATCAGGATCGCTTCGCCATCCTCACCCGCCGACTCCAGGGCCACCTTGCCCTCCAGGATCAAATAGAACCGGTTGGCGACATCGCCTGCCCGAACGACCAACTGGTTTTCCTCGAACTTGGTCAGCATGGCAGATTCAGCGAGGATTTTCAGGTGATTGGGAGGCATCCCGTCAAAAAATGGATGTTGCGCGATCAGGCTTTCCAGCAGGAGCTTGCCATCGTTTTTCAACTTAGGTTCTGGGAACGTGGTTTTCATTGGGTGTCTTTTTGAGAAACCATGCGCCGGCCGTCTCAAATCCACTCCACAGCATTTGGTCAACACTCACTCTTTTTTGTCAGCGCGTGCGCAGTCCATGGAGGACGGAGCGCTCATGACACACGGCCCGCTCGGCCGCGCCGCGCGACAGATCTGGACTGAGATAAGGAATGCCAAGGGACAATCCGCGCAAGATCAGCAGCACACCCACCAAAGCCACGCAGACCGGGACGAGCTTTTGAAACCGTAGGCCCAGGATCGATCGAAGCTTCATTCCGGCCAGCCCAAGACCGAGCATCATCGGGATCGTTCCCAGCCCAAAAAGCCCCATGTACCGGACGCCGGCGGTGAATTCGCCGGAGGCCACCGCCCCGGCGCAAGCCGCGTACACCAGACCGCACGGCAGCAGGCCGTTGAGCAGTCCAAGTAAGAATAGCGAACCGACCCCGCGTCGGCGAAGGAGACTCGCGAAAGCCGATTTCAGCCGGCTCAACCCATTCACCGCGGGCAGCCCGATCGCGTAGCGCGAGGAGGCGGCAAGACCAACGAGAATGGCGGCGCCTGACACGATGGAAGCCGCTTCCTGGAAACCTGCCAAAGCGAAGGTCTGTCCGAGCAGACCGAAGACAGCGCCGAGCCCGCAGTAGGTGACCATCCGGCCAATGTTGTAAGCTAGGCGCCCTGTCAAGAACGAGGAGAAGTTGCCGCGGCTTGCAGGCAGCGCCAGCGCGAGCGGTCCGCACATGCCCGCGCAGTGCAAGCTGCCGACGAGGCCCAAGAGGAAAGCGGTCCAGAGTTCCATGACGTGAGAGTTGCCTCCTGTGGTCAAAGATTTTGGCGACCCGGAACTTGGTTGGGACGCGTTCCACCGCGTTCCTGACTTCCACTCCGACAGGCCAAGCGCCCCGGGACAGAGTGGAATCCGTCCCAGCCAAGTTCATGGGCAGATTCCAAGCGGTTCCCACACGCATTGGGACCATGAACCAGCCAATCGGTGGGGCGAGACTCCCTTCGAGCCCTGGCATCCTCGCCGCCAAGAGAGTCAGGGCTCGACAGGAGTCTCGCCTCACCGGGAGGTTCATGGAGAGAAGCGCTGGGCGGGGGGGCGGTTGGTTTGACTGACAATATTTTAGATCCCTTCGATCCGGATGGGCGTGGCGCGACAACCACGGGTCGTTCGAAGTAATATTCTTCCCCGTTTACCCTCCATGAGACATGCACTCGCCAGAGGCCCGCGCGGAGTTGCGTCGCATCCAACCGCTGCGTCGCGCGGGAGTCGAGAGCGAGCTGCACCTCTCGGTCAAGGCCGGCGTCAGACGGGCGATAGAAGCGGATTCGCCCCTCGATCGATGGTTGGGCGTGCCGCCCCGGCAGCCTGACCGTGATGCTTTGATCGGCCGCATTGTAGGAAACCGCCACTTCGGCCTGGACTTGCCGCGTCCGCGTCAAGCGCTCCCACTGTCCCTGAAAACGCATTTCTTCTTCGTAATAGTCTCGCCGGACGAGATCCATGTTCTGCCGGGAGGCGAAGACGATGAATGCGGCCAGGAACGCGATAAAGACTGCGAAGGCGACGGCGATCGCGACGGGCCAGCGATTCGGGGTGTGCGATGAATTGGTCATAAAATAGGCGCGGAGCCGCACGCTGTGCAGCCGACAAGAGTTCCCCTCCGGGGAGGGGCAGGAGTGGGTTGGTTCACGGAAGCCCCCATGCCATACAAGATTGACGCTCATCGCGCATTGGCTCCTCCTATCCGCTTGAGCTGCGCGGGCCGACAAAGACCGTGTCCACAGTCTCGATCAGCTTGCCCTCCGAATAGACGCCGATCTTCAGCTTGGCGTTCCCTCCCCGCAGGACCGAAGGATCGAGTTCGATCAATACGGACGTCTGAGCGAGCTTCTCTTTCAGCACGACGAACTTCTCGGCTCCCATCACGCGAACTTTTCCCTCCGTGCTCTCCAGCCGCAGTTCTATCGGGAGATCGCGCGTCGTTTTGTTGATCACTTTGAGCGCATAGAGATTCGCGATCTTGCCGTCGGGGGTCCGTTGGAAGAGCGCGCCGGGGGTGCGGAGCAACGTGGTCTGCGTGTCGGCTCGCGTGAAGACAAGGACCGCCAGCACGGCGGCCAAGCCGCAGATCACGACGAGGTAGCTGGCGAGGCGCGAGGTGAACTTGAACGGCTCGCCGCGCTCGATGCTGTTGAGCGACGCGTAGCGGATGAGGCCGAGCGGCCGCCGAATCTTGTCCATGACGGCGTCACAAGCATCGATGCACGCGGTGCAATTGACGCATTCCATTTGGGTGCCGTTTCGAATGTCGATGCCCGTCGGGCAAACGGCTACGCACTGGCGGCAGTCGATGCAATCGCCAAGACCGCTCGCTTGGCGCTCCTCATGCGTCTGATCTCGATGAAGGTGGCCGTGCCGTTCGCCGCGCTTGTGATCGTAGGCGACAACCATGGTATTCTCATCAATCATGGTGGACTGGAAGCGGCCATACGGGCAGATGAAGGTGCACGCCTGCTCGCGGAACCGCGCGAAGATGGCGTAAAACACCAGCGTAAAAAGAATCATGAAGGCCAGGCCGGTCAGGTGCTCGAGCGGATTATCCGTGGTGATTCTGAACAACGGCTCGCTTCCGATGATGTAGCTCAAGAGCGTGTTGCCGATGACAAACGAGAGGCCGAAGAAAATGACGTGCTTGGCGGCCTTTTTCAGGATCTTGCCCGTGGTCCACGGCGCTTGGCGAAGCGCGCGTTGTTCGACGGCGTCTCCCTCGATGGCGTATTCGATTTTACGGAAAACCATTTCCATCAGCAGCGTCTGCGGACAGGTCCAGCCGCACCAAAGGCGCCCGAAGGCTGTGGTGAAAATGATGATGCTCGTGAGGAACAACAGCATGGCCACCGAAAAGATCACCGCGTCTTGCGGCCAAAAGATTTGTCCGAAAATCGAAAACCGCCGCTCCACGATGTTCAAGAGGAGAAGCGGGTTTCCGTCGATGCGGATGAAGGGACCGGCAAACAGGACCGCGAGCAGCAACCAACTCACCGCCGTGCGCCAACGGTACCATCGTCCGCTGGGTTTCTTGGGGTAGAGCCAGCGGCGATGGCCTTGTTTGTCCGCCGTGGTGAGATGATCGCGGAAATCCTCCCAGTTCACCTCCTGCGCCGCGGCGTGCGGATCGTGAGGCGGTGGTTCGATGGGAACTCTATTCAAACTCACTCGGCTTTTGCGGTTGCGGTTGGTTCTCCGGCGGCTTGGGATTCAGCGGTTTGGTCCCGCGCAGCGTGTAGATGAAGCTGGCCACGCACTGAATCTCGTTGGGCTTGAGCACGCCGCGCCAAGTCAGCATGCCTTTGTCAGGCACGCCGGTGAGGATCGTCTTGACGCTGTCCACATAATTGGAGCCGTGGATCCAGTAGTCATCGCAAAGATTGGGGCCCACCAGGCCGCCGCCGTCGGGCCGATGGCACGGGGCGCACATTTTGCCAAAAATCTCCCGACCCTGGTCCAACCCCGCCGCGTCCTGCGAAGGCTGCAGCGCGCCCATGGTTGATTCGAATTGCGCCACCGCGGCCGCCTTGATTGCCTCCCCCTTTTTCCATTCCTTCTCGTATTCCGTGATTTGCAGGTCGCCGAACTTGAAGACGTGGTAGTGGAGGAGATAAAAGACCGAGAAGATGATCGTCGCGTAGAACAACCAGACCCACCAGCGCGGCAGCAAGTTGTCCAGTTCCTTGATCCCGTCGGCTTCGTGGTCCAAAAGCAGAGGCTCTTTGGGTTCATCATTCATAGGAGATTTCTCCTTTCATCGATCGCGTGAACGCGCGGATTCCACCGAGTCCGTCGAGCTCAGGTCCGCGCCCTCGTTATCCTCTCGCAACGGGAGTGAACTCATGAAATGCACATCGGATTTTTTCAACAAGCACGCCCGGAGGAGTGCTCCGATGAAAACGAGGAAGAACAGGCAAATCGAGATGATCCCATAAATCCCGATGCCGCCGATGTCTCTTAAAACGTCTTGAATCATAAGTTATGGCTAGAAGGTTTCCGTTGGCTTGCAGTGCGAAATTCTGGTGCGCCGGTTGAATCGGACATCGACGGAGACACCGGCGCTGGCGCTGTGCCCGGCGCGCCGGCTTTGATGTCCGTGCCGAGGCGCTGCAAATAGGCGATCAACGCGATGATCTCTTTGTCCGGCTGAGCCTTGATTGTGTCCATCTGCAGGTTGGTCACGATTTGCCCCGCCTGCGCGTGGAGATCGGCCAGCGCCTTTTGCTCGTAGCCTTCCGGATACGGCACGCCCACCTTGCGCAGGGTGGAGATTCGCGCCGGCAGCGACGAGGTGTCCAGTTTCTGAGTCAGAAGCCAGGGGTATCGCGGCATGATGGAGCCCGGCGACATCGAGCGAGGCTCCTCCATGTGGCTGTAATGCCAGGAGTCCCGATACTTGCCGCCGACCCGATGCAGATCAGGCCCGGTGCGCTTCGAGCCCCACAGGAACGGATGCTCGTAAATGAATTCACCGACTTTGGAATACTCGCCGTAGCGTTCGGTCTCGGAACGGAACGGACGGACCATTTGAGAATGGCATCCGACACACCCTTCGCGGATGTACAGGTCGCGGCCCAAAACTTCCAGTGGCCGGTACGGTTTCACGCTGGAGATCGTAGGAACGTTTTCCTTGATCAGACACATGGGGATAATCTCCACCAGGCCACCGACGATCACCGCAAGAAACGCCAGCGCAGTGAACGTGAGCGGCTTCGCCTCGAGCCAGCGATGGCCCCACGGATGTTTTTCTTCGGCGTGCGCGGCTGTGCTCAACGGCGCCGCTTGCACCTCGACCTCGGGCACGAATTGCCCGCTCTTAGCCGTCCGCCACAGGTTCACCGCCATGAACAGAACTCCCAGCAGGTAAAGCGACCCGCCGATGGCCCGCAGGCGATACATCGGCACCAATTGCAGCACGGTTTCGAGGAAGTTCGAGTATTGCATGAAGCCTTCCGAATTGAACTGCTTCCACATGAGGCCTTGGGTGATGCCGCTCCAGTACATCGGGATCACGTAAAACATCATTCCCACCAGCGCGATCCAGAAGTGCCAATTGGCTAGCTTCACCGACCATAGTTTCGTGTTGTAAAGCCGAGGAAAAAGCCAGTAGAGCACGCTGAAAGTCAGGAAGCCGTTCCAACCGAGCGCGCCGGTGTGGACGTGCGCGATCGTCCAATCCGTGTAGTGCGAGAGCGCGTTGACGCTCTTGACCGCGAGGGTCGGGCCTTCCAACGTCGCCATACCGTAGGCGGTCACGGCGATGACCATGAATTTCAGCATCGGTTCCTGCTGCACCTTGTCCCAGGCGCCGCGCAGGGTGAGCAAACCATTCAACATCCCGCCCCACGAGGGCGCGACGAGCATGACCGAAAATACCATGCCCAACGACTGCACCCAGTCGGGCAACGCGGTGTAGAGCAGGTGATGCGGCCCGGCCCAGATGTAGATGAAAATCAGCGCCCAGAAATGGATGATGGAGAGCCGGTAGGAAAACACCGGGCGCTCCGCGGCCTTCGGCAGGAAGTAATACATCAATCCGAGATACGGCGTGGTGAGAAAGAAGGCGACGGCGTTGTGGCCGTACCACCACTGCACGAGAGCGTCCTGAACGCCGGCGTAGATGGAATAGCTTTTGAACGCGCCGGCCGGCAGGGCGAGCGAATTGAAAATGTGGAGCACGGCGACCGTGATCGCGGTGGCGATGTAAAACCAAATCGCCACGTAGAGATGCCGTTCCCGACGCTTCAGGATCGTGCCGATCAGGTTTACCGTGAAGATCACCCACACCACCGCGATGGCGATGTCGATGGGCCATTCCAGCTCCGCATATTCTTTGCTCGTGGTCAGGCCGAGCGGCAGCGTGATGGCGGCGGCGACGATGATAAAGTTCCAACCCCAGAAGTTCAGCCAACTCAAGGCGTCGCTGAACATCCGCGCTTTGCAGAGGCGCTGGAGCGAATAATAAATGCCCGTGAACATGCCGTTGCCCACGAAGGCAAAGATGACGGCGTTGGTGTGCAGCGGGCGAAGCCGGCCGAACGTGACGAACTGCCAATTAAGATTTGCTTCCGGCCAAAACAACTGAATGGCCGCGAGCAATCCCGCGCTCATGCCCACGATCCCCCAGAGGACAGTGGCGATGGCAAAAGCGCGGACGATCCGGTTATCGTATCTGAATGTTTCTACGTTCATTCTAGGTTTGGTTTCGAAGTTGATGAGCCGAAAGGGCTGTCAAGGGAGGGAGCGGGGTATATTTCACGCCGTTCCCCCTCACCCCGGCCCTCTCCCGCCGGGAGAGGAAGTGTTGTTCGCCGCAGTTCGTCGGAATCAGAAGCCGAGGTCGGAACCCGCGCGGCCTTCCTCGTTCCCTCTCCCGGAGGGAGAGGGTTAGGGTGAGGGGGAAAGGCCTCTCCAACTCGAGTGGAATCCTGATTCGAGTTGGAAAGACCGATCTCATCAAGCAACGGACGCATCGACGGAGTGCAGGTGTCCTCGTATTGGCCCGACCGGACGGCCCAGATGAATCCGGCCAAAAAACCTGCCGCGAGGATGATGCTGGCCGGAATAAGAACGAAAATGACGCTCATGACCGAACCTCCATCTGGGCGAGGATGTGGCGAGTGTTAGACGGCATTTCTGGTTGCGCGTCGCGTTCTCCCTCACCCCGGCCCTCTCCCGCTGGGAGAGGGCCGGGGTGAGGGGGAAGAGTGACTGGCCCAGTCCGAAAACCAAAACCGTCCGCACTGCCAACACTTCCCTTGTCCCTCCGCCCGTTCAGCGCCGCCTTTCCCAACCCCATCGTCATTCCGCACGCAAACGCCACGACCGTGACGGAACTCAAGGGCATCAAGATCGCGCACACCACCGGCGAGAGCATCCCGCGCGCGGCGATCGCAATCCCAACCGCGTTGTAGAGCGCTGAAATTAGAAAACTCGCCTGCACAACGCGGACTGCCATCTTCGAGAATCGCAGCACATCGGAGAGACGCGGCAACATCTCTGCCGCCATGATGACATCGCTCGCCGGCGAAAACGCATGGATGTTATCAACCAGGGCGATGCCGACATCGCTCTGCTTCAGAGCCCCCGCGTCGTTGAGCCCGTCGCCAACCATCAGGACGGTCCGGCCCGACTGTTGGAGCTGCCGGACGAACTCGAGTTTATTCAGGGGGCTTTGGTTGAAATGCGTTTGCGAGCCGCGACCGAACATCATTTCGAATTGGGCTCGGTGCTTCTCGGTATCACCGCTCAGCAGCGCCAGCGTGTAGTGCGCCGAAAGATTCGTGATGAGCCGACTGGCCTCGGCCCGCAGCGCGCCCGACAGCGTAAAGAATCCGCGATACTGGCCATCAATCGCGACATGCACCACGCTGCCGGGGCTGGCTGGAGCGCCACTTCCCTGCGCCCGCGCGAAATCAGGCGCCGGCTGGCGGACATCGGTGCCGTTCTCCCTCACCCCGGCCCTCGCCCGCCGGGAGAGGGAGAAACCAAGGCCGCCTTTTGTAG
>JACQWK010000191.1 GCA_016209525.1 Verrucomicrobiota bacterium
GAACAGGGCCAGCGCCTGCGAATCGACCGGCTGCATTGTCCCCTTGTCCCAGCCGTGGGACCTGTGGTTCCCAAAACCGGTCATCGTTCGAAGCCTGTTGGCCAACCGAACCCTCATACCGCATGGATTGCCAAGGGTTAAGACATCCTGCGGCATTTGGCATAGCTGCTGCGAGCAACTATGGTTTGACCATGAACGATCTCAAATTCGCCCTCCGCCAATTGCTGAAGAATCCCGGCTTCACCGCCGTGGCCGTGCTCACGCTCGCGCTGGGCATCGGTGCGAACACGGGTTGTTCTGAGCCCGCATCACAGTCCCAAGGTCGCGCGCAAGGCGCGGTTGACCTCCGACAAATCGGCGAGATGCCCGATCTTCTCCGCGATGGCTTGATGGACGACCGTCGCCAAATTATCGGTCATGACGACCGAATCGGTCCGCAAACCCGTGCCGTGGGCCTGCGGCGATTGGAGAGTGATGAACACACGGCTCGGATGATTGCGCCTGGAGAGATTGCTGGTGATCATCGCGAGGACGACTTGAGCGATGCCCGTGTTCAATGCGTCCGCTTGAACGACCAGAGCGGGCCGGCGTTTGAAAGTCTTCAAATCGCTGTTGGGAAACCAGACGAGAATGACATCGCCTCGCTCAAGGCTTATCATAGACTTCCATCCCCGGGGCGTTCCAGTCCGCTTCCCAGGCGGCTAACTTGCCGCGCAGTTCAGCGATCTGTTCCGGCTCCAGTGCGGGAGCGTTCGCCTGGCTGGCCTCAATGTTCAGGAAGGTCACCAGCACAGGACCTTCGGGCAGGTCGGGCGGAGGCTCCGTTAGCTGCACAACACCCGAACGGTAGGTCCCTGGAATCGTTTTGTACATGGCCTTTTCATTACGCCAGACGCCTCTCGCAAGCAAGCCTTGCCCAGAAAGCAATCTAACCCTTTAACCCAATCAACGAACCATGAACGACCTCAAATTCGCCTTCCGCCAACTCCTGAAGAACTCCGGCTTCACCGCCGTTGCCGTGCTCACGCTCGCGCTCGGCATCGGGGGGAGCACGGCTGTTTTCAGCCTCATCAACGCCGTTATGCTGCGGCCGCTCCCGTATCCCGAACCGGAGCGCCTGGTTCTGGTCTGGACTGAACCTTCCGAGAAAGGGTCTCGCAAGGAGCGGTCGTCTTATGGGAATTACGTCGATTGGAAAGCCCAATGCCCGGCGTTTGAAGACTTGGCCGTCTATGATGGTTTTTCCGGTCTTCTGACCAGGCCAGAAGAATCGGAGAAGGTCACCGCCGCGCGAACCTCGGACAACTTCTTTTCGGTGTTGGGAGTGTCACCGGTCTTGGGACGAGCGTTTACCGCGGAAGATGCCAGCCTACGCTCACGGGTCGTGGTCGTGAGCCACCGTCTCTGGCAACGCCGTTTCGCCGGGGCTTCCAACGCGCTGGGACAAACCTTGGAGATCGACGGCCAGCAGGCCGAGGTCATCGGAGTGATGCCGGAAGACTTCGCATTTCCAGGAAATGACGTTGAACTTTGGTCCTTGCTCCTGCCGGACCAGACCGTTCAGCGGGGGATCAGTTTCTGGTTCGTGCTCGGACGGCTGAAGCGGGATCAGAGCCTGGATCAGGCCCAGGCGGCGCTGCGGAGCGTGGCCGCGAGACTGGCGCAAGCGTATCCCGCGAATCGAGGACTCAGCGTGCGCCTGGTTCCGTTGTCCGAGGAAATTGCGGGATCGAATCTGCGGTTGGCCTTTTGGATCTTGTTCGGAGCCGTGATCTCGGTGTTGCTCATCGGTTGCTCGAATCTTCTCAATCTGCTGCTCGTGCGCGGTGTAGCCCGGCGCCGAGAACTGGCGACGCGATTGGCGTTGGGAGCGAGTCCAATTCGCATGGTGCGACAACTCGGCGTGGAATGCCTGCCGATCGGACTGCTCGGCGGATTGGGGGGAGTCGCGCTGGCGGATGCGATTATCCAGGTCGTGCGCGTATTTGCCGCCAATCGAATTCCGCGCCTCGGGGACGTCCAGGTGGACGCGGTGGTCGTTGGTTTCGCGCTCGGGTTGACCGCCCTGGCGACGTTGATTTTTGCGGTCATTCCCGGACTGCAAACTCGACGCCTCGACATCCACGAATCCCTGAAGGAAGGCGCGAGGGGGACCGGCGCTTCGAGACAAACTGCCTTGCGCAATGCCTTGGTCATCGCCGAAGTGGCGTTGGCATTTCTGCTATTATCCGGAGCTGGATTGTTGCTTCGGAGCTTCCAATCGGTGCGAGCGCTGGACGTTGGCTTCAATCCGGAGCGTGTGCTGTGCGCCAACCTCAGATTTCCGCAATCGGCAAGCCGCACCAACGCTGTCTTGTTTTACCAAGAATTGACCCGGCGACTCGAAACTTTGCCGGGCGTGGAAGCCGTGGGATTAATCGAAGATGTTTTTGGCGGAGGCAACACCGGCGGCCGGGTGACCGTCGAAGGCGCAACGGACGCCGAAACAACCGAGGTGACGCAAGTGCGCCTGGACTCGATCACCCCGTCGTGGTTTCAATCCGTGGGGGCGCCCTTGTTGCGTGGACGCTTATTCGAGGAACCTGACCGCGCGGGCTCGCCGTCAGTCGCGATCATCAATGAGGCGATGGCGCGCCGTTTTTGGCCTGGGCAGGATGCGTTGGGCAAGCGATTCAAATTCGGACGCGCGGACTCGAACGCGCCCTGGCTGACAGTCGTCGGTGTCGTGGGTGACATGCGGCGAGAACGCCTGGAACGCGCGCCGTTGCCACAGGTTTTCCGGCCGGTGGCGCAGGTACCATCATTACATATGGAACTGCTGGTGAGGGCGAATTCGACTCCCCTGGCGCTGGCCGGAGTCGTCCGCCAGGAAATTCATGCTCTGGACAAGAGTGTCGCTTGTGGAATGACCACCCTGGAACAACGGATCGGCGCGTCGCTGTTCGAACGGAAGTTTCAAACGTCATTATTGTCCGCATTTTCGCTGGTCGCGCTGTTGCTGGCCGGGATCGGCACGTACGCCGTCGTCCATTTTTCTGTCCAGCAGCGGGTGCGGGAGATTGGCGTCCGCATGGCGCTGGGCGCTCAAAGACTCGATGTGTTCTCATTGGTCGTAGGCCAAGGGATGAAGACGGTTTTGATCGGAGTGAGCTTCGGCATCGCGCTGGCGCTCGGGATGACACGGCTGATGCAACGGTTGCTCTACGAAGTCAAACCCACCGATCCGCTCACGTTGGCGGGTGTTTCGCTCCTGCTGCTCGGCGTCGCGCTGCTCGCCTGCTGGCTTCCGGCGCGCCGCGCGATGCATGTCGATCCCATCCACGCATTGCGCGAGCAATGAATAAAAATCCAACTCCTAACCGACAGAAGTTCAAAAAACGAAGATTTGAGGGGAAGAATGAGCTGCGCCGATGCTTTGTGGGGATCGCCTTTCACGGGCAGGACCACGGGGCATTCGATGCCGTGTATGTGCGGCCATTCAATTTTCAGGCGGCGGAACCAGAGCGCCGAAGCCATTCCGCCATTCGGGCTTCGCCATTCTTTCGACATTGCTCATTGGATATTCGTCATTTCCAGCCATCAGCGCTCCAGCCGATTTAGCCTTTCAAAACGTTAAAACGTGAAACGTGATGCGTGATGCGTGATGCGTGATGCGTAATGCGTAAACGTAACGCGTGAGTTGATCACTGAAAACTGATCACTGACAACTGACAACTGACAACTGACCATGAACGACTTCAAATTCGCCTTCCGCCAACTCCTCAAAAACCCCGGCTTCACCGCCGTGGCCGTGCTCACGCTCGCGCTCGGCATCGGGGCCAACACCGCCATTTTCAGCGTGCTCGACGCGGTGTTGCTCAAAATGCTTCCGGTTAGAAATCCCGAGCAATTGGTGGTGTTCACTCACGCCGGAGGAGATCGGAGCGGCAACGGATTTTCGTACCCGGTATTCGAACGGCTCCGCGACCGGAACCCGGCGGTTTCCGATCTTTTTGCCTTTTCCACATTTCCTGAAGTGACGACGACGCTCAATGGAGAGGACGAGCCGTTGCCCGGCGGGGTTCTGCTGGTTTCGGGCAACTACCATGCCGCGCTTGGAATAAGGCCGTTGCTTGGCCGGGTCATTTCCCCCGAGGACAATCTTGTGCCCGGCGGACATCCCGTGGCCGTTGTCAGCTATGGCTACTGGCAGCGCAAATTTGGAGGAGACGTTGCCATCATTGGCCAACCGGTCGCTCTTAATGGAACCTCATACACCATCATCGGCGTGACGCCGCCCGGCTTTTTCGGCGTCAGAGTCGGCCGCTCTCCCGCGATCGCCGTCCCCATCGTGATGCAGCCGCAAATGATGTTGGGTGCGCCATTCTTGCGCGACCCGAAGAATTGGGATGTCGAAGTCATGGGACGCTTGAAACCGGGCCACACCGAGGCGCAAGCGATGGCGGGTCTGCGCGTTTTGTTTCCGCAGATCGAACTGGAGATGGAGGGCGGCAATCCTTCGCCGGAGCGGGTAAGAATGATTCAAGACCGGAGGATCGAGCTGGCGCCGGCGAGCCAGGGCTTGTCTGCTTTGCGCAGGCAATTCTCAGAGCCGCTGCGGATTTTGATGGGGGGCGTCAGTCTGGTGCTTCTGATCGCTTGCGCCAATGTCGCCAACTTGCTGCTCGCTCGGGCCACGGCGCGCCAAAAAGAGATGGCGGTCCGGTTGGCGATCGGTGCGGGACGACTCCAGCTCGTGAGGCAGTTGCTCACGGAGAGCCTGCTTCTGGCGCTGCTCGGCGGAGCGGCGGGCCTGCTCTTTGCGAAATGGGTTGGCGATCTCTGCGTGGCGTTGATACCGGACCGCGCCGGGTCCATCGAATTGAATCTGTCGCTGGATGGCCGAATTCTCGCCTTTACCGCACTCGCCTCGATTCTTGCGGCTCTCCTGTTCGGCCTGGCGCCCGCCTGGCAGGCCACCCGGCTCAATCTCGCGCCAACGCTCAAGGAAGGTGCGCGAGATATGATTCATGGCCCAAGGCGGTTCTGGTTCGGAAGAGGTTTGGCCGCGGCTCAGGTCGCTCTGTCTCTGGTTTTGCTCATCGGGGCCGGCTTGTTCGTCCGCACCTTTCAGAATCTCAAGGCGCTCGATCCTGGTTTTGTGTCCGACAACCTTCTTCTCTTCTCTTTGGACAGTCGGATGCGCAACCTTTCGCCCGAACCGGCATTCAACCTCTTCAAACAACTCCTGGAACGAATCGCTCAAGTCCCCGGGGTGGCTTCGGTCACCGTTTCGCGTGACGGCGGTTTCGGCGGAGGAGGTAGAACGAGGACGACGATCGATTTGGAAGGTTTCACACCGCGGGTCGCAGGCGACCGCGACATCTTTGATGTGCCCGCCGGCCCGCACTTCTTTAAAACCTTCGGCATGCGGCTCGTGCAGGGACGGGACTTCACGCTGCAGGATGATGAGCGGGCACCCAAAGTCACGATCATCAACGAGACCGCGGCCCGTCACTTCTTTGGAGAGGAGAATCCAATCGGACGACGACTCGCCGACACGACCATCATCGGCATCGCCAAGGACGCCAGACTGAATAGTCTGCGCGAAGAGGCGCCGCGGGTGATGTATCGTTCCTTCCTCCAGGCCGGCCCGCCGCGGCGGATGACGTTTGCGGTTCGGGCTGCGGTTCCTCCGCTGGCATTGCTGACCGGTTTGAAGCGCGAACTGGAAGCGTACGAGCGGAACCTTCCACTCTTTGGCTTCACGACGCTGAAGGACGTCATCGAGAAGTCTCTGGCGCAGGAGCGTTTGTTTGCCGCCCTGTCCAGCTTGTTTGGGATGCTGGCGCTTTCGCTGGCTGCGGTCGGGCTTTATGGGGTCATGTCCTTTTCGGTTGGGCAGCGCACGCGCGAGATCGGACTTCGAGTCGCGTTGGGCGCCGAGAGCCGAAGCGTGCTCGCGCTGGTCGTGGGCCAAGGAATGAAGGTCGTGCTCGGGGGATTGGCGGCCGGTTTCGTCGCGGCGTTCGGACTCACGCGGCTCATTCAGAGCCGGCTCTTTGGAATCTCCGCCGCCGATCCCATGGTTTTTGCAGGCGTGGCGGGGCTGCTGTCCCTGGTGGCATTGCTTGCCTGTTATCTGCCCGCGCGTCGCGCTGCGCGAGTCGATCCGATGGAGGCACTGAGACATGAATGAGGTGGTTAAATCGTTAAAAAGGTTTAAGCGTTAAAACGCGAAACGTGATGCGTGACTCGTAGCTGATCATTGGCAACTGACCACTGACCACTGACCACTGATTACTGATCACTGACTCTCAACTCTCAACTCAACTCCTTTCAACTTCATGAACGACCTCAAATTCGCCTTCCGCCAGTTGCTGAAAAACCCCGGCTTCACCGCCGTGGCCGTGCTCACCCTCGCGCTGGGCATCGGCGCCAACACGGCCATGTTCAGCTTCGTGAACGCCGTTTTGCTGCGGCCTTTGTCTTACCCGGCACCCGAACGGCTGGTGATGGTTTTCGAGAACCATGTCACCAATGGCTGGTACAAGAGCTGGGTGGCGGCGCCCGTGCTCGCAGAGTGGAGGAAGCAGACTACGGTTTTTGAAGCGTTGGGCGCGGCGCGCAGCTACGGCAATTTCACACTGACGAGCCAAGGCCAGCCCGAGACGCTCAAGGGTTCTTCCTTTTCCGCCAACCTCTTCCCACTGCTCGGACTCAGGCCGTTGCTCGGCTGCGCCAATATTTCCAGCGGCGGACGGCAGAGCAGATCGGTGAATGCCTCGGCTTGACGGCCGAAGCAGCGCAGAAGCGCGTGGCGCGCGCAGTTGACCGTCTGCGGGGCATCCTAGCCGAGCGCGGCCTCACTGCACCGACGGCAAGTCCGGTTGCGTTATTGTCCACGCAGGCCGTTCAATCCGCTCCCGTAGGACTGGCCGCCACTGCCATCGCAGCGGCGAGCGCAGCCAACACAGTTTTTCCAGCCACCTCAACTCTGCAAATTGTTATGGCATCCACCAAAACAAAAATTGGACTCGCGGCCGTGTTCGCGGCGGGCGTCACAACACCACTGGTGCTTCAGCACCAGGCCAACACTCGCCTGCGAGGTGAAAACGCGCGGTTGCGGGCCGAGCTTGCGGTGCCGCCGCCAGTTCAGCCCGTCCCGTCCGAGACCGCTGAACTGGAACGCCTGCGCCGCGAACACGAGGAGCTATTGCGCCTGCGCGGCCAGGTGACGCAGCTACGGCAGCAACTCGCCAAGCAGCCCAAAGCGCCAACCAACGCCGTCGGTGAGGGACGCAATAAGGCTGACGATCGCCGCGCCTTCGAGTTGGAAAATGCGAGAACACTTCTCGAAAAATCACCCGAGATTCCGATGATCCCGGCGAAGGAATTTAGAAATGCGGGCTACGCCACGCCTCTGGCTTCATTTCACACGATGAATTGGGCAGCGGCCAACCGGGACACAAATGCAATGTTCAAAGCTATCGGCCTGGAGCCAGAGGCCAGGACTCGGGCCGACGAACTCTGAATCCAAAAGACATGCCGCCCGGAGGGTTGCGTCGCGTTTGGCTTCTGGCTTCGTTGCTCCTCGGTCACAGAGCCCTACGGCTATGCTCCCTCGTCGCGCCTCGCCAGAAGCCAAACGCGGCGCAACAAATGCCCACCTATTTCGTGAACAGCACACTACTTTGGGTGAGCGAGCTGCGCTTCCCGGCATGGCGCGCAAACTTCGAGTTGAATATCCCGGCGCGATTTATCACGTGATGAACCGGGGTGACCGGCGGGAGTCGATTCTCAAAGACGACGCGGCTCGGCAGCGGTTTCTGTAGACCCGGGTGACGGTGGCATGGATTGCCGAGCGATTGCAGATGGGCAGCGTGGCCACGCTTCTCTATCAACCTCGAAAAAACAGTTCAACCGCAAAGATCGCAGAGAAAACAAAGACCGGCAGGCACCTCGGACGGCGGACTCGATCATAGGACGTGACCTGTCTGTTCGTCTATCGCTTTGAGCGATCCCGCGTTGGGTGGGGCGCATGACGGAATTCTTCGCCGAGAGCAGGGAACAACTGCTCCCTCTCCTCCTGAGGCACGAAGGAGGAGAGGGCTGGGGAGAGGAGGGCGTCCGGATGCGTCTTTCTCCTGTTTTCCCCTCTCCCTCACCCTCTCCCCGTTCGTGCCTCACGGGGAGAGGGAATTGGGAATTGTTACATGGTGGAAGTATGTGGGCCGCCTAGATATTATTGTCTCAAAAACCCAACAATAATGAGTTTCCGAAGGAATCAGTCATGCGCCCCGTTGGGTGTTGCACGAAGCTCAGAAGGCATTGCCGAAGCACCAGAGGGCTGCATGAGTCCGCAAGAACACATGTCCGTTTGCGATGGCCAGGGACGAGCAGGTCGTCTCGGTTGGGATGGCATTCGTGTTGAGCAGCTCGAACTTCGGCGAGGCGGCCAGGACGGATACCTGCCCCAACTGGTTAGCCACGAGCAGCCGGTCGTTGATCAGCACGAGCGAGGACCATGATCCCTTAAGGGTGAAGAGCCGTTCCTGCCATATTTCCTTGCCCGTCTTCAGGTCCAAGCAAACGCCGAAACCGCCCTCGGTGATGAGGAACACGCACCCCGCAGCGACCACTCCGGAGCCGATGCACTCCTTCCTGAGGTTGACTTCCCACAAGCGATGCGTCCCGCTCACGTCGCCGGTTCCGCCGAGTTTCATCGCAATGACCTTGGTGCCGACCGGGGTGATGTGGCCCATCGCCACGAGCACACCTTCCCCCACGGCGGGTGAGGCGAAGACCTGACTGGGCAGCCCCTTGAACGTCCAAAGGGATTCGCCGGTCGTCGGGTGGTACGCTGACACCTGGGACGACTCGACAAGGACGAGTTCGTCCCGGTCGCCGGTGTGGAGGACGACCGGGGTGCACCAAGACCCGTTATACCCGCCGGTGCCGCTGAAGTCTCCAGACATGCCGGCGTTCTCGAAATCGGCTGGCTTCGGCGATCCGCCGGGATTGGGTCCACCGATTCCTAGGCGCGTTAAGCCCTGCAGTCCTTTGAAGGGCAGTCCGCTGAATCCGGGCGGCACTTGCGGCGCGACCGTCTTCCAAACAGTCTCACCCGATCTCACGTCGAGGGCGTAAAGGGCCGCATGAGTGCCAGGGCCAAAGTTCAGGTAGCACAAGCCACCGTGGATGACGGGAGACGAACCGCTGCCGTGCCAAGAATCGACCTCCCCGAGCGAGCGGTGCCAAAGCTCTTTGCCGGTGAAGTCGTAACAGTACACGCCGGGAGTGCCGAAGCAGGCCACCACCCGCTCCCCGTCCGTCGCTGGCGATGCGGAACAGTAGGGGTTCTGACGATTGGTCGGTTCCTTGCCCTCAAAAGTGACCCCAGCCTGCCAAAGCTTGTTGCCGGTCTTCACGTCGAACGCGAGGAGCTCCCGCCGTTTCTCCGCAGCCACAGCCTGGGTGACGAATACCCGGTCACCCCACACCACCGGGGTCGAGTTGCCGCGGTCGGGCAGTTCGACCCGCCACCGCACGTTGGTCTTCTCCCCCCAAGTCAAGGGAACGGTATTATCCCCCGAAACGCCAGTTCCGCGGGGCCCACGGAACGACGGCCAGTTCTCTGCCTGGGTGGTCGCTGTCATGGCGAACGCCACGACAACCGCGATGGGTACGAACCGCATCAGGTGTTTTAAGGAGTTCATAAGTGATCGGTCGGAATAAGCCATATCTATTCAGCTCAGAAGGGGAGCGCACGCGCCCTCGCGTGCCGTGGTTGGCGCCTTCGCCGACCACACCATTCGCATGGAGCAGTCACCAATCAGTGACTGGCTCTTAACAAAGTTCCGATCGGCAAGGCGCCGGTCGGAACACGCGAGGCGCGTGTGCTCCCCAGTAGCTTCTGCATCTTTACGGATAAGGCCGTTTAGCATGTATGTTCATGATGAGAGAACGAGGTTAGGCGACGGTGGAATCCCCGCATGCCCTCACTCCTCGGGCAAATCGATGTCCAGCTTTTCCTTTATCCGAGAACGGAATTCTCTCCGAATCTTTTCGTGAAGAAGCCGCTGGTCCGGAGTCAACTCCTGGTCGATTCGCCTCGAGGATCGGACCAGGAGTTGACCTGACTCTTCGATCGTCCGTCCGAAGGTTGCCTTGAGCTGTTGGCCCATGACATCGACGATAGGGCGAATTTTCGTTTTCTGATCGGGGCTCAGCTTCAGCCGCTGCTGGAGGAACTGCATCACGTCGGCGGTCCAGGTGCCAAACTTCAGGCTCCTACTGAACGCGCGTTCGATCGCGAGATGGGTCCCCACACTGCCTGTCACGGCGCCCGCGGCGAAGACGAGCACCAGACCCAGAATGATTTTCCAACGGCGCAAAGATTTCATGGCAGGATATTCTTGGCGAGGAATTGGTAGGCGGACGTGAAATTGAGGACGGATTCGCCGGAGCGAGTCTGGCTCGCGAAAAAAATCAAGCCGCACACGATGACTACCGTCGAGGCCCAAGCTGAGATTGCCACAAGCCGTTCAAAAACCAGCGGCGACGGCGCGGTCTGTTCAGACTCCAGGCCGGCCAGGACACGCCGGGAGAAACCCAAAGGTGCTTGGTCGGGCTTTGGCGCAAGCCCATGGCGGGCCCAATTCATCAATCGCTTTAACTCAGGCTCCAGGTGGTTCATAGCTTTCCTTCCTTCTTGAGTTTGGCAAAACGCTTGTTGAGTTTCCGACGGGCCCGGAAGGCGCGCACCCGAATCACGGTGGCGGACCAGCCGGTCAAACGCCGGATTTCTTCCACGGAACGATCCTCCATTTCGAGCAATCGAATGATCAGGCGGTCCTCCGGACTGAGCATGTCCAGGAGCCGGCTCACGAGTTCGACCGCACCGACAGCATCGGCCGGGTGCGGTGCATCGGTCGAGGAAGTGGATAGCGCTTCCAGGGTGTCGGCCTCTTCCTTCGACAAGTCGGCCATCCGCCATTCCGGACGAGCCTTCTGCGCTCGCAGGGCCTTGAGGCAGTGGTTCACAGCAATGCGCGAAACCCAATGTTCGATGGGCACCGCACTGCGGAATTGATCCAGTTTGACAAACACTTTCAGAAATATTTCCTGCGCCAGATCTTCTTCTGAGGCTCGGCGCGGCAGGTTCGCTCGAACCACTTTGATCACCAGGGGATAAAGGCGTTCCACCAGAACCCGAGCCGCCGGCTCGTCTTTCCGGCGCACGCGCTCCAAGCAGTCAGCCATGTCAAAGGCCGTGTCTTCCGATGGAGTCACTACGGAGCATTCAATGCCCATACCGCAATGCGCCAGCTTGCCTGGATTCCCTAGACACTGCATCGCTATTCATAACGCAACGCCTCAATCGGGTCGAGGCGGGCGGCTTTGCGCGCCGGGAAGTAGCCAAAAACGACGCCGACGCTCCCCGAAAAGAAAAACGCCAGGAAGACTGTCGAAAGATCGAGGATGAAGGGCAAGTCGAGCGCGAAGCACACCAACGCCGAGCATCCTAACCCGCCCGCCACACCAATGAGGCCGCCGAGCAGTGACAAGGTGACGGCTTCCACCAGAAATTGCCGCAACACCTCCCGCTCCATCGCTCCGATGGACATGCGAATTCCAATTTCGCGAGTTCGTTCCGTCACCGAGACGAGCATGATGTTCATGATGCCGATGCCGCCCACGACCAAGCTGACAGCGGCGATCGCGCTGAGAAACGCCGTCAAGATGCCGGTGGCGGCGCCCACCGTGTTCGTGACTTCCGTCATATCGCGGACCGCGAAATCATCCGGTTCGCCGCGGCTGATGTGGCGGCGCTCATGCATGAGGCTCGTGATGTCCCGTTGAACCTTGGCGGTGGATTCACCCGACTTGGCGCCGACAAAGACGAGGTTGATATCGCGGTTCCCCGCGATGCGGCGCTGAAAGGCGCGGAGCGGAACGAGCACGATCTCGTCCTGATCGTTGCCGAAGGTGGCGCCCTTGGCTTCGAGCACGCCGATCACTTCGCAGGCCAGCTTGCCAAGCCGGAGCGTGGCGCCGATAGGGTCTTGATACCGGAACAGCTCCTTGCGCGTCGTCGCTCCGATCACGCACACCAGCTTGCCGGCGCGAAGTTCTGTTTCCGAGAAAGTCCGGCCCATGCTCAGCCGCCAGTCGCGCACTTCAAAGAAGTTGTTGTCGATTCCCGTAACGGTGGTGGTGCGGTTCTCATTTCCATAGACGGCCAGAAGCGGGCGGGTGGCCAGCGGCGCTACGACCGCGACATCGGCAATTTCCTCGACGATCGCCTGCACGTCCTCGATTTTGAACGGTGCGGTGGAGGCGGGCGGCCCGCCGCTGCGGGAGGCACGTTCCGGCATCAAGATGAGCAGATTCCGACCGAGCCCGGAGATTTGCGAAGTCACCTTTTCCGTGGCGCCGCGTCCGAGAGTGATCATGGTGATGACGGCCCCGACGCCAATCACAATCCCGAGCGTCGTCAGCACTGAACGCATCAGATGCCGCCGCACTTCGCGAATCGCCAGGAGGAACGTGGTGAGGAGGTTCATGCTAAATCAGGCAGGCGAAGAAGTGGAACTGCGCCTTGGAGGTTCATGCTTTGGCTTCGTCGGAGGCAATGACTCCGTCCCGGAAATGAACGACGCGGCGCGCGTAAGCGGCCATGTCCGGTTCGTGCGTCACCATGACGATGGTGATGCCTCGGTCGCGATTGAGGCGAGTGAGCAATTCCATGATCTCGACGCTTCGAGCCGAATCGAGATTCCCGGTCGGTTCATCCGCCAACACCAGGTTCGGATTGGTCACGATGGCGCGGGCAATGGCCAAGCGCTGTTGTTGTCCGCCCGAGAGCTCGCTGGGCGTGTGGCTCTCCCGGTCGGACATGCCGACCACCTGGAGCGCGGCCTTCGCCGCTTCATGCCGCTCGCGGGGCCGAACTCCGCGATAGATCAGAGGCAGTTCCAGGTTTTCCAAGGCGGTCGTTCGCGGCAACAGATTGTAGCCCTGGAAAACAAAACCCAGATAGTGCCGTCGCAACAAAGCCCGCTGGTCGCGCGACAAAGTTCCCACGTCAAGGCCGCGAAACCGGTAGTTCCCCGAGGTGGGAGTATCGAGGCACCCAATCAGGTTCATGCAGGTCGATTTCCCGGAACCGCTGGGACCCATGATGGCAACGAACTCGCCCTGGCAAATGCGCAGGTCAATGCCCGCCAGCGCTCTCACTTCCGCTTCACCTTGGCCATAGATTCGGGTCACGCCCTTCAATTCGACGAGCGATTCGCCGTTCTCCTGGCTTTCTCCGGTTGGCGTGATAAGAGTCATCCAGGAAAAAACAGTTTAACCGCAGAGAACGCAAGGAACGCAAAGGAAGACAAGCTTTTCGAGCCGCAGACTCATTCACCCGGCAAGTTGAGGGTTCAGTTCGCTCAAATCCTTTGTCTCGCGATCTTTGTGATCATTGCGGTTAATGAATTGCCGTTCTTAGGGTCATCTAGCGTCTCGTCGCGGCGACATCGATCAGCAACAAAATCCCGGGAGGGACTTCGCCGGAAACGACCTCGGTAAATCGTCCGTCGGTCAACGCTTTCTTCACCGGTATCGCGGTGGGCTGACCGTCGCGCAACGTCCAGACATAACTCGCCGCGTTCTCTTTACTTCCACTGCCGGCTGGAGACTGGGCGGGAAGCTTGGCGCCGGGCGGAATGAAACGGAGCGCGGCGTTCGGAACCAGCAAGACATCACTCCGCATTTCGGTGGTGATCGTGGCCGTGGCCGTCATCCCGGGTCGGAGCAAGCCATCCGAGTTGTCCACGCTCAAGACGGCTTCGTAACTGACGACGCCCTGGACGGTTTGAGGCTCGTTTCGCAAGGACGTGATTCGTGCGGGGAATTCCCGATTCGGAAAAGCATCCACCGAGAACGTCGCGGTCTGCCCTTCTTTGACTACGCCCACGTCGGCTTCATCCACGTTGACCAAGAGCTTCATGCGAGAGAGATCCTCCGCCAGTTTGAAGAGCACGGGCGTTTGAAAGGACGCCGCCACGGTCTGCCCAGGTTCCACTTTGCGTGCGAGGACGACCCCATCGATGGGCGACCGGATGACCGCCTTTTCCAAATTGGTGCGGTCCGCGTTCAGGAGGGCGCGGGACACGGTCACTTGGGCGTTGGCGCTGGCCACACTCGCTTCGGCTCGGTCCAGCGTGGCGCGCGCGGCATCCAGCTCCTGGTCGGAAATCAGCTTCGAGGCGGCGAGCTGTTCGGCCCGCGCCGCGCTCTGGCGGGCCTCAAGCAAGGTGGCGCCCGCTTGTTTGAGAGAGGCTTCCGCGGCTTCGAGCGAAGCCGCCGAACGCTCCACTTGGGCCCGGAGATTTCGCGGGTCAATCTCCGCCAACGGGTCCCCCTTCTTGACGCGCAGGTTGAAATCCGCCGGCACCTTTTCGATCCGGCCCGAGATCTCAGCGCCGACGTCAACCGTGTTCACGGGTTGGAGGGCCCCGGTCGCCGTCACAATGACCGTCAGGTTTCCGCGCTTCGCCTCAGCCGTTTCAAAGCGCGGCCCTCGGCGAGGCGCGACGGCATTCCAGTAGTATGCGGCGCCCAGCGCCAGCAGGACGAACAGCAGAATGAAAGCGCGCTTCACCATCGGACGCCGTTTCGATGGGGCGCCGATCGCCAGGGTTCGCGCGACTTCAGATTGGATCGATTGGGTCTTAACCGATGGGGACTGAAGCGTTGCCAGCATGCTCTGTTCTTTCGATTTCGAGTGGAAAGGGCTTTGGTATTGCGAGGGCTAAAGCAGTCCCGACAGCGTGGCGCTTACCTCTTGGCGAACCGTGAGCACTTGGCGGAGTTCAGCCTGGGCTTTTTCAAGGTTGGCTTGCTTCTGCTTGCGCGCCGCGATGAGTTTGCCCAGCGCGGCTTTCAAGTCGGCGTTCGAGGCCTTGGCATCGAGAGCCTTCTGCAAGGCATCTTCCTCGGGGCTCGGCGCGGGAAAGAATGCGCCGAAACCGCCGGCCCGTTGCCCTCCTCCGCCCCGCTGCCCGCCTCGGCCAAACATTCTCGCCATGCCACCCATGCCGCCCATCGCTCCGCCCAATCCAACCTCGCGACGCGCGTCCAGGACTTTCTGAATCCGTTCTCCGATGATTTTCCACTCGGCATCATCTTTGATCTCCAGTTGTTCCCGGTAATTGTCCATGATCATTTGTTGCATCTGGGCCGGGTCGAAGTTGAAGTTGCCTGGGCCTGCTGGTTGAGCCATGGCTTGGCCGGCACAAAGAAACGTGAGGCCGGCGAGACCGGCTATCGTTAGGATTCGATTCATTTTCATAGTCGTGATTTTGGTATGCGTGTATGGAGACACCGGCGCGGTTGATTTTATTACAGATTTTTCGACCCAAGCGCTGACAAGTCCAGCGCACCAATCCCCCCACGCTTCAGACTGGCTCTTGACGGTTTGGAGTTCGCAGCTTCCAGGAAAGCCCTCACGCCAAAGGCCGCGCATTGCGACCATGAACCACAAAGAGGGGAATGGAGGGCTCACGCAAAGGCGCCAAGGCGCAAGGGAGCTCGGTCTTCATTTCTTTGAAGGTGTCTGAAGGTGTCAGTGAAGGTGTCAGTTCCTAGTTTTGACAACTTCGCCGATCGTGGAACCGACGCCGAGCTTGATCGAGACCCTGTACGAAGCCGGACCGTGCCTGGTTCTGGTGTCTTTGCTGCCGGAATCCTGCTGTCGTCGAGCTTCACGAAACGGGTTTGAGGATACTTGCTGCGCTCCAGATTGGTGAATTCAACTTGCGGGCCACGGCTTTTGTGGGCTTGTTGCGCCGCAGACGCGCGAGTATGCTCTAGCCATGAAAAACCGAATCGCAGTCAACCCGCAGATTCATTTCGGCAAGCCGTGTGTCGCGGGCACGCGCATCCCGGTGCAGGACGTCTTGGAACTGGTGCAGCAAGGGCTGTCGTTTGCCGACATCACGCGCGATTATTATCCCGACCTGACGGCGGATGACATTCGCGCCTGCATCCAATACGCCCGCGAAGTCATCGCCGCTGAAGACCTGCACGTCTCCGCTTCGTGAGATTTCTTCTCGACCAAGACGTTTACGCCGTCACGGAGCAGCATCTTCGGAAATTGGGACACGACGCTCTCACGGCTCGCGCAGTGGGCATGTCGCAGGCGGATGACACGGATTTGCTCGCGAAGGCTGCGCAAGATCAACGCATTTTTGTCTCGCGTGATCGTGATTTCGGGGGGCTGGTTTTTCTCAAAGGAAAAGGCGGTGGCGTCATCTACCTTCGCATCACGCCTTCGACGGCAAATGCCGTTCATGCCGAATTGGAAGTTGTCTTGAGCCGTTATACCGAGGAGCACTTGCGCAAAGCCTTCGTTGTCGTTGAGCCGGGTCGCCATCGCTTCCGTCAGTTGCTTTCATGACTCCGTCGAGTTCCAGAAAAAGACCAAAACAGGACACCCAGCGCGCCGAGCATGCCGCACGTCTATGCGTCTGATTGAAAATGTGGGGCAGACATCTTGTCTGCCAGTTCGAGCGGCATCCCACCGCCCGAATCACGAGGCGAGGACGCCCGTGAACCGGCAGCCTGGAAGCCTACCCCACACATCGCCAGACAAATCAGATGACGCGTCAGCTACCACACGCTGCGGGAACAATGGCCCACTCTTTTCGACAAGACGACGGGAGGTCTGCCGTATGACGGACTGCGTTTTGTGCGCCTGACTCCCCTCGGCGAGTTTGTGTTCGGTCGGCGAAAGACGTTCGAAGCGGCGGGTGGATCGCCAACCCGGGCCGCCATCACGCTGGACGAGGCACGGCTGCTGGCGACCTGCCGGAACGCGGACAAGCTGACCGAACTGGCCCTTGGACAGTTCATGGAAAAACTGGCGCCGGGTCGCTACCGAATGACGCCCAAATCCTTGCTGGGCGGTTGCACCAGCCGCGAAGACATCGAGGATCGCATTCGGCTGTTCCGGCGTGTGGTTTCGTCCGCGCCTCCCCCGATCTGGGAGGATTTCTTTGCGAAGACTCTGGCGCGCATTGCGCCCCTGAGTCTCGAACCGGATTACATCGTCCTGAAGGTCAGCGCGGATGAGGAAATCCGGCGGCTTCTTGCGTCGGATCCGATCCTGCGGGAGATCGTTCTTAAAGTGGAGGGACTACGGATTGCCGTCCGCCGCAGCGATCTCAAGAAGCTGGCCAAGCGCCTGGAGCAGTTCGGCTTTCTGAGCCCAATCCCGCGCTTGGCCACCGAAGGTTTCTAGGAGCCTGTCTTTTGACAACGAACCTCCAATTGACGGCCCTTGCCCGAAGGAGCTTCGGTGCGAGCACCGGAATTGACACCTTGTCATCGTAAGATAGTCTTACGTCATGATTACGACCCTTACCGTGACGAGCAAACGCCAATTGGTGCTGCCAAAGGAATTCTGCAAGCGCGCCGGCATCGCTCCCGGCTCACAATTGCGCGTGGCGGCGGTCCGCGACGGCCTTTATCTCTCACCCATCCCGGCGCCAACGGAGGACGAACTGAGAGCGGTAATCCGGGCCGCGGGCGGCCCCACGGTCCGTGAGCCGAAAGACGGCGCGGGCAAGATCAAACGCGCCATCCAAGCCGTTCGCCGGCGAGCCTGATGAAGGCCGTGTTGGACACCGGCGTGGTCGTGGCGGGAATCTTCTGGAGATCCGAACCGTATCGCTGCCTGGTGGCGTTCGCGCGGCGCGAATACTCGCTGACCGTGACGGAGAGTGTATTCGCCGAGTATGCAAGAGTCGCCTGGCGGCTGAAGCAGCAGGAGGGCCTCGCAGTGAATCCCGAACCGTGGCTGAACTACATCCGGGACAGAGCGAGGTTCGTCCTCGCGGCGCCGCTGAGCAAGCCGGTTTGTCGCGATCCCATGGACGATCCTTTCCTTGAATGTGCCTTAACCGGGGGAGCGGGAATCCTGGTGAGCCGCGACGACGATTTGTTGGCCCTGGAGAAACCATTCGGGATCGAGGTATTGACTCCCCGCCAATTTCTTTCTTGATTGAAGGCTGTGGCCAAATCTCCGTGACGCTTTGGGCGATCCCGTCATTCACCCCCCCCCTGTGGCCGGACGCAACGCAGAGCGCGCCTTCGTTGAGGATCTCCACCGTGTCATCGGTGAAACCCAAAGCGCTTCCGGCGGCATTTTTCGCGTGATGAACCGGTGTGACCGGAGGAAGCTGATTTTCAAAGAAGACGAGGATCCGCACGGTTTGCGGAGACGCTGGTGACGGTGGCTTGGATTGCCAAGCGATTGCTGATGGGCAGCGTGGCGAACGTGAACACGCTGCTGTATCAATGGCGGCAAGCCCAAAGTTGCTGATCATAAGACCCGTGCCACGCGCAATGGTTGTGGCCGCCGGCCAGTATCCTTGACGTGCTCGGAATGGAGTGGAAAACTCCCACCATGACGACGGTGACCAGTGACGAAAAGCAGCGCATCCAGTTGGGCGACATCGGGCCGCAGGAAGTTTTCCAAGTGACGCGGCCGGACGCCGACCATTGGCTTCTGACGCGGCTCCATCCTCCGGCTCCGCCGAAACGCATGACGCGCGCCGAAGTCAAGCAGGCCTTGCGCGAGCATCCCCTGCGGATGAAGATGACGTGGGAGGAACTGCGGGCCGTGACTCGGGAGCCGTGATTCTGCTCGATACCAACGTCCTGATTTACGCTGGCGACCAGGCCAGTCCCTTTCACCAGTGGGCCTCCGATCTGATTGCCGAAGGGGTGGCCGGGGGCGAGGGCGTCTGCGCCAACGCCGTCAGTCTTGACGAAGTTTGCGTGGGCGATGCGGATCCCGCCAGCGTCTCGCAACGGATCACAGCGTGGGGCGTGGAACTGGTGGCTGTGCCACCCGCCGCCGCGGCGGGCTGCGCGGCGGCCTACGTGAGCTACCGCGCCCGGAGGAAGGCTGATTCCGGCAAAGACGTACCCGCCGTGCCGTTGCCCGATTTTTTCATCGGCGCGCACGCTCAAGTCATGGGCTGGACGGTCGCCACCGGCGACGCCGCGCGTTTCAAGACTTACTTCCCCTCCCTCCGGGTCGTGAGCCCTTGATGTTTCAGGGCTGCACGTTGGGAAGAAAGGCTGGTTGAGTGACCCCGAAGTCCGGATGGTGAAGCGGTTTTTCCTCCGAGTCGGCGTCTGAATGGGGTTATTGTCAAAACTAAGAACTGACACCTTTTTTCGGTTCAAGGAGCCAATTCGCCTTCCTTCTCCTTGGCGGCAAGAGTGCATTGCACCGCGAAAACTGCGCTCGAATCCGTGGCTGGGCAACTCGTGGACAAAGTCAACGTCACGGTGCAGCCGGCTTCAAGGCGCTGAAAACATAAAGCTTGTAGCCATGCTCAAGAACCGCCCCCTTTCCTTTCCTTTTCGGGGCGAATCATTTCGGATTGAAAAGAAAGAAACATCTACAGTAACAGGGAAACGGCTAATGCACCATCGTACGCTGATCGACGATCAAGCAAATGTGCTTGACGCAAGCGGCCTGAACCTGTGGACGGAGATTCAATGCGCCCGCAAGCGATTCCTGATAGATACCAACTTTTCCTGGCGATGGTATTTGTCTGATAGCGATTTTTCGGACTGTGCTTTTATCTTGGGAGCCACGATCCAAAATGAAATGGACCGCTCGACAGCCGTTTTGTGCGATGGGGCTGGAAGATTAATAGTTGCCCATAATTTTTTCCTGTTTTCTAACGATGATGGGTTAAACCGCTGGGCCATCGATCGCATGGATAAGGATCTACGTTACATTTACGATCAGGGTGGTCTTAAACTGAATCCCAAATTTGATCCGCCAATCCGCTTAAAACCAATTCACAGCCATCCCACAGAAATTCGGCAAAAAATGGTTGAGTTGACAATTTAATCCTGCCACACGGCAGGAATGAAAAATAGAAACATCAACTCAACCGACAGCAGGTTCACCGTCTTACATCAACTTGGCAATCTCATTC
>JACQWK010000196.1 GCA_016209525.1 Verrucomicrobiota bacterium
GTTCCTCGCCATTTGGCAATCGAAACTTTTCGCTCATCCCGCGAGCCTAAAAAGTTCCGGACCGTTTGTCCCGCAAAAAGTGATTACATCCTATTGATCAGACAGATGCGCTCCGCGATGCCTTCGCCCTGCATTATGACCCGTATGTAGTCCCGGCTTTAGCCGGCCAGCGCGTGAAAACCGGCTAAAGCCGGGACTACAAGCGGGTCGCAGGTCGTGCCTGTCGTCAAAATGAGAATTGCTGCTGGTAACATGGCCGGTCATTGCAGATCCTCGCCCAACATCGGAACAAACCGCCGCCAAAAGATTTCCAAAACCCCGTTATGGACTTGACTTTAGAATCGCGAGGGCTGAAAAACATCACACTCAGGCTAACTCAAGACAGCACAGAACCATATGAGACTCAAACCATCCCACAGCATCTCCGTCGCTGTAGCATTTTTTACTGCGGTGACGGTCTCCGTTCAGGCACAAAAGGACGTCACTCAACCGGGTGACCCCATCATTGCCTCCTCAGCTAACAGCCCTGGTTCCGAGGGCGTCGCCAACGCCATTGATGGCAAACAAACCAAATACCTCAACTTTGACAGCAGAACCCCTGAGCCCATCAAACCGTCAGGGTTCGTCGTCACACCTTCGATCGGCGTTACGCGTGTGACCGGCATGACGATCCAGTCGGCCAATGACGCCCAGGAGAGAGATCCGAAAACGGTGACGCTGGAAGGTTCCAATGACGCCACCATCGCCGACTTCGGTTCCGGCGCATGGGAGAAGATTGCCACCATCGATGTGCCGGACTACACGGCACGATTCCAGACGCAATCCTTTTCTTTTCAAAACTTCAAACCCTACAAGCATTATCGCTGGACGGTGACGGCGACGCGGACCGCGAATGGATGCTGCATGCAGGTGGCCGAAGTGGAATTGCTCGGCTCCCTGCTCCCTCCGGACATCACACAGCCTGGAGACCCGATCATTGCGTCATCCTCAAACAGCCCCGGTTCAGAAGGCGTGGCCAATGCGATCGACGGCAAGCAGACGAAATATTTGAATTTTGACTCAAGAACTCCCGATCCGATCAAGCCATCCGGCTTTATTGTCACTCCGGCGATTGGGCGAACCGTCGTGACGGGCATGACCATCCAGTCGGCCAATGACGCCCAGGAGCGCGATCCGAAGACCGTGACCCTGGAAGGTTCGAACGACGACGCCGTCACCACCTTCGCGGCCGGCAATTGGGACAAGATCACCACGGTGGACGTGCCCGATTACACAGCGAGATTCCAAACCCAGACGTTTCTTTTCGATAGCTTCAAACCGTACAAGCACTATCGGTGGACCGTGACACAGACGCGGACTTCCAACGGATGCTGCATGCAGGTGGCCGAAGTGGAATTGTTGGGCCGGTCAGCCCCCAAAGACATCACCCAGCCGGGTGATCCGATCATTGCTTCCTCCTCGAACAGCCCCGGCTCGGAGGGAGTCGCCAATGCCATCGACGGCAAGCAAACCAAGTATTTGAATTTTGACTCCAGAACTCCCGAACCCATCAAACCATCCGGGTTTGTCGTGACGCCTTCCATCGGCGCCACCGTTGTCACCGGAATGACAATCCAGTCTGCCAATGACGCCCAGGAAAGAGATCCGAAGGCCGTCACGCTAGAAGGCTCCAACGATGACGCGATTACCACATTCAGTTCCGGAAATTGGGAGAAAATCACGACGATTGATGTGCCGGACTACACCGCCCGGTTCCAGACGCAGGAATTCTATTTCGCAAACAGCAAGTCTTACAAACACTACCGCTGGACCGTGACGGCCACGCGGACCGCGAATGGCTGTTGCATGCAAGTGGCCGAAGTGGAGCTTTTGGCGGTGACTGAGGGCGCCGACTGCAACAAGGCGCAGTTCGTGACCCAACCCATCGATACTCCAGTTTTGGAGGGTGCGCAGGCCACCTTCATTGCCGTTGTCAACGGTCCGTGGCCGCTCCAGTGGCAGAAGAACGGGCAGCCAATTCCTGGCGCGACCTCCACCACCTACACAACCGGTCCGGTGACCGCGGCCAACGCGAACGACGTTTATGCAGTTCAGATTGTTGGTTGTGAAAAGAGCCAAGATGTGAATGCCGTGATCTTCAAACCGTCCGCCACGAAGAGCGTCGCGATCAGTTTCGTCGGCGGCGGCGCCAACGGCGCCCCGACCCGAGTTGAAACCAACGACATCATGGGCATCCAACTCCAGGCCTATTGGGTAAATGCGACTGCTGGAAGCGGATCGCTTCCTGATTTGAACGTTGACCCGCCGGTGGAGATCAAGGACAGCGACAACAACGTGTCAACCATCACCTTTGACTGGGAAACTGGCGGCAACTGGGGCGCCGGCACTGCCGGAGGCGCTGTGTCGACCGGCACCCAGAAAATGCTCAATGGCTTGACTGGAAGAAACGCCCCGGGAACTCCGTCCACGTACACCTTCAGCAACGTCCCGGCTGGCACTCACTCGGTTTTGGCCTATGCCGTGAGCCCTCCGCTCCAATTCCAGGTCGTGAGCTTCAATGTCGGAAACACCACCTACTACATGCGGTCGATGAACTCGGACGAATACAACGCGGCGCCTGGCTTCTATCGCGGGTCCAGCACGGACAAGAACAACCCGACGGTCGGCAACTTCGTGCGCTTCGACAACGTCCAAGCGACCGGCGGCACCATTGTCCTCTCGGTCGAGACGCTGACTGCTGGATTTGATCGCCAAACCGGAGTCAATGGCATCCAGTTGCTTCTGAACACGACGTCCCCAGGGGCGCCGCCGGCCATTACCTCTGATCCACAACCTACGGTGGCCGCAGCTAATGGCTTGGCCGTGCTATCGGTCACAGCCACAGGCCAGGGTCTAACGTACCAATGGCGAAAGAACGGCAGAAATCTGCCCAACGGCGCCGGCGTCAGCGGCGCGACCACTTCAACCCTGACGATCTCCGGATTCAGCGACGCCCATGCCGGGGTGTATAGCGTGGCGGTGTTCAACCCCGCCGGCAGCACCATCAGCAAGAATGCCTCGGTTCGTCTTTCGAAGTTTGACATCGCCGACAGCCTGGTCGGCTATTGGAAGTTCGATGAAACCAGCGGCTCGAATGCCGCCAACGCAGCCGCCGGCGGCCGACCCGGTGCGGTCCGAGGGACGGCAGCTTGGGGCACCGGCCAAGTTGGAAACGCCTTGCGGATGGATGGCGCCAGCACCTACGTGTTCGTCGATAATTACACGAAGGCAAAAGCCGGGATTGGCGGTTCGGCATGGGTGAATATCACCCCCGGCACTGCGACCGACGTAGCGATCTTTCAAAACGCGCAGCCCAACCTCTTCGTTAGCGGCGGCACGACGAGAATCGTCGGCCAATTCGAGGTCGCGCTGGCAGTGGATCAAACCGACGGCACACTGAAACCCACTGCCGTCGTCGGGATTGGTCCCAACATCGCGCGGGCGACTGGAGCCGCGGCGTTCCCGCTGGGTTCTTGGCACCACGTCGCCTTCAGCGCCGACGGCGCACAACTCCGGCTCTACATCGATGGAAATCAAGTCGCCGTGGGCGATTACTTGGCCGACATCAATGCTCCCGATATACCGTACATTGCGATGGGAGCCCGGTTGAACGTCGATGCGAATGATCCCAGTAACACGCTCGGGCCTGACGGGACAGCGCCGAATTACCTCGCCGGTCAATTGGATGACGTGGCTCTTTGGACCCGCGGCCTCACTGCCAACGAAGTTGCCAAAGTGTACGACGCCGGCAAGGCTGGCCAAGCGGTGACAACGGTCAAAATCACAGCTCCCGCCGCCGCGCCCACCGTGAAAGCGGAACGCACGGCAACAGGCCTCAAACTCACGTTCACGGGCGCTCTCCAATCAGCGGACTCAGTGGCCGGGCCATGGACCGACGTGGCGAACGCGACGAGTCCTTTGGATGTAACTGCGGCTCCTGGAGCCAAGTTCTATCGCGCGAAGCAATAGACTAGACTCTCTCGACCAATCACGAAGAGGCCGGAGTCCATCCGGCCTCTTTTTTGTCAGATGGCGATCGACACCCAAGACGCCGGCGCGCGATTCTGCAAACTGGAAACAAAACGCGGACTGAACAGGAGGAGACAGAGTTTCCTGAACCTTCGTTCCTCTGCTAATGAGTCGTTCAACAATTTGCTGTTCCCAGGATTATTGGCGTTGAAGTTGAGCGGTGAGATTCTGTGCCAGAATCCCTGTAAATAATCTCTGTCCTGCCTCATCCAAGTGCGTCGTGCTCGCGAATAGATCGTCCGGCAGAGTGGGCGGCAAGCCGGCCAATGCCGCGTCGGCCGCCAGCCATTGACTCCATCGGCTTAGCATTTCTCGGTAACGCTCGCCGTGAGTCGGCGGCACGAAACTTTCCGGAGCAGGAGTCATCCCCACCATGAGTCTGACTCCGGTCGGAACAGCAGCGCGGAACGTCCGGCTTGCAGCCTCCAGCCGCAGCGAGGCGGAATACTCACTGTTACCCTTGGCGGTGGCGCGATCGAATTTGCCGGGGTCCACCGCGCTCCCATCATGCGCGGACAAGTATTCCCAGAGATCCGCCGTGAATCCGTATTTCCAGCCGTACGCACCGGCCAGCGGAACGGGAATCAGCCGGCTGAGGAGCCTTCCTTTGAAGATCGGCCCGCCAATCCAGCAGATCATCGGCGAGCTGACTGGGCCACAGTAGTCTGCCCCCGAATAGTGGCGATTCAGCATCTCGACATGATGCTCTTCAGGGGCCAGCCGGCGCAGCGCCTCGGGATGCATCAACAGCACGAGAATCTTGAGCTGGTTCGGGTTCGCCGCCGTATAGTGACGAAGCATGGAGGCATAGGCGGGAAGGTCCAGGTAACTCAACGTGCCGAGGTTGAGGACCCGATGGTGACCCGGCAATGCGGCAGCCAGCTCCGGCGCCGAAACATCCATCAAACAGGATGAGTCGCCAATCAGAACCAAATCCGCCTCGTGCTTCGATCGGCTTGCTTCGGCTTGGTGCAATAGAATCGTGCGATCGATGTCCAAGTTCGGACGGGGGTCGGGCAAGAGATTCGCGGTAGCGCCAAGGTGCATCGCCAAGGCGAACATGCCGAGCGGGGCAAGAATCGCCCCGGCCAACTTCAAGACCTCGAATAAGCTGAACTCGTATTCGTGGCTTTTCATTTCAGAATTGGAAATAGATGAACGGGAGTTTCTCCTTTTCCCAGTAAAGGATGATCGCAATCAGCAAGGCGCCTTGGAGGAAAGCCCGAAGCCAATGCGGGAGGGTAAGCGGTGATAGGAGGTTTTTGGATCGGTGTTGCCAAAGCTCGACCAACACCAGCGGGAGGATGAAAACGGCGAGATTGACCAGGTAGCTCTCGATCCACACCGGCGACGAGAAGTCGAAGAGCGCGCGTGTCAGAGAAACGATTTCAGACGACGAACCGGCGCGGAACAAAAGCCAGCCATAGAAGACAAATGACATGGTCACAAACCATCCTGCCACTCTTCGCAGAAAGGCCAGTGTATCAATCCACACCGGGCCTCTCGAAGAATCCCGCCCCACCCCCGTACCCCTCCCAGGGAGGGGAACTGTGTCCACGCCGCTTGTTCTCAGTTCCCCTCCTGGGCGGGGCGCAGGGGTGGGTTGGTTCATGACCCCCCGAGCCGATGTCCGACCGCTCCAGAGCCGATGGATCACCAATCCTGCACCATGCCAAAAGCCCCAAAACACGAAGTTCCACGCAGCTCCATGCCAGAGGCCGCCTAACAGCATCGTCAACATGAGATTCCCGCAGGTCCTGACTGTTCCGTCCCGGTTTCCCCCCAGGCTGATGTAGAGATAGTCCCGGAGCCAAGTTGAGAGGCTGATGTGCCATTTGCGCCAGAACTCCCGAACATTGGTCGCCGTGTAGGGCAGATGGAAATTCACCATGATGTCGAAACCGAGAATCCGCGCCGCGCCGCGGGCGATATCCGAGTATCCCGAGAAGTCACAGTAAATCTGAAATCCAAAAGCAAGCGTGCCCAGCATCACCATCAGACCACTCGTGGGTCCGCGGCCATAAACCAGCTCAACGAGCGGCGCAAGGTTGTCGGCCAGGACAACCTTCTTGAACATTCCCCACAGGCAAAGCCAGATTCCCTCCTCAATCATGGAGATCGTGATCCGGCGCGGCTCTTCAAATTGAGGCAGGAGATGCCTCGCTCGCTCAATGGGACCGGCGACCAACTGAGGAAAAAACGACACGAAAGCCAGGAAGTTGACCGGGTTCCTCGCCGCTTTGATCTCCCCTCGATAAACATCGATGGTGTAGCTGAAGCTCTGAAAGGTGTAGAACGAGATGCCGACGGGGAGCACAATCTCCAGGGTCGTGAGGTTGAATGCAAGACCCATCGTTCCCAGCAAGTCCCTGAAGGAATCGACGAAGAAACCAAAATATTTGAAAAAGCCAAGGATCGACAGGTTTGCGACAATGCTGAGGGTGACTAGAGATTTGCGCTTTTTTGGATCCGGCCATCGTTCGAGTCCCAAACCGATGCCATAGTCCAGCAAGCTGGTAGCAACGAGCAAACAGAGAAATCGGTAATCCCACCAGCCATAGAAGAGGTAGCTGGCGGCGACGATTAGGATATTACGGAAGCGGAGATTGTTTCGGCCGAGGTAGTACAGCAGCAGGAATGCCGAAAAGAATTTGAGGAAAACTCCGGAATTAAACAGCATGGAGAACCTCAAATCCGAGCCGGCCCCGGCACGAGCTTTGCTTAAAATCCGTCTCGCACACAGGCATCGGCCTGTCAGACTGTGTCTGAGCTTGTGTTCTATTCTGGAAGGACCGGCGGCTGACCCGTGACATTGCGCGGCTACTCTAAAGCGCAAGGTTCGCAGGATGCCAGATTTTTAGTTCGTCAGATGAAGACATGAAAGTTGTCCGGCGCCGATTTGGTTTCACCTTGATTGAATTGCTCGTGGTCACCGCGATCGTGGGGATCCTGATGAGCCTCTTGTTCCCGGCGCTCTCGCAGGCCAAAGCCAAGGCCCAGGAGGCGCGTTGTTTGAATAATCTCAAGCAGCTTGGCCTAGCCACGCTGATGTACGCCGAAGACCATCGGGGTCTCGTGCAGGTCGATGCGCCCTTGGAGCGGGGAGTCACTTGGGGCAGCATTCTAAGTACGAATCAGAATCTGAGGCCATACGAGGTGTTTGTCTGCCCCAGCTATTCTCCGCGCAAATTCACCAACTGGTTTAAGACTTACGGCGTGCGACTGGACCTTCCCTCCGAAAACGCCGGCGGCGACTTTGGCGAGATCTTGAAGTCGGAGTCGCTCGCAAAGCCGTCCGAATATCTGCACCTCGCTGACACCACGAGCCGGGGGCGCCAAGGAATTGGCGCCGAGCAATACTACTATTTCCGCGTCGATGCCGAGAAACAAGTTCATGCCCGTCACGACCGAAAAGTCAACGGCCTGTTCATTGACGGCCACGTGGAGAGTGCCCGAAGAAGCCGCTTGGAAGGGCTGGGAATCAGCGCGCTTTACTCCGCCGACACGGTGCCCGCTTATTACTAGGGTCTCTGATAGACCTCAGTTTTGTCGAAGGCAGCATACCAGCCGAACCAATAAGCCAAATGACCCGGAAGCCGCTGAAACTTTTCCCCGTCAGGTCCCAATAGACCTTCCTCTTCCAGCCGCCAGTTTCGTTTGGTCTGGCGTTCCTGCAAAGTCTTCGTCCCGCTGTTCCAGACAAACTCCCGCCCGTCCGTCTCGTAGGCCCGCACTTCCAGCCGTTCCGCCCGCCCGAGCAGGAGGACCTTGCGGCCGGCCACTTCATCCACCAACACCGGGGTATTCTCGAAAGCTTTCAGAGGATACGCCTTGGGTTTTCCGTCGAGCCACAGACCGTAAATCCAGTCCTTTGTTTTCAGCGCCGCGCTGCGGCGACCCACCGGAAACATCGTGTTGGGCGAGGCAAAATACTCGCCATAGGGCTGGCCAGGCGTGTACTCGCGGCGGTACCCTGTCTCCATGGAGAGGACGGTTGTCTTCGGATGAACTCTCTTCCACTCACCCCAGGTGGTCCGCACAATCGGCAGCCGCCTCAAGCGCCAATCCGGATTCGCAGAAGCGAGCGGACCTAGAATCGGGCGGCCTTCCAGTGCGGACCAGAGCGACATGGTTTGGCGGTCGTACATGAGTTTGTTGCTTCGCCGCAACAAGCCGGATGTGCTGAAAATAAAGCGGCCCACGCCGTCGATGTAACTGTCGTAGGCCACCGCCGAGCCGCACAGCACGCAATACGCGATGAAAAAGCGTTGTTCGCCCAGCGCATCGTTCACCATCTCATGCCAGTCCAAGATCCGCAGCGGGTAGGCGCGGGCTTGTCCGTCGAAGGCGACGCCAAATACCGGTTCGTCGTCCGAGTACGCGGTGGCCTCGGCGGATGTCGCGCTCGCCACTGCCGGGTTGATCAAGGAAGGAATGGCATCGAAGCGCACTCCGCCCCAAATGATTTCATCCCGACGAAATTTAGTCCGGGTCTGCGGATGAAGGATGGCGCCAAATGTCGGATCGATGGCACTGAGCAACGACGCTTGAAGGAACGCAAAGCCGGGATGCGCGGGCGGAGCTTCCTGGCTCCACCACCACTCGGCCCACTCGTCCCAGGCATCGCCAAACTTCTGGCCGGTCATCGCCTCCAGAGATTTGATTTCCTCGTCGGTCAATTTGGGCGCCAATTCAACCGTGCCGGCCCAGGCCAGGAGGATCAATGGGGAGATGATGCGCGGGTCCTTGCGCTTCACAAAATCCGCGATCACCGACTGCCGGACAAACAAATTCGTATGCAATAGAGGCAGCAACACTTCCGGCTGTTCCGGGTCGCTCACCCGATCCTGGAATACTTTGGCGCTGTCGGAACTTGCGACCGGCGTTGCAGGCGTTCTCCTCCGCTCGATGGTGGATCGATAAATACGTTCCGAAAACATTCCTAAGAGAATTCCGATCAAAACTGCCAGGGTCACCGGGCTGGCCAGAAAACGCCGCCGAACAGGGGTGGAAGAAGGTATGTTCATAGGGTTGTTCAGCACAGCCTAGCGAAAGATGCTCCGAAGCTCAAGGTCGCGCCTCCCGTGCAGCAATTCTCATTTTGGCCGTAACGCGGACACTCTTGTCCGCAAGACTTCCGAAAATGTGCGGACAGGAGTGTCCGCCTTACGGTCACGAACCGCGCCCGTTGCCAAAATGAGAATTGCTGCTCCCGTGTCGGCGATTCTCATGACGGCAAGAAGGCGCGACTAGCGCGAAGCTCTGAAGCTGCCGCTTCATCAAGGTAAACAGAAACGTCCGCGTGATTTTGCAGGAAGGACGCCGGATGCTGCGGTGTCATTGAGCCTTCTATCATGCTTCTCACCGCACTGGCCTTGCTTCTGCCGTAAGCCAAAATAAAGACCTTCTTCGCCGACAAGATCGTTTGGAGGCCGGCCGTGACGCCCTGCGCTGGGGAGTAATCGCCTCCGAACCAAGCGCGATTCGCCTGGACGGAGGCAGGCTCCAAATTCACCAGGCGTCCAAGAGCGTCGGGCGGGCTGCCCGGCTCGTTGAAACCCAAGTGGGCATTCTGACCCAGGCCGAGGATGATCACATCCAGCCCGCCTAGAGCCGAGATGCGGCTTTCGTGTCGCCGAATGTTCTCGTCGGCATCTCTCTCGTGCGAGCTGATACCGTGGAACTGGCCCGGCGGAATTCCCCAGGCGTCCGCAACCACTCGGCGGAGCAGGTTGGCGCAAGTGCGAGGGTCTTCTTCAGGGACCCCGACGTATTCGTCTAAGGCAAATACAGTCAAATGGCCGATCGGCAACGAACGCTCCGCGATCAATCGGTACAGTTCGAGGGGCGTGTTCCCCCCAGCGGCCATTAGAGTCCGAGTTTCAGGTCTCGTGAGACAGCGAGCCAGAGAATCCGCCGCCGCCAGGTTTGCTGCGGCTGCATTTGGAAAAATTTGGACGTTCATCTGGATTTCATGCAGTTCATCCGACCGATCATCTTGGTCGAACTTGGCCATTTTGCATCAGAATTCCGGAGAGGGTTCCGACAAAGTTTGAGACAAAGGTTTGGCGCCCCCCCTGTTCGGAGAACGTCTCGCCTCGCAACCCGCCCCGTCCGAATGATGGGGCAAGGATGCTCCCAGTACTAGTACCGGCAGGCTGGAAGCCTACCCCACTTCGGCAGAAAATCCGAACTGGTTGAAAACGGCGGGCTGAGCTACACGTGACTGCATGTCAAACCACGGCCTTCTCTCTGTGCTGGGGCTACTGTTGTTCACTGACATTTCCGCAGCCCAGGAGCCGCCGACGATCCCTGTCGGTTTGGACGCCTACCGCCAATGGCACCGTTGGCCATTTCAACGCATCGGCGCCCGCGCCTACATGCGCAGCACCTACGACCGACGCGGCGGCAACGAAGGCGCGGATGCCAGCCACTTCCTCTTTCAACTCGCCACCAACTTCAATGTGACCCTCGACGTGGAAGGACCAGGCGTGCTCTATTTCGCCCGCTACAACCACTGGCACGGCAGCCCTTGGCATTATGTGGTCGATGGGACGGATCACATCATCCAAGAAAGCAGCACGACAAATCCGCTGAAGCCGGTGGAAAACTCCGTTTTCCTTCCCGAAGCCGTATTTCCCGCCCCACTGGCTTGGACTTGGTCGGCAACCAAAGGCGCCGATTTGATGTGGGTGCCGATCCCTTTCGAGAAGTCATTTCGCATGGCCTATTCCCGGACACGCTACGGGACGGGGTACTACATCTATCACCAGTACGTTCGAGGAGCGAACCTCTCTCGTCCGATCAATTCCTGGGATGGAAAGACTCCGCCAGACAAGGAAGTCCTGGATTTGATTTCTCGCGCTGGAACGGATTTGTTTTCTCAGGCGAACGCACCCCATTCTTCGGTCTCTTCCGGGACGCTGTCTCTCGGAGCTAATGGTTCGTCCGAAGTCGATCGGTCTTTGAAAGAGAGCGGCGGCGCGATCCGAGCGCTGAAATTCTCCGTGCCGAGAAATCAAGCGCTTGCCTTCGGCAGAGCACGCCTCCGCATGACGTGGGACGGACGACCGCACCCGTCGGTCGATGCGCCGGTGGCGTTGTTCTTCGGGACCGGGACACTCTACAATCGCGATGATCGAGAGTACTTGGTCAAGGCCTTCCCAGTCTATGTGCGGTTCGACCGAGAGCGCGTGAATTTGGCCTGCTTTTTTCCGATGCCGTTTGTTCGATCCGCGCGCGTTGAACTGGCCGGCAACGGCCGGACTCCAGTCGAAGACATTCGCTACGAGGTGCATTACGCGCCGCTGGATGCTCCCGCCCATCATGTCGGATACTTTCATGCGACTGACCGCGACCATGCGGACCCTGAACCCGGCGAAGACTTAGTGCTGCTCGACACGCGCGAGACCGAGGGAGGCGGCGATTGGTCCGGGCATTTCGTGGGCATGTCGTGGATCTTCACGGATCGTTGCGTCCTGAACACGCTCGAAGGCGATCCACGGTTTTTCTTCGACGACAGCCAAACCCCTCAGGCCTATGGAACCGGCACCGAGGAATGGGGCGGAGGCGGAGACTATTGGGGCGGCCGAAACATGACCCTCCCATTCGCCGGCCATCCGGTGGGGGCGCGTCGCCTGGAGGAGGCCAAGAACGACGAGGATCAAATCCATTCGGCGTACCGGTTCCTACTGGCGGATCTCATGCCCTTTGGGAGGAATGCCGTGATCCGGCTGGAACACGGGGGCGAGAATCAATCCACCGAACATTACAGAACCGTGACGTATTGGTATGGCGCTCCGAGTTCGGCGTTGATCAAGACGGATGAATTGAAGATCGGTGATCCAGGGAGCGAAGCGGCGCACCGGTATGTGTCGCCGGATGCCTCCGAGCCATACGAGATCACGTCGCGATATGAGTGGGGCATCGACACGCTGCGCAACGGTCGGGAAGTTTACCCGGCGCGGACGGATCGCGGCCGAAAGACCAAGGGCGCTTCCGAATTCACCGTCAAGCTCGAACCGAAGAATTACGGCGTTCTTCTGCGACGGAAATTGGACTATTCCTTTCCGAACCAGCGGGCGGAAGTGTACGTGGCTAACGCCAGCGATGCGGAGACGATTCCGAAGGAGGCCGATTGGAAACTGGCGGGGATATGGTATCTCGCAGGTGGAACCGCCTGCATTTACTCGAATCCCAAAGACGAACTCGGTCCCACCCAGCATCAGGTGCAGTCCTCGAACCGGCGGTTTCGCGACGACGAATTTCTAGTTCCTCGCGACCTGACGCAGGGACACACCACCATCCGTTTGCGTCTGAGATTCACTCCCGTGGAGATCCCCCTTTTCCCCGGACACCCCCTGCCCGAACTGGGGTGGACCGAGCTGAGCTACACTGTTTATTGCTGGAAAATGCCGGAACTTCCCCATTGAAGCGCCGTTACTTTGCCAGCAACATCTGGCGCGCGCGTTTCACCGCCCGGCTCAGCCGGCGCTGGTAATGCGCGGGCAAGCCCGTGTATTTCCGAGGGAGGATGCGCCCGGCGTCGGTGACAAACTGCCGGAGGAGGTTGGAGTTTTTGTAGTCCAAAGTATCGACGGTGAAGTCGATCTTGGGCTTCGGCCTTGGCGTGCGGACTTCTGTGGAGGAACTTCTGCCTCGTCCGGTTCGGTCTCGACCGGAGCGTTCGGTGTGAGTTTTGCGCGGCATAGGAGCTACTTGATTTCCCGATGGAGGGTGTGGCGCCGCAGGAACCGGTTGTACTTCATCAGCTCAATTTTTTCCGTCTGCAGCTTCTTATTGCGCGTCGTGAGGTAGCGGGACGGCGGCTTTCCTTCTTTGCGCGCCTCTGTGCATTCCAAAGTCACAATCTCTCGAGGCATAGGCTAATCCTTCTCTTTGGCGGGTTTCTCTTCGGCTTCTTCTTCTTCTTCCACATCCGCCGCGCCGCTCGTGTCCACGCTGCCGAGAGTTCCGAGCCGTTTTTGCCGGAGCGCGCCTTCACGTTCGAGTTGCGCCTGAGCCTCGACCGTGAAGCGCGTCCAGGGGATGGCTTCCAACCGCGCCTTGGGAATGGGTCTCCCGGTGAGTTCGCAAATCCCGTAGGTGTTCCGCTCAATACGGCGGAGCGCCTCTTCGATCTCGTAAATGGCATCTTGATCCGAAGACAAAAGACTCAGGGCGAAATCGCGATCGAAGTTATCCGTGCCGGAGTCCGCCATATGCAGGCTATAACCGGCGATTTCTTCGGCCGACTCTTTAGCCAGCCCGCTCATTTGGTCGAGCAACCGCTCCCTCAATTCGAGGAGATGTTTGTAGTACTTGGCCCATTCGGCTTTGATTTTGACCTGCCCGTTCGGTGCATAAACCGGTTTGCGCGCGGCACCGAGCCCTAGAATTGAGGCTGCTGTGGCCGCCCCCACCGACTTGTTACGACCGGCAGGCGAAGCGGCTGGTTTCTTTGCTGTGTTCTTTTTCTTGTTCACTGTGCCAATAAGTTATTGCTCTCTGGAACGTTCAGCCGGAACCGGGTCCGTCAAAACGCCCACCTAAGAGCGCGTGAATCTAGCAAAGGATGACAAAAGTGCCACTAAAAAGTGCAAATTTTTTTGACCGGTCCGAACATCCTAATAGAGTTACTCTGGAAGGGCGTCAATCACAGGAAAATGTTTGTGGATTAACCGGCATGGTTCGGTAAACTACCGGTTGACATGAGCGCTTCTTTCAACCGCATGGCTTCCCCCTCCGGACTCTCCCTTTCACGCCGGGATATGCTGTGCCGGATCGGCGGCGGATTCGGCACGCTCGCGCTGACGAGTGTTCTCTCGGAGACCGGATTACTTTCGACTCTCTGGGCTGATCCGCCATCGACTGCGGGTTTGCCGGTTGGATCGAGCCCCACGCTGGCGCCGAAGCCGCCGCATTTTGCTCCTCGCGCCAAGCGCGTGATTTTCCTGTTCATGAACGGAGGCCCGTCTCACGTCGATACGTTCGATCCAAAGCCCGCTTTGGCCAAGTACGAGGGCCAGACGCCCGAAGCCATCCAAACCAAAACCGGCCGGCGCAAGCGGGGCGGCCTGATGTCCTCGCCGTACGCCTGGAAATCCTACGGCAAGAGCGGCATTGAGGTCACCGAACTCTATCCCCAGGTCGCGGGGTGCATCGACGACATTTGTGTCATTCGTTCGATGCACACGGACAATCCCAATCACGAGCCGGCACTCCTGATGATGAATTCGGGCAACCAGCAACCGATCCGCCCTTCGCTGGGCTCGTGGATCACCTACGGCCTGGGAACCGAGAATCAGAATTTGCCCGGGTTCGTGGCGCTTTGTCCGGGCAAACCTGTGGTGGGGCCGCAATTGTGGAGCAACAGTTTTCTGCCCGGAATTTTTCAGGGAACCCACATCAATAACAAGGAAGTCGATCCGAAAAAGATCATCCACAATTTGGAGAACCGTTACCTCTCGCAAGTGGACCAGCGGCAGCAGCTCGACCTCCTCCAGCAGATGAACCGCCTGCACCTGGAACAGCGGGAGCGCGATCCTCAGTTGGAAGCCCGCATCTCCGCGCTGGAACTCGCCTTCCGAATGCAGTTCGAGGCCCAAGACGCTTTCGATATTGGCAAAGAATCCGAGGCCACGCGGCAGATGTACGGGGAAGGCGAGTTCGCCAATGCCTGTTTGATCGCCCGCAGATTGGCCGAGCGCGGCGTGCGGATCACGCAAATCTACTACGGCAATGGCCAGCCGTGGGACGATCATGCCGACATCCACAATCATCTCAACCACGCCCGGAAGAGCGACCAGCCGATCGCGGCGCTGCTGAAGGATTTGAAATCACGGGGATTGTTCCAGGACACGCTTGTGATTTGGGGCGGTGAGTTCGGGCGCACGCCCTATGCGGAAGGCGCGAAGGGCCGGGATCATCACAGCATCGGGTTCGCCATGTGGCTGGCCGGCGGCGGGGTCAAAGGCGGCATGGTGTACGGCGCGACGGACGAGTTCGGTTTCCGGGCCATTGAGAATCGCGTCCACGTGCATGACCTTCACGCGACGATTTTACACCTATTGGGCATCGATCACACGCGGCTCACGTATCGCTACAGCGGCCGCGATTTCCGGCTGACGGACGTGCACGGCGAGGTGGTTAAAGGAATTTTGGTTTAGCCGTGTCTGTTCAGATGAGATGGGGAGCACACGCGCCCTCGCGTGCTGTGGTCGGCGCCCTCGCCGACCATACGGGCGTGTTGGAGCGAGTCACTTTTTGTGGTTGCCCGACGCGGTTATTCGACCGGCGAGGCGCCGGTCGAAACACGCGTGGGCGCGTGTGCTCCCCAGGACCAATTGCCGACTTTCGACTTAGACCCAGCAATTCTCATGATGACCCGTATGTCGTCCCGGCTTTAGCCGGCCAGCGCGAGAAAACCGGCTAAAGCCGGGACTACACGCGGGTCGCAAGTCGTGCCTGTCGTCAAAATGAGAATTGCTGACTTAGACCTCCGGCAACACCCACGGTTTGCGATATTCCGGCCGAGTCCGCAACCGGTTCGCTTCTTCGTCGTTGGTAAACCTCTCGGTGGCCGGATCGAGGAAAATCTTCCGTCCGACACGCCAGGAAATGTTTCCCGCATGGCACAAGACGGAGGAGATGTGGCCCACGGTTTCGAGGTCCGCGTTCGGCCGCTTCCGAGTCTTCACACAATCGACAAAGTTTTGGATATGGGTGAGCCCGTCGTTATCGCCTGACCCCTGGGCCACAACCTTGTGCTTCGGATCGAATGCTTGCCAGCGGCTGTTCCCAATGACGATGTAGCCTTGGTCGCCATACAGCACCGCGCCTTCCTCCTGGCCGTAATAGTCGTAAGGCGACCAAATTCGCATTTCGTAAGTGAGAATCTTGCCTGGATTTCCCGCATATTCGTAAGTGACCTGAAGCGTGTCGGGCCATTCCTGCATGTCGTCGAAATACCATTTGCCGCCGCTCGCGCAAATCGCGGAAGGCAAACCCAACGGCGGTTCGCCGCGAGCCTCGGTCGCAGTGCTGAGCGCCCAGCGCGCAATGTCGAGCCGATGCACTCCATCATTGCCGAGGTCGCCCGTGCCATAATCGAAAAACCACCGCCAGTTTCCGTGAAATCTCCGCGCATTAAATGGCCGCTTCGGCGCCGGTCCCAGCCAGGTGTCGTAGTCCACGCCCGCGGGAGGGTCGCTGTCCGGAGGCCGGCCGATGGAGCCCTGCTTGGCGCTCTCCCAGCTTTTGGCCACCAAGCAACGTCCCAGTTTGCCGCTGCGTATGTAGGCCAGGGCGGATTGGAAATGCGCGCTCGTCCGGGATTGTGTCCCAAGCTGAATGATTCGCTTGTGTTTGCGCGCCGCGGCGACCATGCGAAAGCCTTCCTCCATGTTGTGGCCATCCGGTTTCTCGACATAGACATCCTTCCCGGCTTGACAACCCAGGAGGGTCGGAATCGCATGCCAATGGTCGGGCGTGCCCACCACCAGCGCGTCGATCTTCGAATCCTCGATCAACTTGCGAAAGTCCGTTTCTGATTTCGGTTTTCTGCCTTGGATCTTCTCCACGCTGTTCTCCGCGCTGGCCAAGCGGCGTGAATCGATGTCACAGATGGTCGCGACGTCCGCCTCCTTGAGGCCCGCGAACGCATGCACGAGATAGTTGGCCCGTCCACCGACTCCGATGCACCCGACCTGCAGACGCTCGTTGGGGGGAGCTTTCGGAACCGGTTCGGCGCGTGAGACGCGCGTGGACGTGGTCACGGCGGCCGCGCTCCAGAGGGAAGTTATGAGGAATTGCCTGCGATCAATGGTGTTCATGGGAATCTCGTTTTGGTGATGGTTATCGACTGTGATTACTACCACGAGGTTGCCTGAGCCACTATTCAAATCGCACTTTCATTTGGAAATCCTGCCTCCTCCAGCTAAACTCTGTCCACCCTATGAACAGACTTTTCCTTTTCGTCGCTTGGAGCCTCGCCGCTCCCGTCGTTTTCGCGCAACAACCGCAATCCGACGCAGAGTACGTCCGCTCAAATTACACCAAGTTCGAATTCCGGATTCCGGTCCGCGACGGCGTTCGACTCTTCACGGCCGTTTACACCCCGCATGATCGCACGCAGACGTATCCGATCTTGCTCCTGCGCACGCCTTACAGCGTCGGTCCGTACGGCGCGGACCAATACAAGGAAACGCTCGGCCCGAACAAACGCTTCGACCGGGAAGGTTTCATCTTCGCTTTTCAGGACGTGCGCGGGCGTTACATGTCCGAAGGAAAATTCACGGACATGACACCGCATATCGCCGAGAAGAAGAGCCGACGGGACCTGGACGAGAGCACGGACACTTACGACACGATTGAGTGGCTCCTGAAGCACGTGGAAAATCACAACGGCAAAATTGGCCAGTGGGGCATTTCCTATCCGGGCTTTTACGCCGCCGCGGGCATGATCGACTCGCATCCGGCCCTTAAGGCTGCCTCTCCGCAAGCGCCGATTGCGGATTGGTTCTGGGACGATTTCCATCATCACGGCGCATTTTTCCTGCCGCACTCGTTCAATTTCTTCTCCGGCTTTGGCAAGCCGCGCCCCAAGCCCACGGCGGATAGCGCCAAGGCCTTCGAGCACAAATCGCCCGACGGTTATCAGTTCTTCCTGGATTTGGGCCCGCTTAAAAATGCGGACGAGCGCCATCTCAAAGGCGAGATCGCCTTCTGGAACCAAATGGCCGAACACCCAAACTATGATTCGTTCTGGCAGGCGCGGAATCTATTGCCCCATCTAAAGAACATCCGGTGCGCGGTTCTAACGGTCGGCGGGTGGTTTGATGCAGAAGACCTCTATGGCCCGCTCAAGATTTATCGAACTGTGGAAAAGAATAACCCGGGCCTTCCGAACACGCTGGTCATGGGACCGTGGTTTCATGGGGGATGGAACCGCAGCGACGGCGACGCGCTTGGCAACGTGCGTTTCGGCTTCAAGACGGCGGAGTTTTACCGCGAGAAGATCGAATTCCCGTTCTTCAACTACCACCTGAAAGGTAAGGGCGACCCGCGTCTGCCGGAAGCCTACGTCTTTGAAACCGGCGCCAACCGGTGGCGCGCCTTCGAACACTGGCCGCCCTCCGAGGCGAAGGAAAAGAATTTCTATCTCGCGAGCGGCGGTCGATTGTCGCTCGCCCCGCCGGACCCGAGCGGCGAGGCGTCCGACGACTTTCAAAGCGATCCCGCGAAGCCAGTGCCGTTCGTCGAAGACACCGCGACCGGCATGACACGGGAGTACATGACGGATGACCAACGATTCGCCAGCCGAAGAACCGACGTACTGACCTACCAAACGGAGGTGCTTGAGGAGGACCTGACGCTGGTCGGACCCATCCAAGCGGACCTCTGGGTCTCAACTTCCGGAACGGATTCCGACTGGATCGTGAAGCTTGTCGATGTGTTTCCGGGCAACGCCAAAGATCCGGACCCCAATCCACGGCGCGTTCGGATGGGCGGCTACGAGATGCTCGTGCGAGGGGAAGTCATGCGCGGTCGCTTTCGCAACAGCTACGAACGTCCTGAAGCCTTCGAGCCGAATCTGCCGACAAAAGTCTCCTTTGAATTGCAGGATGTGCTTCACACCTTCAAACGCGGGCACCGCGTGATGGTGCAGATTCAAAGCACGTGGTTTCCGTTGGTGGACCGGAACCCGCAGAAATTTGTGCCGAACATCTACAAGGCCGGCGAGGGAGACTTCATCAAAGCGACGCAACGGGTGTTCAGATCGCGAGAACACCCGACGGCTTTGAGAATCGCGGTCTTGGAATCGGCCGACCAATGAGGTTCGGGGACAACCACCCATGAACCAGGAAACTCGTGAGAGAGTGACGTGGAGATCGACCCGGCGGCCACTGGATTCCGGGGAGCTAGAACTCGTCGTAAAGCGGTCCGTCGGGATGTTCGGGATTTGGCACGACGCGGCGCTTGCGCAGATCGACGACCAAGTCCAGCGCTTCAAGCGGGATCTGGCCGATGAGATTGGGCAATTCATCGGGAATTTCTACGACCTGAAACACTCCGGTTCGCCCGGCCAGCCGAAGTTCAATGGGAGAACAGACGCGACGCTCCTCGATGCGATTCGACATCGTCCGAGATCGAACCTTGTCTATGGGACGCAAGCCGAGCTCCTTCACCAAGCTTCTTTGGAGGTAGAAGAATCCGGCACCCGTATCAACCAACGCCTCCGTCGCCACGGCACGAGGCGCTGTTTTTCGCGCGCCTGCGGCGGCAAGCTCGATGTCCCCCCAATTCTGGACCTTAATCTTCTCAATGACTTTTCCCATACGGACAGCGTATCGTGACTCCGCCACCACGTCGAGTTTAATGACGAACGAACAACGATGAAACGCATCAAAGTCATCGACTCACATACGGGCGGCGAGCCGACGCGTGTCGTCGTCGGCGGCGGGCCTGACCTAGGAGGCGGCACGGTTGCTGAGCAGTTGAAGGTTTTTCGAGCGCAGCACGACCGGTTTCGTTCGGCCGTTGTGAACGAACCTCGCGGTTCCGATGTGCTGGTCGGCGCGATGCTTGGGAAGCCGAGCGATCCCACCTGTGCGGCCGGAGTGATCTTCTTCAACAACGTCGGATTCCTCGGCATGTGCGGGCATGGCACGATTGGGCTGGTCGTCACGCTGGCGCACCTGGGCAAAGTCACTCCCGGCGAGCATCGCATTGAGACGCCCGTCGGCGTGGTATCCGCGGTCCTGAACCAGGATGGAAGTGTTTCGGTGAACAACGTGCCCAGCTACCGAAAGGCCAAAGGCGTCACCGTCGAAGTGCTGAACCCAGATGGCGCTCTAGGGCAGAAACAGCCAACCCTCCCGGTCACAGGTGATGTTGCGTGGGGCGGAAACTGGTTCTTCCTTGTCGAACGGCATGACCAGTCGCTTGAACTCTCCAACATCGAAAAGCTGACGGATTTCACCTGGCGCATTCGCCAGGCCGTCAACGAGCAAGGTTACCCCGAGGTGGATCACGTCGAACTCTTCGGGCCGCCGGTCAGCTCTTGGGCGCAATCCCGCAATTTCGTTTTATGTCCAGGCAAAGCTTACGACCGTTCTCCCTGCGGCACGGGGACCAGCGCCAAACTGGCTTGCTTGGCCGCCGAAGGAAAATTGGCCGAGGGGCAGGCTTGGGTGCAGGAAAGCATCATCGGCAGCCTGTTCACCGCCCGGTATCGCCGCGACGGTGACAAGATCATTCCGACAATTATCGGCACGGCCTTCGTCAACGCGGAGACGACACTCCTGATGGATGAAAACGACCCGTTCTGCTGGGGAATCGGAACGTCTGATTCGAACGCGCCCAGTCGTTGACGGAAGACAGGAATCTGTCGGTCCGTTAGACGATGAACGGCCGGGTCGAGATGAGCGATGAACTGTTTAACAACTGTTGAGAATCCGTTACATTCCAGGCGCAGACTATGAACTCTTTTGCTGTCTCCTCCATTGGCTTCCTTCTTTTCGGTTTGACGGCACCGACCCTCCAGGCCGCGACAAAGGCCGCCGACAAACCCAATATCATCTTCATCCTCGCGGACGACCTCGGTTACGGAGACCTCGGATGTTTCGGTCAACAAAAGTTCCGCACGCCAAATATCGACCGCTTGGCTGCCGAAGGCATGCGCTATACCCAGCACTATTCCGGCAATGCCGTGTGCGCCCCCTCTCGCTGCGTGCTCATGACGGGCAAACATCCCGGACACGCGTTCATCCGCAATAACCGGTCCACTCCGCCTGAAGGTCAATACCCTATCCCGTCCGAGACCGTGACGCTCGCGAAGTTGCTCAAGAAGCAGGGTTACGCCACGGGCGGTTTTGGGAAGTGGGGTTTGGGTGGTCCCGGAAGCAGCGGCGAACCCCTCCACCAAGGCCTCGACCGGTTCTTTGGCTACAATTGCCAGGGAATCGCCCACAACTATTACCCAACGTCGCTCTGGGACAATGCGCGCCGAGTTGTGCTCAATAACCCGGATTTCTCCGCGCATCAAAAACTCCCCGGCGGCGCGGACCCGCGCGACCCGAAGAGCTACGCGCAGTACAGCGGCAAGGACTACGCCCCCGACCTCATCGGGCAGCAGGCGCTGCGTTTCATCCGCGAGAACCAGCATCGACCCTTCTTTCTGTACTACCCGACCACTGTGCCGCATCTGGCGCTTCAGGTTCCCGAAGATTCGCTGGCGGAGTACCGTGGCAGATTCGAAGAGGAGCCTTACTCGGGCGCCCGAAACTATCTGCCCCATTTGACGCCCCGAGCCGCCTACGCAGCGATGGTCACGCGCATGGACCGTGAGGTCGGCCGAGTCATGTCTCTAGTCGCAGAACTTGCGCTTGATGAAAACACCATTTTCGTTTTCAGCTCCGACAACGGTCCGCTCTATGACCGGCTCGGCGGCACCGACACGGACTTCTTCAATTCGGCGAACGGATTTCGCGGACGCAAGGGCTCGCTCTATGAAGGCGGCATTCGCGTTCCGTGCATCGTGCGCTGGAAGGGCCACATTTCTGCGGGCTCAAACTCCGATCGTGTCACCGGCTTCGAAGACTGGCTGCCGACGCTCCTGGAGCTCGTCGGCGCGAAGGCGGCCACGCCGGGCGATATCGACGGGATCAGTTTCGCGCCGACGCTTTTGGGGCAGAAACAAGAGCCTCGGCCGTTCCTTTACCGCGAGTTTCCGGCCTACGGCGGGCAACAGTCTGTCCGGGTTGGTGATTGGAAAGCGGTGCGCCAGGGCTTGAATCCTCCCAACAAGAAAGCGCGGCCGGTCATCCGAACCGAATTGTACGACCTGGCGCGCGACCCGGACGAGTCGAGGGATGTCTCCTCGCAACGTCCGGAGATCGTGGCGAAACTGGAGCAAATTTTCCGAGAACAGCACACCCCTTCGGCCGAGTTTCCAGTCCGCGGTCTGGATTCTCCATGAAAGCCCGGCTTGTAGCCGCCGAGGTCCGAAGGCGGACACTCGTAAATCGTAAATCGTAAATCACAAATCGTAAATTGGGGTCCGCCTCCTCACGCCGGCGGCTACCGCTCCTGATCCCGCTATGAGCAGTACCAAACACATTCTGATTATCGGCTCCGGTGTCGTCGGTCTAAGCACCGCCTACTACTGCATTCAGCGAGGTCACCGGGTGACTGTTTTGGATCGGCGGGACCCCGATTACGAAGGTTGCTCTTACGGCAACGCGGGCATGATCACTCCCAGCCATTTCGTGCCGTTGGCCGCGCCGGGAATGGTAGCGCTCGGACTGAAATGGATGTGGAATCCCGAGAGCCCGTTCTATATCAAACCGCGGTTGGATTGGAATTTGTTGAGCTGGAGCTGGAAATTCTGCCGCGCCGCCACCACGGCCCATGTCCGCCGCTCCGCCCCGTTGCTCCGGGATCTCAATCTGGCGAGCCGCGCGTGTTTCGAAGAACTCGCCGCATTGCCCGGAAATGATTTCGGACTGGTGAAGAAAGGCCTGATCATGCTCTTCAAGACCGAACACGCTTTGGAAGAGGAAGCGAAAACAGCCGAGCAGGCTCGCCAGTTAGGCATTCCGGCCGAGGTCCTCGATGCCCGGCAAACCGCTCGCTTCGAACCCGGCGTGCGGATGGACGTAGCGGGCTCGGTTTATTTCGCCAAGGACTGCTCGTTGAACCCTGGACTGTTCATGGCCGGGTTGCGAAGGCAAGTTCAAGCGGCGGGCGCAGAATTCTCCTGGAATACGGAAGTCACCGGCTGGCGCATGACCGGTGACCGAATTGAGGCGATCTTGACTCCGCAAGGCCCCATGAGCGCCGATGAATTCGTGATCTGCGGCGGATCGTGGACGCCGGGCATTGCGCGACAGGTGCGCCTCCGTCTGCCAATACAGGCCGGCAAAGGCTACAGCCTCACGCTGCCGAAGCCTCGGCAAATTCCAGCCATTTGCGCCATCCTCGCCGAGGCCCGCGTGGCCGTGACGCCGATGGGGTCTTCACTTCGCTTCGGCGGCACAATGGAGATCGCCGGGCTGAATGAGGAGATCAATCCGATCCGCGTTCGAGGAATCATTAAGTCCGTGCCGCGCTACTACTCCGATTTTACGCCTGAGGATTTCCAAGGGGTCCAACCCTGGTGCGGGCTGCGTCCCTGTTCACCGGATGGATTGCCCTACGTGGGCCGAGCTCCGAGCTACAAGAATCTTTCGATCGCCGCAGGACACGCGATGTTGGGTCTGAGCCTCGGGCCGATCACGGGCAAGCTGACCGCGGAAATCCTATCCGGCCAACCGCCCTGCATTGACATCTCTCTTCTCGATCCGGGACGGTATAGCTAGATCTCGCCCCGGCCATCCCCGCTAGGGTAACGGCCGAAGTAACGAAGCGCGGATCTCTGCGCTTGGCCTATGCGACTTCGGCTCCGGCAAGAAAGGGCAAAAAAATACCAATCCAAGCGTAGCCAAAAAAGAAGCAAAAATTATTCTGCCATTGCTGACACAATAATAAACTAATACCAGTTCGCGGTGATGCCTCGAGAGAAGCCGGGCGGTTTCTCCAGGGCGGCACCCAGGGAAAACGAATTCGTTGAGCCATTGAAGGAGAAGGGAAATATGAACCATCCGAAACCGCATTCGAATGAGGATTCAGCGCTCCGCCGGAGGAGGCGGCTCACAGGCGCGGCGTTCGCCGTTCTCATCGCCATCTCATCGGCCGATTTTGCGCCGAGCGAAGGAGCATTGGGAAGCGAACCCGCGCGCTTGGCGGGCGGTCTGAGCCCGCGTCCGCAAATCACTTCCATGACCGTGAGCAACAAACAGGTCACCATCAACTGGACGGGTTTCTCCGGACCCTACAAGATTGAGAAATGCCCCGGCATTGGCCAGCCTTGGACCCAGGTTGCCGACGCGGCCAACGCCAAAACGGCGGCCCTGCCGCTTGAAGACGGTCTCGGTCTCATCCGCGTCACCGGCCCGGCTCCCGCTTACACTGGCGCCGAAACTTGCCAGGAATGCCATGCGGCTTCGCATGAAGACTGGTCGAAAACCGCGCATGCCGGCGCGCTGGCATCACTCAAAGCGATCAGCCAGGATAAAAATCCCACTTGCCTGCCCTGCCACACCGTCGGATACGGGCTTCCGACCGGATTCAAAGACGAAGCGACCACTCCCTATTTTGCCGGAGTGCAATGCGAGAGCTGCCACGGTCCGGCGCTCGATCATGCGAACAAACCCACTGATAAATCGTTACGTCCCGTCAAGACCCTCTCGGCCAATGTCTGCGGCGGCTGCCACACCGACGCTCACCATCCGACCTTCGACGAATGGGAGCATAGCCTGCACGCTGAGGTCAACGAGCACACAGCGGAGTACTTTAAGTCGGCCACTGGAGCAGCACGTATGCTGTCGTGCGGCGCTTGCCATTCCGGATCGGTGCGCATGGCGATGTTAAACGCCAAAGAGAAAAACAAGGCCGTGGTGCTGCCCAGCGGTGATGAAGCGGCCACCATTGGGATCACTTGCGCTGTCTGCCACGATCCCCACGTGAAAACGGCGAACGGGAGCCAATTGCGCAACCCGGTTCACTCGAACCAGGCGTTTTCCTACAACACCTCCACGAACACAACCTTCGCCGCGCAGTATGACGCCAATCTGAACATCTGCGGACAATGCCATAACGCTCGCGGCGCGACTTGGAAGGACACGGGTCGGCCTCCGCACCATTCCGTGCAGTACAACCTGTTGACGTCCACGATCGGGTTCCTGGTGAGCACCAACGCGCCTCGCCAATCTGCCCATGCCACCCAAATCGTGAACCAATGCAGCCATTGCCACACGCACCCGCATGAAGTCGCGGAACCAACCGAGAACAACCCGAATTATACGGGCCATGAGTTCAAGCCCACTTTGGCGAGCTGTTATCCTTGCCACATCGATGAAGCGGATGCGGAGTCCAAGGTCGAGGCCACTCGGGGAGATATCAAGCGGCGGATCCAGGACGTGAAGGCGCTGCTCGATCAGTGGGGCACCACGGCCTCAGACTCGACGCTCCGCGCGAAGTACGGCCCGCTCGCTTGGGAATACAACACGATCGGTCAAATTACCGATCCTACGGGCGCCTTGGCGGCTGGGGGAGCCAAGGGTCCAACCGCCGCAGAACAGAATGTCGTGCCGGACGAGATTAAGCAGGCTCGGTTCAACATTTACTTGGTGGAGCACGACGGGAGCTATGGCGTTCATAACACAAAATACGCCCAAGATTTGCTGAAAGTTGCCGCCGACCTCGTCAAAGCGAAGCTCGCACCGCCAGCGGCCAAACCGGCGTCGGCTGGAAGCGGGCAGTCGGGAACAGGTGCAACGGCGGCTGGAAATTAACCTTGGCTTTGTTGATGAGCGGTTCAGGTTGAACCGAGGTTCGGGACAACGTCGGGCCGGGTGGATGGGGCGAAAGGGTTCCTCCCGGTCCCGACGCCACCTTGATTTTTCTTCTCGAGTGAGGAGGAAGCGGGTTCTGGTGTTGAATCGTGTGTCGCCAGAACCCGTTCCGTCTTTTTGGATGGGATGGCGCCCGCGCTGGCGAACAGGCCCTTGGCACGGCAGTTCAACCGCAGATGAACTCAGCGCGGCACAGCCGCAACCGAAGTTTGGCCCACGAAACACACGAAACACACGAACGAAGTCCAATCCGCTCATCTTTCTCATTTCGTGCATTTCGTGTTTTTCGTGAGCTAGCCTTTTTCGGCCATCAACAACTTCTTGTCGGCCTGCGAGCCAGATGGGCAATTGCAGTGCAGAAGGACGCAGATCAAGAAGTGGTTAGAAACTCACCGGGTGTTACCTCCGAGGTGAACGCTCATGCGGCTCTCCGATCCGCGTTCATCTGTGTCCATCTGCGGTTTCTTGCTTCTCAACCGCCGGATTCAGGTTGCCTTTGTTCTCACCTGGTCCGACGTCCGATCACCTATAGGTTTCCGCTAAACACGCCAACCAGGGACTCAGGCCGATGAGCGTGCAAAGAACCCGACCGGACCGTTGGCGGGTGCTGCGGGCGCGGCACCCTCTGCGGTCCGGCTAGCATTTGCTCGCTTTCGTGTCCAAATCCGTGAGGCGATTGCCGGTTTCGCGCCGGCAAAAAAGGCCAACAAAATCCCAATCCTTGCGTAGCGCGGGACGCGGTCAGGCCTCACCTTGTGTTGTTGAAACTAAGGCCAACTTTGGTTGGCGCCGGGCGAAAGCTCGAGTCCGGCCAGAAGGTCTCCGTGCCGAGCCGGAATGAGCCCATGATTGAAAAAAACAAAGGTCCAATCTCGAAAGGATGCCGAATCGCCTCGTCTGGACTTTGCCGTAACGCGGAAACTCCTGTCCGCTCTGGCGCGGGTCTGGCGGACAGGAGTGTCCGCGTTACGTCCGATTCACCGAGGATTGGGAGAACGATCGGCTCGCGGCGGCGGGTCGCGATGACGGACTGGTTTTCTAGTGAGTTGAGGCACGCGAAACATTGGGCCAAGAGGGTGCATCCCTGCTTCCTCTTGGTTCCAATGCACGACTTGTCCGCGCTCGAAACTCCGATGCAAAATGCGATTGACGATCGAAAACGCTCCCAAGAGCCACGGCAAAAAAAGATAAAATCTGGACAAGCGGTGGGTAGTGCGATGCTGCAGAGTCTGTCATGTTGTCCGCGATGGATGCGAACAAGCATTCGGGTAAAAAAGGGACGAGCGGGTTGCAGGGGACATTCTCCTGCGGGGCGGCTCGCGCATCCAGGATTTCCGTTGCCCGTAGATTCCGCAGATTTCCGTGGATTAGTTGTCGACCATAAAAAGGGGGAAATTGGCGCTCTGGTGGAAATCTGCGGAATTCTGCGGGCAACGGCAAGTCAAATACTTCTTTCGCTGAGAAAACCTCAATCGGCCACAGACGGTCGATTTCTGTCCAACTCCTAACTCCTCCACCCTCATGGCCGCCATCCCACAGACCAGCATGATCCGAACTGCACTTAAACTGGCCGGCTCGCTGCAATTGGCGATGATCCTCCTGGCTGTGATCATCGTCGCCTGCGCGGTCGGCACCGTGGCCGAATCCCGCTTCGATACCGCCATCGCCCAAGTCTATGTCTATGACGCGCCTTGGTTCCTGGCGTGGCTCCTGGCGCTCTGCATCAATCTGACCTGCTCCGTCGTGATCCGATATCCATGGAAACGGCACCAAGCCGGGTTCGTGATCACCCACGCGGGGATCATCGTTTTGTTGGCCGGCGCAATGATTGGCCGCATTTGGGGGATGGAAGGCTCCGTGACATTGTTCAAGGGCGCCGGTCCGACCCGTCATTTGACGATGAATCAGACGTTCTTTGATGCGCACGCACTACCAACGGGCGAACGCAGATCCAAGCGCCTGAACCTCGAAGTGCATCCGCCAAGCCCGGAACGGCCGGTTCGACTCAAAGTGAAGCACACCCAGATTTCACTCGTGGATTACTCGAAGGAAATGGGCCTCCGGACGCACGTGGAACCGGCGAAGACCAACGGCTCGCCTGCCTTGCGCCTTGTTCTCCGCAGCGCCATGGCCCCGCAGCCCATTGACCACTGGCTGCTCCTTGAGGATCCAAGACGAAACACGCTCAACCTGGGGCCGGCCCAGATTCGGTTCGTTGCGGCGACGGCCCAACAATTCCAAGCCGCGCCGGCGGGAGCTGATTCGGCAAAGACAAACCACTGCGATTCGACTTCGCCGGCCAATGTGGAGTCGCGCGAACGGCACTTCGTTTTCGCCAAGATGCCTGACATGAGCATGGCGCGCGTCCTGACGGGAAGTCCCACTGGAATCAAATCGGCTTTCCGTTTCGATCCGTCGGGTGGGCCAGGCAAGCCGGAAAAAGGCTCTCTTTCGCTTCAAATCGGAGACCGGCGACTCGACTTCTCGCTTCAGGAAATCTTAGGCCGCGATGTCTCCGTCGAAGGCACAGGCTGGACACTGAAACAGACGCGCTTTTTGCCTGATTTTCGCCTTGAAGGAAAGGAGGCGATCAGCGCTTCCGACCAGCCCAACAATCCAGCGCTGGTATTCGAGGTTGCGGGGCTCTCCCCGGCCTCAAGCGGGCAATTGTCCCATAACTGCGCGGACCACAAGCCGGGCGAGTGCGATCACAAAGACCAAGCCTGTTGCCCGACCTCCGACGGGCCGACCACCTCCCCTCATGGCGCACACGCTTCCAACGAACTGACCATTTTCTACGACCAAGGCCGGAAGCTTTCGTTTGCCAGCTCAACCCACGGCCAGAAAATGGCCGAAGGGAAACTGGAGGTCGGCAAGGAAATTCCTATGGGTTTGGCCGACTGGCAACTCCGTGTGGAGAGCGCCCTGGAGAGTGCCGTCATCCGCGAGGAGTTGGTTCCGCTCACGGACTCGGAGGTCCAACCCATCGGCGCGCCAGGTGTGCTGGTCCAGGTCAACCAGGGCGATCAGACCGTCCGACAATGGATTGCTTCAGGGGTGCCGGCGGAGATGCACGTCGGGGACGAGTTGCTTCAACTTTCCTTTGGCCAGCCATTTCATCCGCTTGATTTCGATCTCACGCTCGACGCGTTCGAAGTAGAACGTGACGAGGGCACGCAGAATCCCGCCGGTTTCAAGAGCCATGTGCGTTTCACGGATCCGGCCAGCAAGACTTCGCTCCAACGGGAGATTTGGATGAATCATCCGGCGGATTATCCGGACTTCCCGGGGGCGAGTCTGTTAGGGACTACCTACAAATTCTCGCAGGCATCCTGGAATCCAAACAATCTAAATCAGACTACCCTCCAAGTCGTCCGTGATCCGGGATGGTCGCTGAAATGGATCGGCTCGCTCCTGCTTTGCGGCGGGATCTTCACCATGTTCTATCTCAAGCCGCACCCGCGCCTGAATGAACTTCGCCCCTAACTGATGATGCACTCACTCGAACAGTCTGCTGACGCCATGACTCCTGAATCTGTGAACGAGCTCAAGAGCAAACCGATGCCCCCCACCTGGCCTTCGGCTGCCCTCTCCCCTCATCCGACGAGGCGGGAGGGCGGGGAGAGGGGTGTTCCGGGGCGGATCGCCGGTCCATTGTTCAGCGTGAACAAGACATTTCTCCTCGTCCTTCTGGTGTGGTTGCCGTCTCTTTGCGCCGCCGAGCTGAATTTTGACACCATGGGGCGAATCGTGATTCAGTCCGGAGGCCGCAAGAAGCCGCTCGATACGTTTGCCTCCGAATCCCTGCAAACGATCTCCGGCCGACGCGCATTCAAGAATCCGCAAACCGGGGAGCGGCTCCAGGCCATCGATGCGCTCCTCTCCATGTGGTTCGGCAGCCGCGACTGGAGGAAAACTCCGGTCGTGCTGATTTCCGACGCCGGTTTGAAAATTGCGCTCGGCCTCTCCGCCACCGACCGGTTGTTCTCCGCGGAAGCGCTCTCCGCAAGTACCGGCTTTCAAGAAATTCATGCGCGAATCGGGAGTAAACGCGGGCGCGGAGAAGATTTGAACGCGGTCGAAAAGGAGGCTGAGAGTGTCCTCTCCAGGCTGCACCTGCTGAGCCAGATTACGAGCGGAGAGGCCTTCACCATTGTGCCCGACCCACGAACTGCGAAGGCGAGCTGGGTCGGCCTTCCGCGGGCGTCGGAAGTGCATGGAGAACAGGTTGGTCGTGAATTGGAAAACTTGGTCAAGAAAGTTTCCACGGCATACTCGACCGGTGATGCGGCCGGCTTTGTGTCGGGCGCCGAAGCACTCAGCACGCGGCTCGCCCAGTTGGCGCCGGTTCTGTATCCGGCATCGGCAGCGATCAGCCGGGAGGTTCATTACAACCATCTGCATCCCTTTCGATGGGCCTGGGTGCTCTACTTGGCGGCATTCATTGTCTTGTTGAGCGGCAATTTGGTGGCGAGTGCCTGGAAAAACTTATCCGGCACGCGTGCGAGTCGTCGCGTTCCCCCTCACCCTAACCCTCCCCCTCCGGGAGAGGGGAATGAGCGAGTTGCGCTTGAACCTCCCAGGAATACTCGACGTAGCCGACGACTGGCGCCCATTCTCCCTCTCTCCGAGGGAGAGGGCCGGGGTGAGGGGGAAGGCAACGTTGTCATTCCTCCGAGCTCGGTCACCTACTTCGCTGGCCTAGGCCTCTTCGCCGTCGGGCTGGCCATGCAGGTGTATGGTTTCGTCCTCCGCACGTGGATTGCCGGACGCGCGCCGGTCACCAATATGTACGAGTCCATGGTTTGGGTTTCTCTCGGGGTCGCGGCGTTGGCTTTTGCATTCGAACTGATCTATCGGTCGAAAGTCTATGCGCTCACGGCCGCTCCGCTGGCGGTCCTCGGCCTCATCTTTGCGGATATGTTTCCGTCTGTCTTCAACGCCAACATTGGCCCGCTCCCGCCGGTGTTGCGCGACAATTTCTGGCTCGTCACCCACGTGTTGACCATCACGCTGGGCTACGCGGCCTTGGCCTTGGCCATGGGCCTCGGCCATGTCATCCTGAGTCTTTATTTGTTCAAGCCTGGTTCGCTGGACGAGAAATCCCAGATCCATCGCCTGCTCTACAGAGCGCTTCAAATCGGGATATTCCTGCTGGCCATTGGAACCATCCTCGGAGGTGTTTGGGCCAACTATTCCTGGGGCCGCTTCTGGGGTTGGGATCCGAAGGAAACGTGGGCGCTCATCGCTCTCCTCCTGTACATCTTCGCTCTGCACGGACGGCTGGCGGGTTGGTGGGGGAACTTCGGCCTCAGTGTCGCAGCATCCGTCTGCTTCAATGGCGTGTTGATGGCCTGGTATGGGGTAAATTTCGTCCTCGGCAAAGGCCTCCACAGCTACGGATTCGGGGGAGGCGGAGTCGAATGGGTGGGCGCTCTGGTCGCGCTGGATCTGTTGTTCATCGGATATTGCGTGGCAGTGCGCCTCAGAAAGGGGACCGCTGGTCGAGAACGCCCCTCGCCGGCGGCCATTAGGCTTGAGCCGCTCAAGCAAAGTTCGACCGGCATCGCGCCAAGAAATGAGGGGACACTGGCAAGGAATGTGTAGTGGGTTTCCCTGCGGCTGGGACAAAATCTTCGGCGATTAAGCAATCGCTGCGATCAAGTCAAAACACGGATTGTCCGTATGCAACTTTTCGTTGTCGGGCTGAATTTTCGCAAGACGCCGGTCGCGCTGAGAGAGCAATTCTCGGTGCCGGCCGAGTGCGTCAGTGCGCTGCTGTCGGAGCTTCGCTCGGACGTTCATCTGCGCGAAGCCCTGGTCCTGGGCACCTGCAATCGAGTGGAAATCTACGGCGTTGCCGAACAGGCTCCCATCCGGCCGAGACGGATCTTTGCGTCGGTCAGCAAGGCCGTCGGGCAGAATGCAGGCGCGCCGGAAGCGGATCTGGTCGAATCGCTGGCTTACCTGCATGAAAACGACGCCTGCGTTCACCATTTGTTTCGAGTGGCGAGCAGCTTGGATTCGCTGGTGGTGGGAGAGACCGAGATCGTCGGCCAGGTCAAAAGAGCCTACCAGCAAGCCCAATCTTGCGGCGCCACCGGCAAAATCCTCAATCGCCTGTTTCAAAGGGCCCTCTCGGTTTCCAAAGCAGTGCGCAGCCATTCCGGCATTGGGCGATGTTCGACTTCGGTGGGCGCTGTGGCGTTGGACGTTGCCGAGAATATCTTCGGCGAAAACCTGGACCGCCAGACCGTGTTGATCATCGGCGCCGGCAAGGTCAGCGAGACCACGTTGCGGCATTTGAGCAAGCGCGGCGCGAAAAACATCCTGATTTCCAATCGTTCGACGGAGCGAGCGCAGGAATTGGCGGATCAATTCCACGGGCAGCTCGTTCCGTTCGCGGATTTGGCTGGGGCCTTGCATGAAGCCGACGTGGTCATCAGTTCGACGAGCGCCCCGCATTACGTGCTGACGAAACGCGAGATCGAGCCGGTGATGAGAAGCCGGGCCCATCGTCCGGCGCTTTTCATCGATTTGGCTGTGCCCCGAGATATCGAGCCTGAAGTTCAGGAGTTGGACGCGGTCTATCTTTACAACATCGATCAACTGGCTGACCTCGCGAACCAGAATCTGCAAAGGCGCCACGCCGAAGCTATGGAAGGCGAGAAACTCGTCGCGGAAGCCGCCCAGGCATTCGCCGCGCGGCTCTCCACCCCCGCGCTGCCGAGCGCGGTCAAAGGCACTCTCGCCGAATTGTTGTCCTCCAGGCCGCGTTGCTGTCCCATCCCCGGGGCCGCATATCGCTTGGCTTGAGCGGTCCGCTCACGTCCGACTCACGGACTCGCATCCTCTCTCCAACAGAGTTCACCGAGCCATAAGCCTGCGGTCGGAATGTGAGAACACAGGCGCACTCATCGCGTGTTCCGACAAGCGCCTCGCTGGACGGAAGGAGCGCGCCACCGCAATCCAATCGCTCAAGAGGGACTCGCTCAATCACGCTCGGTGTGGTCGGCGAAGGCGCCGACCACGGCACGCGAGGGCGTGTGCGCTCCCCATTCAAATTTTCATTTCCTGTGCGCGAAGTTCCTGGAAACTCGCGGACAGGAGTGTCCGCGTTACAGGCGCGAGCCGTGCGCTTGTTCATTGTCAATCCGGTGTGCGGTCATTAGTTTGACACGAATTGGATGAAGCTGACTCAGCAACAGAAAGCCATCGCCGCGTCCGGTTGCGAGACCGCGTTCGACAATCTCACCCGGCAGCTCTACGCCACGGATGCCTCGATCTATCAAATCGAGCCGATGGGCGTGGCTTTTCCAAAAAACGCCCAACAAGCCAGCGCTGTCATCCGCGCGGCATCCGATGCGAGTGTGTCGATCATCCCGCGTGGCGCGGGCACGGGCTTGGTGGGAGGCGCGATTGGCGACGGCTTGATTGTGGATTTTGCGCGGCACAACCGGCAGATCACCGAGTTGAATATCGAAAAATGCTCGGTGCGCATCGGCGCAGGGGTCGTGCTCGACCAGCTCAATGCTTTCCTCCAACCGCACGGATTTCGCTTCGGACCGGATGTCGCCACAAGCTCCCGCGCCACGCTGGGCGGCATGATTGCGAACAATTCGTCCGGCTCCCACACCGGCGTTTACGGAACGACGGCGGATCATGTCCTTTCGCTGGAAATCGTTTTGGCCGATGGGCAAATCGTGACGGCAGGGGCCGGGCACGAAACGCTCCGCCCGCAGCGCAACTTGATCAACCGCCTCGTGAAAACGCGTGCGGCTGAAATCGCCGCTCGCATGCCGCCGGGTTTGTTGAAGCGCTGGCCGGGATACGGCTTGGATCGCTGGCTTCGGCGGCCGGGTGACTTGAACGACATCCTTTCGGGCAGCGAGGGAACCCTCGCCGGCATCCTGTCGGCCGAATTGAAGATCGTTCCGTCGCCGAGAGAGAAAGGACTGGGATTGATTTTTTTCGCTTCGGTGGCCGAAGCCATGCAAGCCACCGTTGAGTTGCTCGAGCTAAAACCTGCGGCCATTGAGCACATCGACCGGGTTCTTTTCGATCAAACGAAGGGCCAGCTCTCTTTCCAAGCCGCGCGCAATCTGCTCGAACTCGACACGCGACCGTGCGAGTCCATTTTGCTGGTCGAGTTTTTCGACGATGTGGAAGACCGGTTGGCCGCACTGGAAAGACGGCGGCTCGGCCAGCGGAAAACGATTCTCAAGTCCGTCCGAGATATGGGTCTGGTCTGGTCGCTGCGAAAAGCGGGCCTCTCGCTTCTCACCGGCTGCCAAGGGGCCGCCAAGCCTGTCACGGGCATCGAAGACACGGCCGTCCGGCCCCATCAACTGCCGGAGTACGTCGCGGGATTGGAATCGCTGATGAAACGGCTCGGCCTGCACGCCTGCTATTACGGACACGCGGCCTCGGGCCTGCTTCACGTGCGGCCTGTGCTCGACCTTCACGACGCAGGCGACCTAAAGAAATTCCGCCAAATCACCGACGAGGTGTCCGCCTTGGTGCGCCATTTCAAAGGTTCCCTGGCGGCGGAGCATGGCGTTGGAATCGCGCGGACGGAGTTCATGCCGGAACAGCTCGGCAGGGAGTTGCTCGAGGCCATGCGCCAGATCAAGTTCGCCTTCGATCCGTCCAACCGGTTCAATCCGGGAAAAATCCTTCCTGACGGGCGGTTCAAGATCGACGACGATCTCCGTATGGGCGCCGGATACCGGTTGAAGCTGCCCTTCGAACCGGTGCTCGGATTCTCGGCCAAGGACGGATCGTTCGTGCGCAATTTGGAGCAATGCAATGGCTGCGGAGGCTGCCGCAAAGACACGCCGACCATGTGTCCGACGTTTGTGGCGACGGGCGAGGAAGTCATGTCCACACGCGGCCGAGCCAACGCCATCCGCGCCGCGCTGGAATTCCGGGGAATTGAAGGAAACGATCCGCTGCGCTGTGCCGAGCTGGAGGCGGCGCTGAGCAATTGTCTCTCGTGCAAAGCCTGCACCACCGAGTGCCCTTCCAATGTCAATATGGCGTTGCTCAAAGCCGAATTGCTTCACGCCCGCCATGTCCGCGACGGGTTGCCGCTGCGCGAGCGGTTACTCGGCTCCGTAGATTTTCTTGGGCGAATGGGTTGCTTGATGCCGGCTTTGGCCAACGCCGCTTTGGAGTGGCCATGGTTGCGGGGCTGGCTCTCCAAGGGGCTGGGGCTTTCAGCGAAACGACCGTTCCCGCGCTATGCGGAAGAGCGATTTGATCGCTGGTTCGCCCGGCACACCGCGATCAGGCCGGCCCGCGGCGCAACTCCTCCGTTGCGTCGCGGACCGGTGATTCTTTGGGACGACACTTTCACGCGCTACCACGAGCCGCAGATTGGCATCGCTGCGGTGGCGGTTTTGGAGGCGGCCGGCTACGAAGTGAACTTGGCGCGCGGTCGGCTCTGTTGCGGCCGACCGGCCTTTAGCCAAGGCAATCTCGCGGAAGCCGCGCGGTCTGGCCGGCACAATTTGGCTTTGTTGCGGAGCGACACGGGAGCCGCCCGTCAGAATGCGGCGGCAGGCCAGGCTCCCATTCTCTTTCTCGAGCCTTCGTGCTATTCCATGTTTGTCGAAGACTATCGCGAGCTGAGCTTGGCAGGCGCGGAACCGATCGCCAGCCGTTGTTTCCTTTTCGAACAGTTCATCGACGCCTTGCTCAGCCGGGAACCAGCCGCCATCGGCTTTCACGAACGGAATGGTCACCTCGCCATTCATGCGCATTGCCACGCCAAGTCGTTGACGAATCCCGTTTACATGACACGCCTCGCGCAAGCTTTGCCGGGAAGAAAAGTCATGCTGTTGGACACTGGGTGCTGCGGAATGGCGGGAGCCTTCGGAGCCCTCACGGCAAAATATGAGCTTTCGTTGAAGTTGGCCGAACCCTTGATCGACAAACTCCGGCAACAGCCTCCTGGCACAACGGTCGTCGCCTCCGGCACCAGTTGCCGCCATCAAATCGAGCACTTGACCTCGTTCCGTCCCCGTCACATGGCGGAGGTGCTGGCGGAAGCGCTGAGATCCGATTGAACCGGAGGCAACGCAGGGCGGCGAAGCCGCAGCCAAACACGGTGGGGTGAGACTCTCAAGCCAGATACGGAATCGTGAGCGGCCCTTGCGGCAGGACCGCGACGCGCGCCTCAGGGCCGAGGAGTTCGAGACATTCGCGCACCGCGGCGCCGATGTCCCGGCAAGGTGTCAGATGGGCGGCGCGGATGATTTCGTCGGGCAGCGAACTGTGCACCAGCACTTTGGCCTTTCGCTGGATGAGTGCCTGAATTTGGGCTTGCCATTGTTCCGGTCGAACGAAACGCGGCGTCGCGAGCATGGCCAAGATTTCCTCTGGACTCGACGCGCTCCGAAGTAGCTTGTCGAGCGGGCTGCCCGGCGGCACTCCTTCCCGGCATTCGCAGGCCAGAATAATCGTGCCGCTTTCTTGCGCGATGCGCGCGGCGGCGCTCATGCCTTTGACTCCCTGATACAGATTCAAATCCAGGGGATAGCCGCTGTTGGTCGTGACCACCACTTCGAAGGGCGACTTCACTTTCTGCATGGCCGACCGGCGCACGAACTCGATGCCGACGGAGTGAGCCTCCAACAGGCCTCCGGCAAACACGCCGGTGATCCCGCGTTGCTCGTTGAGCGACACGTTCAAGAGAAACGCGGGCCCCACGCGCAGCGCGATATCACGCATTTCTTCCCAGATCGGATTGCCCACCGTGATGCCGAATGCCGATTTGGGGTCGCCAATATTTCTCGCGCCATGATTGCTCATCACGGTCTCAAGCCCGGCGACCCCCGGCATGATGCCTTTCGGGCCGCCGCTGAAGCCGGCAAAGAAATGCGGTTCGATGAAGCCGGTCACGACGCGCACGTCGGCCTCCACAAAGTGGCGGTTGATCAAGGCTGGAGTGCCATCGCGTGTGGCGCCCAACGTGACGAGCGCCGCCGGATTCTCAGGCTCATGATTGAGGACTCTGTAATTGCGCACCACTTGCGGCGTCAGCAGTTTCTCAAGTTCAGCTTGGGTATTGGGACGATGCGTTCCGAGCGAATTGAGCAGTGTAATTTGCTCGCGCGGCACGTGGGAAAGATGATCGAGCAGCCAAGGGATAATTCGGTCGTTCGGAGTGGCGCGCGTGATGTCCGTGAACGCGATGCAAACCCGGTCGCCGGGTTTGATCCATTGGCGCAGCGGACGAGCGCCAATGGGGTGCTCCAAGGATTGAAGAACGGCGGCGCGTTCGTCCGGCAAACCCGGTGTGTGCGAGGGTTCGATGACGGTCGTCCGACCGTCCGGCAATTCGACGGTCAAGGATCCCTGACCGTAGGCAAGCTTCACCTTCATAGTGCGCCTCGAATATGCCGCGCCAGGTTCATAAGGTCAAAGCGTAGAATCAAGATCAATGTGGTTGTTGACTGCAATCACGAGTGAACTCCCTTGTGCGACCCGTGCAACCGCGAATGAACGCGAATGAACGCGAACGAGAGCGGATCGAGAATCTGAATCCTTCGCGAGTGAATTCGCGTCCATTCGCGGTTCCTCCATCCTAAAGGCTGATCAACGGATTGTCGGCAGAAGCCATTTATGTCTTACTCGGCGGCATGACGAAATCCTTGATTCCCTGGGTTGCGCTTTTCGCGGTTTGCAGCGCGGGCTTGTTCGCCTTCAACGGTTGCTCCACCGTTCCCATCACTGGCCGCCAGCAGTTGAACCTGATCTCGCCGGGCCAGGAAATGCAACTGGGCCTGTCCAGCTTCGAACAAATGAAAAAAGAGGTTCCGGTCAGCAGGGATGCGGCGGCCAACGCCCTGGTGCAGAGAGTGGGGCAGCGAATCGCTGCGGCCGCGGCGAACCACCTGCCGAACGCCCAGTGGGAATTCGTGGTTTTTCAGAGCAAGGAGGCCAATGCTTTTTGTCTGCCCGGCGGAAAGATCGGAGTTTACACGGGCATTTTGCCCATCACGAAAGACGAAGCCGGGCTGGCAACGGTGCTTGGGCACGAGGTAGCTCATGCTTCAGCGCACCACGGAGCCGAGCGCATGAGCGAAGCCCTCCTGGCGAACCTAGGCGGCCAATTGCTCGGCATTGGGCTTTCCAAGTCCGACCCCAAAACACAGGCGGCCATGGCGACGGTCTATGGGCTCGGTTCGCAGTTGGGAGTCGCATTGCCGCACAGCCGCAACAATGAGTCGGAGGCGGACGCGATGGGACTGATTTACATGGCCCGCGCCGGGTACAACCCGGAAGCAGCCGTCGCTTTCTGGGAGCGATTCGCCGAGGCCACGCGCGCCGGCGACACGGGCCTTTGGTTTTTGCGGACACACCCCGTGACCACGGATCGAATTCAACACATCAAGGAGCTGCTTCCCAGAGCGAAAGCCGAGTTCAAGAGTGCGCCTCGTTGAAGCGCGTTCGAGTCTCAAAACCGCGGTTGGTTTGAACAGGAGATAACAGAGGGACCAGAGAGATCAGACAGATCATCTGCGGTTTTTCAGCTATGCCGGACCGGAGGCCGGCGCTCCTCGTTCGTGCGGACCCGGAGAGCTATTTCCCTTTCTGTTCGGGGGCCCTGAATTTGGCCGAGTAGGCAAGAATGGTTCCGTCGTCTCGCACCATGATCTGCATGCCCATATTCGGGCCTTTCGCTGCGAGTTCATAGGAAACCAGGCCCCCGTCAATGATCTGCCTGGCGCCGCTGATGTTCAGGTCACCGAAATTCTGCACGATGGGATTTTGAACTTGGGTGGGCAAGCTCTCCGTCGGAATCTCGGTCGATTTCTCGAGCACGGTGCCGTCCTCCGCCAAGCGCATGCCTATGGCTCTGCCGTCAGCCAGTTGCCCTTTGACGCCAAAAACAGTTTTTCCGTCTTCGACTGCGGCGTGGAGGATTCGCATTTGACCGCCTCCCATTTCCCGCGTGATGGCCGCGCCCACTGAGGGTGGAGCGCTTTCCAGAGGGATCATCCCCTCGCCTTTGCCAGTTTGCTTGGTGGCTTTCTCGACGGTCTGGGCTTTTTGCAGGGAAGCTTTGGTCTGTTGCTGCAAAGCCTGGGCCTCGGCCAACTCGCGTCGCAAGCCTGAAACTTGGGCGCGCAACTGGTGCACTTCCTCTCCCCATCCGCGCAATCGTTGCGCCTCGGCTTTCCATTGGTCGCGCTCAGCGATGGACCCGGTCTCTAACTGGGCAAGCTGCGTCGTGCGCGCGCGAAGCGACTCGGTTTCCTTTCGCAAGGCCGCGTTCGCTTGCGAATCACGCGTCAATGCGATGCCAAATCCGAGCAGAACGCCGGCGCCGACCAGCGCCACCGATTGAAATATTCTCATAAGTCAAGATTGACATAGGCCAATTCCGGCAGGCGATCAAGGTTAGACTCGGATTGACGTAACTATTCTCATTCTTGACCCGCATGTAGTCCCAGCTTTAGCCGGACGGTGCATGCCCCCCAAGCCGGGACTACGAGCGGGTCCTAGTGTGGTGGGGGGGCGTTTTGTCTATAATACATTGGGGAACATA
>JACQWK010000011.1 GCA_016209525.1 Verrucomicrobiota bacterium
CGAACGTTATGCGGATATCTCTCGTGGTCGTCGCTTTGCAGGGCGTTGTGCAGGCTGCTGCTACTGGCAATTGGGCGGTGTATCTGGGCGATGACGAAAGGAGTCACTATTCGACGCTAACGGAGATTAACGCCGCGAATGTCCACCGACTGAAAGTCGCATGGACATATCGCTCCGGTGACTTTGAACCGAGCATGCGGACGCAAATTCAATGCAATCCTCTCGTGGTGGACGGAGTTTTTTTTGGTACCACCGCATTGCAGGTGGTTGTGGCACTTGAAGCAGCGACGGGCCGTGAGTTGTGGCGGTTTGACCCTAAGAAATCAGGACGGTCGAATACGCGTGACGTGCGCCACCGGGGACTTGTGTATTGGGCGCGCGCCGGGGAACGCCGGCTCATTCTTGCGCAAGACCATTTCCTGTATGCGATCGCGCCAGATTCAGGAAAACTGATAGAATCGTTCGGCGAAGGTGGGATGCTTGATTTCAAAAAGGGCTGGGCCAGCGAGCGGGGAGAATTTCTTTTGAATTCGGGGACGCCGGGCGTGGTCTACGAAGACCTTTATATTATGCCGGTCCGCACCACAGAAAGCCACGCCGGGGCGGCACCTGGCCATGTGCGCGCATACAACATTCGGACTGGAGCGCTCGTCTGGACTTTTCATACGATTCCTCGTCCGGGGGAGTATGGCTATGAGACCTGGCCGCCCGATGCCTGGAAGACAATTGGCGGAGCGAACTGCTGGGCCGGCATGTCCTTGGACAAGGAGCGCGGACTGCTATACGTTCCCACGGGATCCGCCACCTATGATTTTTGGGGCGGATATCGAATTGGTAACAACCTTTTTGCCAATTCCTTGGTCTGTCTGAACGTTCGAACTGGCAAGCGCGTCTGGCACTTCCAGATGGTGCGACATGATCTTTGGGATCGCGATCTTCCCGCGCCTCCGAATCTTTTCACTCTGAGGCGTGGCGGGCAGGCGATTCCGGCTGTGGCGCAAACAACCAAGTCGGGTCACATATTCGTTTTCAACCGCGAAACTGGGGAGCCACTGTTTCCGATCGAGGATCGACCAGTCCCCTCATCTGACATTCCTGGGGAAGTTACGGCGCCGACTCAACCGTGGCCGTTGAAGCCGGCGTCCATCAGTCGCCAAAGTGTTTCCTACGACGATTTGACTACATTAACGCCCGGGGCCCACAAAGCTGCCGTCGAAAGGTTCAGTCGTCTGAGGCAGTACCTCCCATTTCAGCCCCCGAGTCGGGAGGGTTCGATTGTTGCGCCTGGGCTGGATGGTGGAGCTGAGTGGGGTGGCGCGGCTATGGATCCCGCTGGTGTCATGTATGTCAATGGTAGTGAGGCTCCTTGGATTCTCACGATGGTCGAAGGCTCCGCCGGGAGTAGTGCAACGCAGAGTGAGTTGGCTCGCGGACATTATCTTCAGAGCTGTACAGCTTGCCACGGGGCAGACCTTTCTGGAAACCGCCTCCAGAACATTCCGGCCCTTGCAGGTGTTGCGACGCGGCTTTCGCGGGAAGAGATTGTCGCTCAGATAACCAACGGGAAGGGCGCGATGCCGGCGTTCGGTTTCCTGCCGAAAGTGACCATTGGGATGATCGCTGATTATCTTGTGAGTCCGGTTGTGGGAAAGCCGGTAGCGGTCGCGCAATCCGTTCCGCCCTCAGGTGCATCCGGCGCCGGTTCGTCGGCGACTGCTGTAGGCGGCCAATTCTCTCCAGTCACGACGACAAGCACAATTCCTTGGGTCGTAGGCCGGCACGAGCGTTTCACCGATGCGGATGGCTACCCGGCGGTCAAACCTCCGTGGGGAACGCTAAATGCCATCGATCTCAACACCGGTGAATATCTTTGGAAGGTTCCGCTTGGAGAATATCCAGAACTTACTGCCAGAGGCATTCCGTTGACCGGGACGAACAACTACGGCGGACCCGTTGTTACGGCTGGTGGAGTTGTTTTCATCGCTGCGACTAGCGATTCTATGATTCGAGCTTTCGACTCGAAAACTGGACGAACGCTTTGGCAAGCGCCGCTTCCAACTGGTGGCTACGCGACTCCGTCTACTTACCTTGCCGGAGGACGGCAATATCTTGTCATCGCCTGTGGAGGCGGAAAGCTCGGCTCGAAATCGGATGATGCTTACGTCGCGTTTGCGTTGCCCGACGGAAGGCGGGCGAGCGGGCCGCCTCCTTGATTTTTTCACGTACGCCCAGAACGCGGGGAGTGTTGGCGTGCTTGCCTTGCCCCTCTCCACGGATGAAGATGGAATGGATGAAACTCTCAACCTCAGATCGCGCTGATGCTACAAACGGGGCAGGCGGTAACGAACTTTGTCCATTCCATGCATGCAACTCGTGGCTGGAATATTCCTCCTCTTTTCTTTGGCTGTGGCGCGCCGCAATCGATCTTTGTCGTCCGAGCGTCCTGACGGCGGTTTCGCTGGGTGTTGCATGGTTTCCGTTGTCGGCGGCCGAATGGCCGCCGGTCGGCGTTCCTGGTCCGTGGGAGGCGAAGGGGCCTGCGGCCGCAAAAAACTATGACGGCATCGCCTGGTATCGGACGTGGGTGAAGGTTCATGACGGCTTTTTCACGAAGCATGAGCGGAACCTGTTTGAGGAATCCGTGAGCGTGAATATCCGCGACTTGGCGGATGCGCATGAGGCTTATGTGAACGGGGTGAAAATCGGCGCGGGCGGACAATTCCCCCCGGGCTTCACCAGCGGACGAAACGAGGTGCATCGCCACAAGGTGCCAGTCGGAACTCTCCGCAAGGGCGATTGGAACGAGATCGCCATCCGCGTCTACAATCGATCGGGGCCGGGCGGATTCCTCGGCGAGGCACCCTTCATCATGAACTACTTCATGGAATGCGTGATGGAAGGTCCATGGGAGTTTCGCCTCGGCGACGGTTACCAGCCGGGCGGTGCGCTGACCGAAAAGCCGGTGACCTCTTCCTTCGCGGAGTTTCGGGAGTCGAACCGCATCTTGGGTCGATCCGCGCAGACGGTCACCGGCCCACGGCTTTCGCCACAGGACTCATACGCCAAAATCAAATCGGGGGCAGACTTGAAGGTCGACCTGCTGCTGAACGAACCCCAAGTCGCACAGCCGACCCACCTGAGTTTCGATTCCCGCGGCCGGCTTTGGGTGACGCAGTACCGCCAGTATCCCTACCCGGCCGGCGTGAACATGGTAAGTCGCGACAAGTTTTATCGTTCGCATTATGACCGCGTGCCGCCGGCGCCGCCCAATCACGATCGGGGGGCGGATATTGTCTCGATTCACGAAGACACCGATGGCGACGGCATTCTCGACCGGCATAAGGTTTTTCAGGACGGCCTGAACATGGCGAACGCCGCGGTGCGGGGCCATGGCGGGGTATGGGTGATGAACACGCCTTACCTGCTCTTTTATCCTGATGCCGATTATGACGATGTTCCGGACGGACCGCCGACGGTGCATTTGCAGGGCTTCGGGCTGGAGGACACCCATTCGGTGGCAAACGGCCTCGTGTGGGGTCCCGATGGCTGGCTGTATGGCGGGCAGGGCAGCACCACTTCGAGCCGGGTGACGCGACCCGGCCTCGATCCGGCAAGAACGGAGGGCGTTTATTTCGAGGGCTGCATGGTGTGGCGCTATCACCCGGCAACGCGGGAATACGATATTTTTTCCGAAGGCTCGGGCAACCCCTTTGGTCTCGATGTCGACGCGCAAGGCAGACTTTATTCGGGACACAACGGCGGCAACACGCGCGGCTGGCATTACGTGCAGGGCGGCATCTACCTGAAGCAGGGCGTGGATCCCGGAAAATTCGGACCAGGGCGCAATCCGTATGCTTTCGGCGAACTGCCGATGATGGTCACGCGCAACCCCGTGGCACGCTTTTCTCATTTTGGGGCGTTTGCCGAGGGAACGGCGATGCCGTCAAAATATCAGGGCCACCTTTTCGCCCTCGATCCCCTTCACAACGTCGTGATCGACGTGGAACGTCGGGCGCTTGGCTCCACCTTTGAGACCAAGGACAGCGGTCCGGCAATGTGGAGCGAGGATGTGGCCTTCCGGCCGCTGTTTATCGCCAACGCGCCGGACGGGTCGCTGTACGTCTCGGATATGTACGAGTTCTATATCGCCCACGGTCAGCATTACCAGAGCCAGATCGATCCAAGCACGGGGCGGGTCTATCGTTTGCGCGGAAAAGACTCAACCTTGGAGCGGGATACGAACCTCGAGAAAAAGCCGACGGATCAACTGGTGGCGCTCCTGTCGCACCCGAACAAATGGCACCGGCAGATGGCCGCGCAGTTGCTGGGCGAGCGCAAGGACCTATCCGTTGTTCCGAAGCTGGAACAGGTGTTCACGCAGAACACCGATTTGGGTGCGTTGGGCGCGCTTTGGGCGCTGCAACAAATGGGCGCACTGAGGGGGGAGACAGCGCAATCAGCTTTTCAACATCCTTATCCCGCAGTGCGGATGTGGGCGGTTCGACTCCTGGGTGACAAATACGGGGCCAACCGCGGCTTGGGCGCGCCGGGGATCGGTGCGACCGCCGCCAGAGGACTGCCAGCCACCACCATGAAGGCATTAGCGGAGCTGACGCGCAGCGAAATGGACGCCGAGGTGCGTTCGCAAATCGCCTCGACCGCGCGCCGGTTGCCGACCGCTCAGGCGCTGGCGCTCGTCTCGCTCCTGGCCGCGAACGATGGCGATGTGACCGATCGTCCGGCCTCCCTCCCCGCGCCCTCGCCCGCGCTCGTTTCCACCACTCCCGCGCGTGCCGGCGATGCCGCGGATCCCTATATCCCACTGCTCATCTGGTGGGTGATCGAATCCCACGCCGGGATAAATCGGGAGGAGGTTCTGGAGTTTTTCAAAACGGCGTCGGTGTGGGACCGTCCGTTGGTGCAACAGCATTTGCTCCCACGACTGATGCGGCGCTTTGCCCTCGAAGGGCGGCGACAGGATTTGATGGTGTGCGCGCAATTGCTGCGGATGGCACCGACGCCCCAGCATACCGCGTTTTTGATGAAGGGATTCGAAGAGGCCTATCGGGGTCGCGAGATGGCTGGCCTGCCCGATGAACTCCTGCAGGCGATGGCGGCCGCCGGTCAATCGCCGCTCATCCTGAGGGTCCGGCAGGGAGACGCGGCGGCGGTCAAGGAAGCGTTGTCCACGGTGGAAAACAGGAAAGCGCGAATCGACGAGCGGCTCCTCTATACGCGCGTCTTTGGCGAGGTGCGCAACCATGACGCCGTGCGATTGTTGCTCGCGATTGCGGCGGCCAATGAACCGGTTGCGTTGCGGAAGGCCGCGCTGATATCACTGATGGCTTACGATCTGAAGGACATCGGTTCCCAGGCGGCGGCGCTGCTGCCGAAGACGACCGGCGAAGTTCGCACCGCCACTCTCGCGTTGCTGGCCAGCCGCGCGTCGTGGAGCATGGACCTTTTGCAGGCGGTCCAAACCCGCGGGATCGCCGCGAATACCGTTCCGGTGGACATCGTGGACCGGATCCGCGGGCACCAGGACAAGAACGTGGTGGCGTTGGTGGCCAAGGTATTCCCGCCCGTGGCCGCGAGCGGCGGGAGTGACTGGAACAAACGCATTGCCGAGGTCGAAGCCGTTCTGAAGAAGGGAACAGGCAATCCTTACCAGGGCGAAGCGGTGTACATGGAACGTTGCGCCAGCTGCCACAAACTGTTCTTCAAGGGAGGCAAAATCGGACCGGAACTGACCAATTACCAGCGCGACAATCTGGGCACGATGCTTCTCAGCATCATCAATCCCAACGCCGAGATCCGTGAAGGGTTCCAATACTACATGGTCCAGACGAAGGACGGGCGGAGCCTGAGCGGATTCCTGGTGGACCGCGATGCGCAGGTTCTCGTCTTGCGTGGCATGGAGGGTGAGGACATCACATTGCGTCAATCGGAGATCAAGGAACTGCAGCCCGTTGGACGCAGCCTCATGCCGGAGGGCCTGCTCGAGAATCTTGATGACACCCAGCTTCGAAACCTGTTCGCCTACCTGCGCATTTCTCAACCCTTCACCAAATAGGGAGAATCAACTTTTCCGATGAAAAAAGCGATTAGCATCTGGTCATTCCCGCAGGAATGGGCGCTTGAGCGAAAGCTCGCCGTCGCGCGCGACGCGGGTTTTGCAGGTTTTGAAATCGATCTGACGGAAGCCGGTCCGGTGGCGATGACCAGCAGTCCGAAAGGTCTCCGAGCGGTGCGCCGCAAAGTCGAGGCCGCCGGCTTGCAGCTGAGCGGCCTGGCGACGGGGCTCTATTGGGGCGCCAATGCCGCCAGTGCAGACGCGGCAACGCGCAAACGGGCCGGGCGGATTCTGGGCAGGCAGATCGACTGCGCCGTTCATCTCGGCGTTGACGCCATCCTCGTCATCCCGGGAACGGTCGGCGTCGATTTCATCCCCGGGGCGGAAGTGGTGCCCTACGACATCGCCTACCGGCGGGCGCACGAGTTCTTGAAGGCGGCCGCGCCAAGGGCCGAGCGCAGCGGGGTAACGTTGTGTGTCGAAAATGTGTGGAACAAGTTCCTCCTGAGTCCACTCGAGATGAGGGCCTTCATCGACGGAGTGCAGAGTCCTGCCGTTGGCAGCTATTTCGACGCGGGTAATGCGCTGCAAACAGGATACCCGGAACACTGGATTGCCACGCTGGAAAAGCGAATCCGGCGCGTGCACTTCAAGGATTACCGCCGGAACGTCGGCACCGTGGATGGTTTTTGTGACCTCCTCTCCGGCGACGTTAACTGGCCCGCCGTCATGCAAAGTCTCCGGCAGATCCGCTACGATGGTTGGATTGCCGCCGAAATGATTCCCCCGGTTCCGTTTTATAAACATTGCCCCGAAACCCTGATCCACAATACATCCCGCGCGATGGACGCGATTCTGGCCCTTGGAAAAGGAAACGTATGAAAAAAATCAAATATGGTGTCATTGGCCTCGGTTGGTTCGGCGAGAAGCACTGTGAAGTGCTGGCGGGACTGCCCAACGCGGAATTGCATTCCCTTTGCACCCGTAATCCCGCGCGGCTGGCAGAAGTGGGCAAAACATTTGGGGTGCAGCGTTTGTTTACGGATTACGGCCAGATGCTGTCGGATCCCGAGTTGGACGCGGTCAGCGTCGTGACGATGTGGGACCAGCATGCCGCGCCGACTCTCGCGGCGCTGCAGGCGGGCAAGCATGTGTTCCTGGAGAAACCCATGGCATCCAACATGGCCGACTGCGACGCCATCGTGGCGGCAGCGCGGGCGGCCAGGGGGTATTTCATGGTCGGGCATATCTGCCGGTTCAATCCGCGTTATGCGGCGGCCAAGCAGGAGATCGCGGCAGGGAAAATCGGAAAGATCGTCTCCCTGTACGCCCGCCGGAACCTGCCGGCGTTCGTCGGCGCACAGGTGCTGGGGAAGATCGGCCCCATCATCGGCGACGGCGTCCACGACACTGATCTCATGCTCTGGTACACGGGCGCAAAAGTCGTCAGCGCCTACGCTCAAACCGTCCGGATTCGCGATTTCAAGCACCCCGACCTGGGCTGGACGATGTACCGCTTCGACAGCGGAGCAGTGGGCGTGTTGGAGGACAACTGGTGCCTGCCCGATACGACCGCGTTTCAAATCGATGAGCGGATGGAAATCAACGGTACGGAAGGCTCGATCGCCATCCACGACACGCACCCCAATTTTTCGATCTGTGACAAGACTGGCTGGCATTCTCCCGACACGACCTACTGGCCGTTGCTACATGGCGTGCGGGCCGGGGCCTTGCGGGAGGAACTCGCCTACTTTGCGGGCTGCGTCGCGAATGGCCGGCGCCCCGATGTCATTACTCCCGAAGAATCCCGCGAGGCCGTCCGCGCCTGTCTTGCCGCCGAGGAATCGGCCGCCACCGGCCAGATTGTGAAACTCTAATCCAGCTTCGCCTCCGCGGTGGCCCGTGCGCTCCGCGCGCGGCCGTAGCGGTCTGATTTTTTGTCATTATCCTCCCGGAAGCCGCGCGCGGAACGCACGGCCCACTTTTCAAACCCTCAATGCCAGCGATAGCTTCGACCTCACAAACTCAATGAAGATGAAAACCGCGGCCGTATTTGGCGCCGGCGGCAAACTCGGTCGGCGCGTGGTCGCGTTGCTGGAGCAGCGCGGCTTTGCGGTTCGCGCCCTCGTCCATCGAACTCCGGTCGCCGGCCGGAATGTCACTTCGATTCCCGGTGACATCGCCGGCCAAGAGGTGGTGGAAGATGTCGTGCGTGGAGCCGATGTCGTCGTCCAACTGGCAACCACCAAGGAGGACGCGGCCACGTTTTTCGACGTGAGCGTGAGGGGCACCTTCAACGTGCTCGAGGCCTGCCGGCACCAGAAGATCCGGCAGTTTCTCCTGTTCGGCGGCGACGCGGCGCTGGGGATCTGGTTTTACCCACAGCCAATTCCGATCGACGAGAACCATCCGCGAACGGCGTATCCCGGCTATTACGCCTTTTCCAAAGTCATGGAGGAGACCATGGCCGAACAGTATGCCATCCAGTACGGCGTGCCGGTTACGGTGCTGCGATCATCATGGGTGTTCGAAGGCGCCGATCTCCTCAAACACTTCTCGCTGCTCCAAAACGTCCGGCCGGCCGAAAAAGGCCACGGGTTTGGCGAAGTCAGCGAGGAAACCATGGCGCTGGTCCGCTCCGGGCAGGAGCGCATCCCGATTCTGACCGATGCCCGCGGCGTGCCGTTGCGCCGGCACATCGTGCACGTCGACGACGTGATGCAAGCGTTCGACCGCATGCTCGATAATCCCTCGGCGACGGGGCAGACCTTTAACATCGCGGGCCCGTCGCCCTTCGACTATCGCGTCGCGGCGGAATACCTGTCGGGCAAACTCGGTATCCCCACGGTCGAGCTGAGTTGTCCAAGCTATCACCCCTTCGAGATCAACATCACCCGCGCGCGAACGGTGCTTGGTTACGCTCCGGAAAACGATTTCTTCCGGATGGTGGATCGAGCCATCGCCGCCGCCCACCAGCCATGAAAAAGACACCCAAGAAGAATCCCAAGAAAAAGTTCCACCACATTGGCCTGCCAACCGACACCAGCCAGCCTGGCGAAGTCTACGTCGAGGACACCAAGGTATGGGTCACCGACCCGCGAAAGCATCCGTATAAAGTCGAGTTTCTGCGTTTCGAAAAGAACAGTCCGGTAAAGGGACCGGTTCGTGACCTGCCGCATGTCGCGTATCGCGTGGACGACATGGACGCCGCACTGCGCGGCGA
>JACQWK010000195.1 GCA_016209525.1 Verrucomicrobiota bacterium
GATCAGGATCATCCAAGTCTTTCAAAACTGCCCATATCCCTATCAGCAGTTCTCATTTTGGCCACAGGCGCGAACCACGACCCGCGCAGGTAGTCCCTGCATTAGCCGGTTTTCTCTCGCAGACCTGCTAAAGCCGGGACTACCTGCGGGCCAAAATGAGAATTGCTCTATCCCTTTTCGCTTCTGTAAGACCTCAATCTGCGCTACGAAAGAGGCGCTTCACAGGCGTGCAAGACTGCTCCATTACTCGTTTCTTGCGCACGCCGTTGAAATTCTTCGAGATCTACGGTTCGTCCGGTTAACCGCGCTTCCTCGGCGGCAAATCCGATAAGGTGGCTGTGAACGGTTGAGTCCAGAGCCGCCTCGAGCGGCGCGCCCGGGGGTTTTGTCATCTCATCGTAGAGCGCGGCGACCAGTCCCGGATCCCCGCCGCCGTGGAGCTCGTAACCCCCGTCTTCCGCCTGCACGGAATAGCGCACCGGCTCGCCTTCGTGCGGAAACAGGATCAGATGCGCGCCGAAATGTTTGTGGTAGGTCTCGCCGCCCTTGAGCGTCCCACGCGTGCCGTAGATCTCGAGGTGCCGGCCATTCTCGAAGGCCGTCATCGTGAAGGTGCCCGTCACAGCGCCTTCGAACTCCATCGCCAACACTTGTCGATCCACGGCATCGTTGTCGCAGCGGTAAACGCACCGGCCCCAGGGGCTGGTTTTCAGCCAGGCCACAATTTCCTCCGTGCCCGCCTCTTGGGCGCGGTCAAAGACCATCGGCAACCACACTTCGCGCATATCGCTGGTGTAGCGGAGGGCGTTATAGGCACAGGTGTCGGAGGCGGGACAGCCATCGGTGCAACGGGCCGGAGCGCCCAAAGGCGCGCGTTCGGCGCGGAAGAAGTCGAGCGAGCCGAAGCTCGCCACACGCAAGCAGCGCCGGCCCGCCAGCCAATGCACAATGTCCATGTCGTGACAGCATTTGGAGAGGATCATCGGCGAACTCCGGCCGACGACCGACCAGTGTCCACGCACAAAGGAATGGGCCTGATGCCAGGGCATGACACCTTCGTTGGCTTGGATCGACACGATCTCGCCAAGCGCCCCCGATTGGATGATCTCCTTGGCCTTTCGGTAAAACGCGGCGAATCGCAGAACAAAACAGACCATGACGCGAAGGTTCTTCCGCCGCGCGAGTTCCTCGATCTCGAGGACCTGTTCGACCCGCGTCGCGATCGGCTTTTCCAATAGGACATGATAACCGGCCTCGAGCGCGCCTTTGCAGTGACGGTAGTGATCGTTATCCTGGGTGGCCACGATCATCACGTCGGCGATCTTCCCCGCCGCCAGCAATTCCTCCGCGCTGGCGAAACCGCGAAAATCCACTCGGCCCGAGATGCGCTTCAACTTTTCCAGGCGAGCAGGCCTGCGGTTGGCGCCGGCGACGATTTGGAAAAGGTCCGGGCGCCGTGCGGCGATTGAGGTGTAAGTCTGGGCGCGTGCGCCGCAGCCGAGGCAAGCGATTCTCAACGGTGGGTTCATGCAAAGAGAGTTATCAAACATTTCCTCAGTAAACCAAAATGAAACATGCCCCTCACCCCGGCCCTCTCCCCATCCGATGGGGAGAGGGTGGCCGAAGGCCGGGCGAGGGGTGTCTGGTTGCTTTCGAACTCATGAATAGTCTCGCAGGTCGTCCGCCGCTTCAAAAAACGCAAGGACGTTCTCCCACGGCGTCTCCGGTCCGAGCACGTGCGCGGGCGCCAGAATGAATCCGCCGCCGCAGCCCATATCGCGGATGCGGGCGCGCACTTCAGCGCGCACCTCCGCGGGACTGCCGAACGGCATCGTTCGCTGCACGCTCACGGTACCCCAAAATGAGAGGCGGTTGCCGTAGTGTTGCTTGATGGCCGCGGCGTCCATGCATTCCGGCTGGACAGGATTGAGGATGTCGATTCCGACCTCGATCAACTCCGGAATAGCCGGTTCGATGTCACCATCGGAATGGTAAAACACAAATGATGCGGGATTGGCCTCCTTGACCGCCCGCACCGTCGCAGCCAGGCGCCACTTGAGAAACTCGCGCCACATCTCCGGCCGCATCAGCAGACCTTTCTGGCCGGCGATATCGTCGCCGGTCATAATGATGTCCACACCGGCTCGCGCAAACTCCGCCGCGGCGTGTTGCTGAAACGCCGCGGTGCGTTCGAACAAGTGGTGCGCCACTTTCGGCGCCGTCGCCATGTCCATCATCGTCTGCTCCAGTCCGCGGAGATACCAGGACTGCTCGAAGACGGATCCCGCATACGCGGCCACCGCGAAACCTTGCCGGTGCAGTTCCTCGACACGCGTCCTCAAGCCCGCGTAGCGACACGGCTGATCGAGATCGGGCCAGGGATACTCCAGCACCCGGGCGAACTCCTCGACGCGGCGCAAGGGTGACTCGATCTGAGCAAAGTGGTGAAAATCTCCAGCGCGCCACCGGACACCCCATTCGTCCACCTGGCCGGTCGCCAGCGCCGCGTCGGCCTCGGCGCCGAGCCAAGGGGCGAACCGCTCCCGCGGTAGTGTCGTCGTCTGGAATGTCACACTTGTAATGTCCATGTCGAAGTAATCGCGCGGCGATTTCGGCGCGCACTGTTCGCGCAGTAATCTTTCGATAGGCGGGGTATAGCCGATCGCCTCTTCGTAAAGCAGCCGCGGCACCCGGTCACTTGGCCGGTGCGCCAGCGCAGCGAGAACACGTTCGCGAGAGGTCATGATGCTGTGATGGGGTGCGGTGGTTCTTATTCTAATTCGCGATCGAGATGAGACTAATCATTGGGAATGTGCCATTCGACATACCCCTCATCCGTCCTTTCGCTTTCGCCAAGCCTACGGCGGACAGGCCGGACACCCTCTCCCCATCCGATGGGGAGAGGGATGGGGTGAGGGGCATTCGTTTCATTGAAAAAACGTGGAATCATTTTGCGAAGGATCTAACGGTTTCAAACATCGCCGCCAAATTCTCCGCGGGAGTCTCCATCGCCAGAGTGCATCCCGAACTCACGACGAAACGGGCGTGCCCGCACCCCCGGAGTTTTCGAATCAGATTCACGGTGGCCTGGCGGACTGTGTTCGGCGTACCTTGAGCCAAAACGGCCACTGGATCGAGGTTGCCCCAAATCGCGACGTTCGGCCCGAGCGGCTGGGAAACTTCAGCGACATCGACTTGGTGATCGAGTTCGAGCACGTCCGCGCCCGTCGTCGCCAGGTCCGCCAACAGCGCTCGCGTATCGCCGCAAATGTGCAATGACACCGGCATCGGCACGCGCTCGTGCAGGCGATCAATGATCCGGCGCTCGAACGGCAGCGCGATCCGGCGGTAAAGCGTTGGTCCCAGCAGACCGGCTGGGGAGTCACCGCCGCTGAGCATGTCCGCTCCCGCCTCCGCCAACGCCAGAGCGTAAGCCAGGGTATAGTCGCTGCATTTCCGCATGAGCGCTTCGACCAGCGCCGGTTCCTCGAGGACGGCCCGCAGGACGTGCTCCAGTCCCATCAACGCGCAGGCCAGCGAAAATGGAAATTGATCAAAGCACGCGGCGATGAAGACCTCCCCGCCGATGGCATCATTCACTCGCCGAACCGCCTCGAGCATGAGAGGCCAGCGGCCTTGCCGATGCGGATCGGGCGGAGGGATTCTCTCTAAATCCGCCCACCCCTGGACCGCGGGTGGGCCGACGCCGCCGAGCGGTTGATTCTCATCGGCAATCGCGACGTGCGCGCCCATGGCTTCGGCATTCACCCAGGTGTCCGCGGAAAGCCAAACTGCGTCCGGAGTGAACCGCTTGTAATAGCGCAACACACATTCTGACAACACCACTGGACTGAGAGTGTAGTCGCGCAGAGAAACGCCCGCGACTCTGGCACAGTAGTGCACCGCCAACGGGCCGGCGGCTGGCCGGGGCGCCTGTTGCCCGCGCAGAGCCCGGCCTACGAGTTCCTTTGAGTTGATAGAACCGTGGCTCATAGGAATTCGGTCGTTGGATATGCGAAGGAGGAGTGCTTCAGACGATTCCAGGAAAGATTCAGGTTGGTTCTATTCCCCATGGCTGGGCACTGGCACCCAGAGACGATAGAGTTAAGATGGTTCGAATCGCTCAATCCTGGAAACCAGCGAACGCGGAGGGAGTTGAGTTGGTGGATCGGCGATCCGTAGAATTCGCGGATGGCTTTAAGCCAGTCAGGAGTCTTCATACCGAGTCCCCAAAACTCTAAGCACTAAAGCAAAAGAGCGACCCAATGCACAAGGCCGCTCTTTGCATCCCTTCACCCGAAGGAATCAATGCCAATCCAAAGGAGTATTGGCAATCGGATTACCAGCAAACGCGATGCCGAGTTCCCGCTTTGCTTTGACCTTTGACCAGCACAGCAGCGGGCCGCATCCGGAAAGCCCTCTGGGCCTATGCCACCGAGGAAATTGAGTGACGCCGGTGGAGATTTCTCGCTTTCGCCCTCACCCCGGCCCTCTCCCGCCGGGAGAGGGTGAATCGTCGCGTGGCCTGGCCTGCATATTTCATACGAAAAGTGAGGTAGGGACGCAGCGCCCGCGGCATCGCCGCACCGTGCAGGCGCGGAACCCTTCCGAACTGGAGGGGAGACTCCTGCGCCGGCGGGTCGTTCTATTCCGCGGCTGCACGCGGCGGGGACGGCGCAGGCGCGCCGTCCCTACCTTCATTGCCGGAAAAGAAAGTCCTTCGAGTTCAGGAGACCCCACAGGATGTCCTCCAGTTCAGCTCTCCGCTCAATGGCCTGGTCGGCAAAAGCGGCTAGGCGATTGAGAAGTTCCTCGGGCGGAGGTGCGGAGAAGGCGCTCCAGTACAGCTCTGCGATAATCTCGCGGTCGGATTTGCCGGCCTCGACCAGTTCGTTGACGCGATTGCTCTCCTGCTTGACCAACTCGTTAACCGTCGGTCCGCTGATCATCTGGAAGGCTTGGCCCATGTTGCATTCGCAGGAACGTTCCGTTTCGGAGGTCAACAACCGCGGGGGTTTGCCGAAAATTTCAAGAAACTGGTCCAGTTGATTGGCCCTCCGTTTGCCTTTGGCCTCCGGGCGGACACCCGGCAATTCGGAAGCGCGCAGGCCGGCCGGATAACCGGCAAACTTCAGCGGCACGCCCGTCACTTGACTTTGGGAATCCAATAATTGTTCGGCCGTGAGGCGGCGGACCAAGGCATGCGAATAATTGATCTCGTCGTCCAGGTTCGTATCGTTGGGTTCAGAGGAGAGTTGATAGGTCCGCGAACTCATGATCGTTCGGATCAACGCGCGCAGGTCAAAGCGATGCCGGATCAAGTCGCCCGCCAATGCCTCCAGGAGTTCCGGATGAGAAGGGGGATTCGTTGCCCGGAAGTCGTCCATTGGTTCGGCCAGTCCGCGTCCCATGAGATGGTACCAAATGCGATTAGCCTGAGTGCGGGCAAACTGGAGATTGTCGGGGCTCGTCATCCAGGCCGCCAACCGCGCAAGATCGTCCGAGGGTTCGCGCATTCCCGGTCTTGAGACACCCAGCAGACGCGGCTGGGCCGGCTGCGAAGTCCGAGCGTTGAGCATCACACCGCGGCGCTGCGCATAAACAACCTGTTCGCCTTTCCACTCATGCTTGTCGCTGCCGATGTCGCGTTTGTTTTCGAGAACCTTGTAGTTCACCTTGGCGAAAACCGCCGCCCAGTCGTAATAATCGTCCTGGGTCCAACGGTCGAACGGGTGGTTGTGGCATTCCGCGCACTGCAGCCGGACGCCGAGGAACACCTGAGCCGCGGCTTTGGCTCGCGTTGCCGGCTCCCGGTTGGGACGGTAGTAATTGGCTGCCGGTTGGCTGTAAGTGCTGCCCCGGCCCGTCAGAAGCTCGCGGACAAACTCGTCGATGGGCTGATGGGTTTCGATGCTTTGGCGGATCCAGTGGTGAAAATTCTGAACGCCCTTTGGGTCGAGCGAGTGGGCTTCGTTGCGGAGCACGTCCGCCCACTTCGACGCCCAGAAATCGGCGAACTCGGGGCGTTCGAGCAACTCTTCGACCAGCCGAATGCGCTTGCTCGATGAAGGATCCATCAAGAACGACCGCGCTTCGTCAGGGGCCGGCAAAAGGCCCAGGAGATCAAGGTAAGCCCGGCGGAGGAACACTGAGTCCGAGCACAGTTCCGAAGGATTTGTCCTCAACCGGCGCAGTTTCGTGAAAATGTGCGAGTCGATGTAGTTGTTGGTCGGAGGCTCGGCCCAGGCAAAACCCGGTCGAGCCGGGACAAACGCAATCCGCACCGGCTGCTGATGGCTCAGATAACGGGCCAGGACGGTGGTCTCTCCGAAACCGACGCGTTCCACCACACCCGAATGGCTCACTTTGCCAAGTCCGTTGGACGTTTCGAAAACAGTCAGAGAGGTGACCTCGCGAGTGGTACCGTCGGAAAAGTGCGCCTGGACCCGCAACGGCTGACGGTCCGCGGGTTCGATCAAGATCGTCTCCTTCGGAATCACCTCCAACTGCTTAACCTCCGGGGCAGCTTCGATGTCGTTAGACAATCCGACGGCAATCCAACGGCGAAGGATGCGATACTCTTGCGAATCCGTCCGGAAGCGTTGTCCTCCCTCGTGAGAGACCTGGCTGGTGGGTTTCAGAAGGACCAAGCTTTGATCGGCGTCGTGCGGGTTCACGCGGCGGCCGAACGTATCCCGCGTCAACGTCTGGTAATCGATCTCCGGATCTTGGCCGCGAAGCGACAGCTTGAATCCGCCTTTGCCATTCTTGTTTCCGTGGCAAGTCCCGGCATTGCAGCCCGCCTTCGACAGCACGGCCATGACATCATTTCGGAATGAGACCTCGTCCGCGGCGAGCGCCTGCGTAAAAAGAGCGCCGGTCGTAGCGAAGGCGAGCATTTTCCAGGAACAAGGCGCTGCCGCCATCGTCAGGAATTCGGCGATACTTTCGAGGTTCATTCTCATTCTAATTCACTTTCAAGATGAGAGGAATACCCCTCACCCCATCCCTCTCCCCATCCGATGGGGAGAGGGTGTCCACAGGACCGGTGAGGGGCAATTGAAAGAACGCATTCACATCGAATCGTCTCATCTTGACTGCGAAATCGAATCATTCAGGTGCTCGGCGCCAGCAATTCTCATTTTGGCAACGGGCGCGGTTCGTGACCGTAAGGCGGACACTCCTGTCCGCACATTTTCGGA
>JACQWK010000202.1 GCA_016209525.1 Verrucomicrobiota bacterium
CGCCACTCCGTGGCTCTGGAGTTTGGACATTTTCTAAATCCCAAAGGGATTCCGGCGCATCGAAGTCACCCGGGAGGTCGCTTCGGGCGCGTTCGTTCCAGCAGCCCGATGTCGCCCAGGTCTTTGTCCCGATTGGCCGCTCGCTTGTTTTGGATGAGCAAGTCTCGGCTGATGAAGCTGACCTCAAACCCGCTGAGCTTGCCTTCGACGCGTTGGTCCCAGGCTTCGCTGAATGTCACACCACTGATGCCGGTGAGCAGGTCGATCCGGTTCGGTTCGATGCCCAACTGGATCACGAAATCCTCCTTCAAAAAATCCTGCCGCGTGAGGCCGACCGAGCCAAAGCCGAAGGCCTCAATGACCCGCATCATTCGGTCGGCGTTCAACTCGTCGCGGCGAAGGAAAATATCCAGATCGCTCGTGTAGCGCGGACGCCCGTGAAACGACACGGCCCAGGCGCCGACAATGAGGTAGTCAACCCCTTCCTGGTTGAGCAAGCGGATAAACTCTTGCAGATCTTTGGATAACGGCCTCATCCGGGTCCTCGGGCATGATCAGTTCGAGCAAGATTTCCATTTTCTCCGCGCCGCTCATCTCGCGGTAACGCGCGTCATCCGCCTCGTCGGCGGCTTGGAAGCCGTCATATTTTCGGACTACTTTTTCCATGGCTCCGCTTTCATGAAGCGGAGCCATGCTAGTGGTTCCCGCGGGACTCAGCCAGATGAAATTCCTGGTTCGGTCCGCTGGCGGTGCATCCACCAAAGTCGGTAAGCGCCGGCTTTCAGTCCGGCCAGTTGCGAGGCCTCGCGACCTTGCGTCACGAGGCAGGAAAGCCTCGGAACTTGCCGACAGGATGTCGGCGTTGGCGACAGAATGTCAGCGTTACGCTGCCGCCGGCAACTCGGAGGTGAGCGGCTGGGAGGGCCCGGACGTGGCGCAGCCTGGCGAAATCTCAAACCTCTATCGCAATCGAATCGGATGCGCGGACGGTCGGTGGAATCTCTGTTACCTCGGCCGCCGCCAGGGCCAGGTCTTGTTGGGTTGTCTCTGGCAGCGAGGGCAAGTCGCCATCGCGAAAATAACTGAGCGCTTTCAGACTGATCATCGGGTTGAACCGCTCGCCGTAAAGGGCTCGTGCAGCTCCGAGAGCATCGGCCAGACGAACGCCGGCCTTCATCAAGGCGGCCAGGTCCAGGTAGTCGCGTTTCTCCGCGCGTTGCTGGATGACGGCGAGCTTTGTCGCAGCGAGGTCCAGGAGCGAGGCCACGCCGATCACGTGATCCGAGGTCGTCTGCGGCAGGCCCACCCGTCCAATCGACAAGCCGCCAAAGAAGGACACCTTCACCGGACCCGAACGGCCCACGATCACGGTGAAAGTGTTGCGCTGGGATTGCAGGACTTCACCCGCGGCAAGCCAGGAAACCGTTTGCATCAGGTGGGCGACCTCAAATGGCTGGGACGAAAAAAAATCGAAATCCAGCGAGGCACGGTGACCCAGCCGCAGAGCGATGGCCGTGCCTCCATAAAGCACAAAGCTCGGCGGCAACTGCCGCAGCTCCGGCCACAACGCGCGTTGCGGGGCCGGCAGGATGTCCAACCGAGGCGCCAGGAACGTCACCATAGCGTGCGCCGGGGCAGAGGGGGAATGGGTGAGATCTTGAACACCCGATGCCAGTAGGCCCAGGAGGCCTCGTCGAACACTCCCGGGGAGGCGTCGGCCAAAACTTGTTGGAGCGCGGCCTCGCCAAATCGCTCGCGAACGAGCTGAACGTCCCGCCAGGTTCCCAACGTCATCACTTGCGCCAGGAAGCGGCGCAGATCGCCCAGGGATTCCTCCGGCGGCTGCCACCAGAGAAGCTTGCGCGCGACCGCCACCAAGTCCGCTTCCCCTGAGCCCACACCAAGGCCGGGATCCGATGGGATCTGTTCCCTATTATTCATCGCGTTGCTTGAATGCTACCAACGTCTGACACTTCGGGCAACGAAAGCGTCTTGGTCGTTGGAGGCGCCTCTGCGCCGTAACGCGGGCTTTCAAGCCGGCAAGTTACGAGGTCTTCCAACCTCGCGGTCCAGGAATGCCTCGGAACTTGCCGACAAAGAATGTCGGCGTTACGAACAATTCCAAAACACAGTTGGCAACTGGGCGGCTTTGACTATGCTGGCCCCTCGCAACAAACGCTTATGAAACGCTCCTTGCTTTCCCTGCTTCTCTCCCTGTCTTCGCTCCTCGTCACCGCCGCTCCCAGCGATCCCCCGCTCCGCGTCTTCATCCGCGCCGGAGTCAAGACCCACGGTCCAGGCCAGCACGATCATCCGCGCTTCCTCAATGACTGGACTAAGCTGCTCGGCGAGCGCGGCGCGCAGGTGGAGGGCGCGATGGATTTTCC
>JACQWK010000204.1 GCA_016209525.1 Verrucomicrobiota bacterium
CGAGATCCACAGTTTCGCCTGACCACCAATCCAGGCCGGTAAAATCGGCTCCAACGATATGTATAAGGATTAGGGCTCAAGCCCGCTTCAGCGTGCGTAAATCGGGAGCGTTGGAATCGCCGAACCGATCCCGGCGTTCTCAACGTGAAGCGGCGTGAACGCCGCGCTCCTCCACGGCTTCGGGATGCACGGTGGCGGAACAGCCTGCAGATTTTCGCATTTTCCTTTGGGCTCGGTTTGTGCAATTCTATTCGACACAGAGCATGAACCAGAACTCACAATTGCGCCCGTTCTTGAGTGTCCCTTCAGATTTTTTGACCCGCCGACAGTTTCTGGCCCGCAACGCCATGGGGATCGGAAGCGTCGCGCTGGCTTGGCTGCTCAACGAAGAACAACTCCTTGCCACACCGTCGAGCATTCCACGAACGGCACCGAGCTTCGACCTGAAGCCCAAGGCCACGCACCTCGCTCCGCGGGCCCGTGCGATGATTTCACTCTTCATGCATGGGGGGCCAAGCCACATCGACCTCTTCGATCCGAAACCGGAGTTGAGCAAACGCAATGGCGAAGATTATCCCGGCGAAATCAAGTTCAGCTTCATTGATCGCGCGACCAAAAAGCTTTTTGGCAGTCCATGGAAGTTTCATAAACACGGCCAGTGCGGCACGGACGTTTCCGAACTGCTGCCGCACTTCGCGGAAATCGTGGACGACGTCTGCCTCATTCGTTCGATGCACACCGACATCAACGGCCACGAGCCGTCGATTTGGTACATGAACACCGGCAAATCCCAGCCCGGTCGGCCGGCCCTCGGTTCGTGGCTCACGTACGGTCTGGGTTCCGAAAATCAGAATCTGCCCGCGTATGTCGTCCTCACGGACCCTGGCGGGCATCCGGTCGATGGCGCGCGCAATTGGTCAAACGGCTGGATGCCACCCCTGTTTCAAGGGACCGTTGTCCGCGCGAAGGAGCCGCGCATTTTCAATCTCGAGCCTCCGCCGCACCTCAAGGGCGCATTGCAGGAGCAGAACCTTGCCTTCCTCGCCGAACTCAACCGCGCGCATCTGGAGTGGCATCCGGGCGAAGCCGATTTGGAGGCCCGCATTGCCAGCTACGAACTCGCCGCGCACATGCAGACCGCCGCCAAGGAAGCGCTTGATCTTTCCGGCGAAAGCGACGCAACGAAGAGACTCTACGGGTTGGATGATTCGGTGACCCGCGAGTACGGGACGCGCTGTTTGATCGCGCGGCGTCTAGTCGAACGCGGCGTCCGTTTTGTGCAGTTGTTCGTCAACGGCCAAATCTGGGACAACCATCAAAGCATCAAAAAGACGCTGGCGGACTGCTGCCGCAAGACCGACCAGCCCACGGCCGCGCTCGTAAAGGATCTCAAAGCGCGCGGTCTGTTGGACACGACCGTCGTTCACTGGGGCGGTGAGATTGGACGGTTGCCTGTGACCGAAAGCCACGGCGCGGAGGAGAAAGCCGGGCGAGACCACAACGGCCAAGGCTTCAGCACTTGGCTCGCGGGCGGCGGGATCAAAAGCGGCGCGATCTACGGCGAAACCGACGAGTTCGGCCACAAAGCGGTCGTGAATCCCGTCAGCCCGAATGATTATCACGCGACACTCCTTCACCTGTTCGGCCTCGACCACGCGAAGCTTTTCTACCACCACAATGGCCAGCAACAAATGATCGCCGACAGCAAACCGTGCCGAGTGGTGAGGGAAATCCTGAAAGCGTAGGCCGGGCTTCCAGCCTTCCCAAACATCCGCCCGGCGAACCAGCCGACTTCTCACACCCAGTCGGGACGCCTGTTCCGCTTCCGTCGTTTTCCCGGCAGGGACGTGGTGCTCCATGTCCTTTATCCCAATGCCTAATGGGCGTCCTCGGGCGCCATAAGTGTCGCCACGCTTGGGCTCCGTCAGGCACGCGCGCCAACGCGTTCCTACCAAATCAGCAGCTATTCAACGGGAAAACCATGTATCTCCACCGAATAGGCGAGCAGGAATGCTCGCATAGCGAGCGGATTCGCTCGCCTTGAGGAAGCAGGCAGACGAATGGTTGTCTCGAAAAAGGCCGGATGAGATTGCTCAGCATCAGCTTGCCCATACCATTGGCAGTTGCGCTCACATTGGCAAGTGCCTACAGTCTAGGTGCCTCTGTTCTTCCATCGCGTGTTCCACGAGGATCACGCTCCTCGCGACTTTCGACTTCGATCCGATTTCGGCCTCGGCTTTCGCGGCCTGGCATGGGGCTGGCTTAAGGGGGCAGCGACGAAAAGAAACCCATAGCTGTTCGGTGAGTTGTCAGAGACTCGAACGGGGGAGCACAGATGAAAGCATACGAAGAAATCCAACAAGTCCAATGGGAGGAACTCAGGCCAGGACCAGAAAACACCCGCGAACTATTCCTCATAATCGCGGAATTCGCAGACGGAAGCTGGCAGATTTCGGACCGAAGCAGTTGGGATGTGAAATGGCATCCAGCGGCTCCGGCAGACGTGGACCGCCTTCGTCAGCATCTCGTATCACGCCTAAGTTGGCGGAACCAGGTGCAGAACGGCCACGACCGATCAGTCTTTGGGGACCGATTCCAAAAACCAGGGCTTGAGCGGCCAAGTTCCAAGAAGCCATTCGAGGATGGGATTTGCTTGGTTTCGGCCGTACCATTTCGAAAGTTTTTTCGCTCACGAAGCTCTTTATCGATGGGGGACAGGTGTCCAGCTCGTGAGAAGGCTGTGGACACAGTGGCAGCAGGGGGCGAAACTAATGAACTGACATTTTGGCGGTAATTTCCGTGGTTTCTTTCACTGCAGGTCGTGATTTGTCACGGCAACTGGCTGCTTTTTGATTGATAGAGCGCCGCAATGTTGGATGGGCAATCTCTCCGGTGAATCGGGCGATGACCTCGACGCCGCAGCGCGGTTAAACGAGTCCGAGAACTTTTTTGCCGAGTCGCTTGCGGCGTTTGGGATTGGGCAGGGAGGCAAAAAGCTCCGCACGGCTGAGGCGTTGCATTTGGCGCAGGGTTTCCTGGACGGTGCGCCAGTTAGCAATCGCCTCCTTGAGCCACTCATACTGCTCCTTGGACAAGGCGACGCAAATCGTCTTTCCTTTGACTTTGCGGGTCCACGGATAACAAGCGCCTCCCGCACCCGGCCCCCGATCCTGAACAGAGCCTTCGCTAATCCACCCGGTCCGGGCCAATTGAGCTTGGAGCCGGGCGTATTCCTTTTGCCGGGAAGAGGAAGATGAGATTAAGGGGCGATTCATGAACAAAAATCTAGCATGGATGTCAATAGGTAGGTAGTATTACCTATACGACATCCCACTATGCCTTCTCCTTCCTCCAAACCCCAGGCCAAGAACCGAGGCGGCCGCCGCCGCCCCCGTTCCTATACTCCCCTGTCCGATGCGCTCAACCACCCCTTGACCTTTGTCGACACCGAGCTCTCCGAAGGCATCCAGCGTCACTCCCTCATCGGATTGCTCCGCGCGGCGATCCACCGTCGGCGTCGTGCGGACGGAGAGCCTCTGCCCAATGTGCTTTGTGCCCTGTTAGTCTGGCCACTTTTGAAAGTGAAGTCGCTCCACTGCTTCTGCGCTGAACTGTGCCAGATTTTGGCCGGTCATGTCAGCGTGCTCTACGATTTCCTGGGCCGTGAGGACATCAATTGGCGTGGTTTGTCCAGTGATCTGGCCCGGCGGGTCTTTCAAGACAATGAGATCGGAGGGCGCTCCCAGCGCGCCTTCGTGGTCGATGACACCAGCAAGGCCCGGGCGGGGCGCAAGGTCCAAGGCACCAGTTGCTACTATGACCATACGGAGGGCCGGACGCGCAAGGGACATCAAGTTCTGCAATTGGGCATGGCAGGAGAAAAGGGATTCCTGCCGGTGGAAGCCCCGATCGTCATGGGCGAAAAGTGTGCGATCGACAAGCCCAAAGACAAACCGTTCCACGACCAGCGCAGTTCGGCCGCGCGGGATCTGCGCCGGGCTCGGGAGCAAACCAAACAGCAACTGTTCCGGGACATGCTCCAACGGGCTTTGCGGGCGGGCTGGAGCGCCAAGTATGTCTTGGCGGACGCGTGGTTTGGGTGCAAGGAGAACATTGGCTGCTGTCTGGAAAATAAGCTCGTGGGCATCTTTCAAATGAAGCGCGGGAATTTGGCGTATCAGTACCAAGGGCGCCGTTCCACGGCCAGCCAGTTGTATGCGAAGGTTCAGCGCCGCATGCAGCCCAAGAATCGCCAGGCTCGGTATAAGACGGCCAGCCTGACCGTGCGCATCAACCTGGAAACGGAGGCTCGCCAACCCGAGCGTTGGGTGGAGGTCCGCCTGGTCTTCAGCGCTCCGGTGCGGGCCAGCTCCGCCGACATGTGGGTCCTCTTTCTCTGCACGGACGTGACGCTGAGCGATGCAAAAATCCTGGAGGTCTACGCGCTCCGTTGGTCGATCGAAGTTTACTTTAAGGAAATCAAACAGAACCTTGGCTTTTTGAAGGAACAGAGCGGACGTTATCAGTTGGCTTACGCCTCCGTGCATCTAGCCGCCTTGCGTTATCTACTCCTCTTTGAAGCCATGCTCCGCAGCGGCCAGTTGACCTACGGGGAAATCCGGGACCGGGAAAGCGGACGCCTCCAGGCCCTCACTTATGCCGCCTTGCTGTGGCAGCTATTTCGCGCGCTCATTGAAGGAGCACTGGAAGGACTGATAAAAGATTTGGGCCGCAAGGTTGTCCGAAGAGTCTTGATTGCTATTGATCAGACTGTGGAGGGATTTCTCAATGACGCCTTACAGATGAGCCCGGAACAAGTTTCGGTTCAACTGAAAGCTGAACACTTGGGCTATTTGTGATCACTTTTGCCTCCAAATTATCGCCAAAATGTGAGTAA
>JACQWK010000205.1 GCA_016209525.1 Verrucomicrobiota bacterium
AAGTTGTCGGTCGTCGTAGCGCAGCCGTCCTCGGCTGCGAGTTCGAGCGGCGTCTCGCCGCCGGGCCGCGTCCGAGCGGGACGCTCGGCGAACTCGCAGGCGAGACGCCTGCGCTACCGACAACCGGTGGATGCACTGGTGGCGCGCTCATCTCAAAAAAACTTGTTGCACAGGACCCGATTTACCCTTACATTCGGCCTGTCACAGGTCTAACCGCCCGGCCCTTTAGCGAGTGATTTAAGATATTTCGGGCCAGCGGTTCTCCCTAATTCAGAATTCAAGCGTCTGCATTACAGGGCTATCACATTGTGGGACGGACACCGCTTGAACACCATTGAGATGACTATATGAGTACGAGCAGTACTAGCACAGAAGCCAACACCAAATCGGCGCAAGACGCCGGCTCCGGGTACCTGGAGATCTCGGACAAAGGATTCGGCTTTCTCCGCTCGGCGGAAAACCACTTTCAACCAAAACCCACCGACATTTTCGTGACCCCGGATACGATCAAGAAGAATTTCTTGCGGGAAGGTTGCCTCGTCCACGGCCCCACTCAACCGCCGCATCGAGGGAGCAGCCCGCAACTGCGCGAAGTGGAGAAGGTCAACGACATGCCATTCTCCGAATACACGAAGGCCATGCGGTTCGAGAACTTGACCACGATCGATCCTCACGAAAAGTTCCTTCTCGAAACGGCGCCGGATCTCATCGAAACCAGAATTATCGATCTCGTGACGCCCATCGGAAAAGGCACCCGCGGTTTGATTGTCTCGCCTCCGCGCAGCGGCAAGACCACCATCCTCAAGCAAATTGCCAATGCCGTGACGGCCAACCACCCCGAGGTTCATGTCCTTGTCCTCCTCATTGACGAGCGGCCGGAAGAGGTCACTGACTTCCAGCGGTCCGTGAAAGCGGAAGTCGTCGCTTCCTCGAACGACATGGATCTCGAAACGCACGTTCGGCTCTCTCGATTCATGATCGAACGTTGCCGCCGGATGGTGGAGTCCGGCAAAGACGTGTTCGTCCTCCTGGACTCGATCACCCGCGTCGCCCGCGCTTACAACAGCGTCCATGGCGGAAGCGGGCGGACCATGACCGGCGGCGTCGATGCGCGCGCGCTCGAAGTGCCCAGAAAAATGTTCGCGGCCGCGCGCAAGATCGAGGAAGGCGGCTCGCTGACTATTTTGGCGACAGCGTTGGTTGACACCGGCTCAAGAATGGACGAACTCATCTTCCAAGAGTTCAAAGGCACTGGGAACATGGAACTGATCCTCGACCGGAAGCTTTCGGACCGCAGGCTGTTTCCCGCGCTCGATATTCCCAAGAGCGGCACGCGCAAGGAAGAGAAATTGTTTCCTCCAAAGCACATCGAAGCGATCCGCAAGCTCCGGCGCATGATGGTGGATCTCAATCCCGTCGAGGCGATGGAGACGCTCATCGCGGCGCTCAAGAAACACAAGACCAACGATGAGTTGCTCAGCAAGTTGGTCTAGGTTGGAACGTCCAGCCGAGTGCAACTCGGCGATACGGCAGATTGAAAATCTGCGCTAGCCGATCAAGACTGACGCCGTACATCCCGGTTATCGATTCCAATAGCCGAGCTTCGATGGCCGATTCTCAATTGGTCCCGACGGAATATCCACGGGCTCCGTCCGGCCGAACTAATGCCGGAGAACTCCAGGTGCGCCCCGGCTCTCGGGTCTTTGGAAACGACGCTTGATATTGCCGACCGCCTCTCTACGGTTGGAGCACTCCGCACCTGGAATGAAGAGACGGCCACGAGCAAGACAGGCATTGCCCCTCTCCCGCCCCCCGCTGGAGAGGATGCTGCGGATTCACCAATTGATTCAGACCGGGAAGTATCCGAATGCGTTCTGCTTGGCCCGCGAGCTGGAGGTCAGCACAAAGACGGTTTATCGCGATGTTGAATTCATGAGGGACCGTCTCGAGTTGCCACTCGAGTACGACGGGAGCCGGCTCGGCTACCACTACAGCCAAGAGGTCGGCGCGTTCCCAACGCTTCAGATTACGGAAGGAGAGCTGTTCGCACTGTTGGTTGCCGAAAAGGCGCTGCAACAGTACCGCGGAACGAATTTCGAGAAACCCTTGATGAGCGCGTTCAAGAAAATGGCCGCTTCATTGCCGGACACCGTGTCTCTGCATCTGGCGGACTGGGAGCAAACCATTTCATTTCGGACCAGCGCTGAGCCGATCCTCGATCTGGAAATCTTCGATGCGTTGGCCAAGGCCACGGCCCAGCGCCGCCAGATTGTTCTGACCTACCGGAAGCCGGGCCGCCCAGACACCGAACGCCGGACGGTGGATCCGTATCATTTGGCCAATATCAACGGAGAATGGTTCCTCTTCGGCTTTGATGATCTTCGCCAGGATCTCCGGACGTTTGTCCCGGCCAGAATCCGGGCCGTCGAGGAGACCGGCAAACACTTTGTTTGTCCGCCGCGCTTTTCTCTGGACCAGCGGCTGCGGGACAGCTTTGGCGTTCACTCCGGGCACGGCGAATTTGAGATTCGCATTCAGTTTAACGAAATCGTGGCCGACTATATTCGTGAGAAGAAATGGCATCCGTCGCAGCGCTTGAGCGAATTGGAAGACGGAGGGGTTGAGCTTTTTCTCAAGTTGTCCAGTCTGGTCGAAATCCAGCGATGGGTGCTGGGGTGGGGTGGTAACGCCGTCGTGCGGCATCCGCCGGAACTGGCGGCTTCCGTCCGCCTGGCGGCGGAGCGGATCCTGACCAGCTCTTCCAGCCGGGAGTTGTCGAAAAACAGTGCAAAATAGAGCAACCATTATTTGCAAAACGACAAGGGAAGGTTAATTTCTTGCCATGGCTGAGTCGAAAAAGAAGTCCGTCCCGCCATCAGCACTGCACAAACTTCCGGCCGGCACCAGCGAAAGCCAAGGCCCTTTGACCGACCTGCTTTCCCCGGAAGAAATGGAGAAACTGTCGGCCCTGCAAATCGTCGATCTGATCGTCGGCAAATTGCCTCCTCGCCATCCTTCCATTCTGGATATGGTGTACTTGCGCGAGCGAGTCGCAGGCCTGGAAGAAATGAACTATCAGGCGCGGGAGGCGATCGAGAAATTGGACGCGATTGTCGAGAAACTCCGTTCCCCGGCCTTTCGAGTCGGCACTTTCCTGATGCCCATCGAGTCGGACAAGGCGCACGTGTGCATCAGCGGCACCGACTACGTCTGCCGAATTGATCCGCAGATTCCGCTCTCGAGCCTGCAAGTCGGGCAGCGCGTGCTTTGCAACGAGGCGTTTGCCGTCGTGCAGGGGCTGGGCTTCGATCGCAATGGGCCGATTGTCCGAGTGGATGAACTGCTTTCGGATGGCCGGCTGCGCATTGGCCAGGAAACGGGTCTCATGCCTTTGGTCCTGCAGAGGTCTTCCTTGCTCGCGAAAGAAAAACTGAGACCCGGGCTGGAAGTTCGCCTCGATGTGAACCAGCGTGTGGCGCTAGAAGTTGTCGGAGTCGGCAAGCGCGTCGAGCGCTCCCTCGAGACGGTGACCGAGTTGCCGTGGGGGGCCATCGGCGGGCAGGACGAGGCGGTCCAGGCGATTCGCGACACGATTGAATTGCCCATCCTTCACCGCGATCTGTTCAAGCGCTTCGAACATTCCGTGCCCAAGGGATTTTTGCTCTACGGTCCGCCGGGATGCGGCAAGACCTTGCTCGGAAAAGCGACGGCTTACAATCTGAGGCAACAAATCAAGACGCATACGGGCGTGGATCGTCCCGAATTCTTCTTGCACGTCAAAGGTCCCGAAATCCTCAACATGTGGGTCGGCGAATCCGAGCGCCAGGTGCGGGACCTCTTTGCGCAATGCCGCGAACGGGCGAGCGAAGGGGCGCTGGCATTTCTCTTCGTGGACGAGGCCGAATCCATTTTGGGTACGCGTCGTGCCGGACGATACCACAGCATTCTCAGCACGCTCGTGCCGATGTTCTGCACGGAAATGGACGGACTGGAACCGCTGCAAAACGTCGTCGTCATCCTGGCTTCCAACCGGGCGGATCTGATTGATCCCGCCATATTGCGGCCTGGACGGATCGATCGAAAGATCAAGGTCCGCCGACCGGACCAAGCCGGCTCTCAGCGCATCTACGAAATCTACCTGCGCGAATCACTGCCCCTGGCCGAACCCAAAACCGACCTCGCCGCTGCGGTGGCTCAAGCGCAGTTTGCCCGGACGCCGGAAAACCAATTCCTTGAGGTGGTCTATCGCAGCGGGAAGAAGGATATCCTGCACCGGGGAGACCTGGCCAGCGGCGCGATTATCGCCGCCATCGTCGAACGCGCCAAAAGCCTCGCCATCAAACGATCGATCGAAACCAAGATGCCCACGACTTTGACTCGGGAGGATCTTTTGAAGGCCTTCGAGAGCGAATACGCAGAAAACGATCTCTTCCCTTCGACCGACTTGACCGAAGACTGGCTGAAGTTGACCGACTTTGACCCGGACAACGTGGTCAAGCTCGGCCCCGTGAAACCGCGCAAGAATGAGTCGTTGGGCGCCGGCATCGTTTAGTCCGCGACTGGGACGGGAAATTTTCGAGGCATGCATCGAGATTTCTTGGTGACGGGAACGGGCCAAGGGGCGCGAAACGCAGGTGACCATATTCCGATCTCAAGCCGGCGCGCCGACCGGAAAACCTGCTCCTTGGGTCCACACCCACGAGTCCGATCCCTTAGATGGGCCAACGCACGAAAGCCGTGAACGGTCAGCGACCGAGTGAGGCGCCAATTCGCAGCGAGACATGACGTCACCCATCATTCAGTTTGGCTTGGAAACCGAATTCGGCATCACCTCCAACCACGACGGAGAGGTCGATGTCGTGGCCGAGTCGATCGCGCTGGTGCGCAGCGCGACGGAACCCGGCGTTTGGATGTGCTGGGATTACGAAAGCGAGGATCCGCACGTGGACATGCGCGGGTTCCGCGTCCGGGAACTCCGGCAGGACACCGACGAAGCCAAATATTTTGCCCAGGACGCCGAGCGCGAGTTGAGCTTTGTGGAGATCAAGAGCGACTTGGTGCTCGGCAATGGCGCGCGCTTTTACAATGACCACGCTCACCCGGAGTATTGCACCCCGGAGTGCAGCACGTTCGCCGAACTGGTGGCCCATGACCGCGCCGGGGAGCGGATTCTCATGGCGTGCGCGCAACATCTTTCCGAGCATCGGAAAAGCGCCGTGAGGCTTTACAAGAACAACACGGACTTTTTGGGGCACAGCTATGGATGCCACGAGAACTACCTTCTCCCACGGTCACTCCCCTGGGAAAACCTCGCCCAAGCGATGCAGACGTTTTTGGTCACCCGCCAGATCTTCGCGGGCACGGGGAAGTTCGCCATCGAAACCGAAGACAAGTTTCTCTCTCCCGGCTTCCAGATCTCGCAACGGAGTGATTTCTTCAGCGAGCTTCAGAGTGTGGACACTATGCAGCGGCGGCCGATCATCAACACGCGCGACGAGCCGCATGCCAATCCGAAATGCTTCCGACGCTTCCACGTCATTCTCGGCGATGCCAATATGTCGCCGTTTGCCACACGCCTGAAAGTGGGAACCACCGCACTGGTCTTGGAAGCGCTGGTGCGGGACCCGCAGCGAAGGTACCCGAAACTGGCGCAACCCCTCGCGGCCTTGAGCGAAATTTCGAGAGATCCGGCGTTTCATTGGGAAGTCCTGCTGGAGGGCGGGGCACGCTCGACCGCGCTCGCGATCCAGCGCGAGTACCTGGCCGCGGTTCAGGCGCTCTGCGATTTGACTTTGGCGGAACGGAAACAACTCGCCCTCGACTGGGAAGGCGTCCTGAACGATTTGGAAAGCGAGCCGATGCGCTGCCGGGACCGGCTGGACTGGGTGGCGAAGCTGGCCTTGGTTCGAGAGTTCCAATCGGCGCAGCAGTTGAAGGACGACGATCCTTGGTTGCAGAGCCTGGATTTGGAATATCACCGCCTGGACCGATCGGAAGGGCTCTACTACGGACTCGAACAATCGCGCAGCATCCAGAGCGTCCCGGATGAAGGAACCGTCCGGGCCGCGGTGAAGCATCCGCCGTTCACACGAGCGTATGTCCGGGGCCGGTGCATCCAAAAATTTGCCTCGGCCGTCATCTCCGCCCAATGGGATCACATAACGTTGCAAGGAACCGGCGGCTCGATTAAGATCTCGCTCATGGATTTGTTCGCGCCGGGCGACATCGAACGCTATGCTCAGGTGATCGACGCAGCCCGTTCGCCGGATGATTTGCGAATCATCGGGAACGTGGCAACTTAATGCTGTGGTCTTGAACGGCAGAATATTTTTCGTTCCCGACCCGCAAGATGTTTTTATGCCAGACCAAGCTCAAAGAACTCGTCCCGTGGCTCCCGGACCGAGCGGGGGCGGTGACGGCCCCAGCGCGCCAAAAGTCGATAAGCCCAATGTTGAGGAACTCCTAAGACGGATGCGCAAGGTGGATCCGGACCAGGCCAAGCGCTACCGGCAGCGCACAGGCCAATGAGCGAAACTCCGCCGATCGCTGGCGATTTCCTTTCTTTGCTCGCGGCCCACCAAGTGCCGCCTCTGCGAGGGGACGCGTCTTCTTCCGCCCCAGTTCAAACTCAGGCCACCACCGTCTTCGCATTTCACTTCACCGGGGGCGTTCTCGTGGCGGGCGACCGGCGCGCCACCGCCGGCAATGTGATCGTGACGGACCGCGTCGATAAGGTAATCGAGATCGACGCGACGTCGCTGTTGGCGATCGCTGGCGTGCCCGCGACGGCCTTTGAAATGGCGCGGGTGCTGCAGACGTCCTTCGAGTACTACCGCCGAAGCCAGTTGCAGCCGCTCAGCCTGCCCGCGAGAGTGCGCGCGCTGGCGCGCCTTCTCCGCGACAATCTTCCCATGACCATTCAGGGCGTGGGCGTAGTCATGCCTCTCTTTGCGGGTTTGGACACCACGATCACTCCGAGCCGGGCGCAGATATTCTTTTACGACCCCTTGGGAGCGCAGTTTCTCGCCGTGGGGCACGCGGCTTCCGGATCGGGCTCGGCCACGATTCGCAGCATCCTGAGCTTCCAGGAACATCACGGCCAGCCGAAGCCCAGCGAAATGACCTTGCGGCCGGCGGTCCAATTTGCCTTGCGACTCTTGATGGTGGCATCGGAATTCGATTCGGCGACGGGAGGAGTCCATCCGGAGAGCCGGTCATTTGCGACCATCAAAGTGCTCCAATCCGACGGGGTCCGCACGGTGGACGCGGACCAGCAAGCCGAATACTTAGCGCCATGATCGAGGAACCTTTCCGCTGGCTCGAAGCCATGGAGAATCGCCGCGAATACGTGCGCGAGCAGATCAAGGGCGGCTCTCCGGTGTTTGCCGCGAGCCTGCCCGAGGGCATTCTCCTGCTCGGAGTTGGGACGGGCAATTCGAAGGTGTTCGAGCTTTTCGACCGGCATGCGCTGGCAGGTTTGGGCCACCCGGCCGACATCGAGAAGATCCGGCAAGCCGCGATCGATGCGGCGCACTTGGAAGCGTTCACCCGGGCGCCCGAGGATGTCAGTTTGCGCCGGCTGGTCAGTTACGGGCTTGGCCCGCAATTGAAGACCAATTTTGAACAGATTTTCAGCGCGCCCTTTCTCGTGGAGCTGCTGCTGGCGGAAGTGGCCGCGCAACCTAAGCAAGACTTGCTCTTCCGCTTGCATTTCGATGGTGGGTTTCGCTCTGAATCGAAAGGCGTGCTGGTGGCGGTGGGCTTGCCGGATCCGGAGAACGCCGCGCAAACCTGGTTGCTGCAAAACGCGTCCGGAAGGACGGACCGGCGGGAAGTGGTTGACTTGCTGCTCCAGGCTTGGTGGTGTTTGACGGAAAACAAATCCTTCACGGAAAATGCCCCGAGTGAAGAGGAGCGCCGCGCCGGATGGCGGACCGCCGTGAAAGGAAAGGTTGTCGAGATGGGCTGGCTGGCGCGGAAAACCCAACGGTCGGCGCGCTTCGAATGGCTCACCCTGCCGGGATTAGGTTTTGAATTGCACGATCCGGCAACCTGAGACTCCGAACAATTTGGCATTATGAACCGTGTGGTCGGCCTGGAAACTGAATACGGATGCTTGACCAACGATCCGTCCGGCCCGCCGAGCGCCGTCGGCCGCGTGAGGAATTGGATTTTCGACCGGGCGCGCTTTGGCCTTCCGGACATGCACCAGCGCGACTGGGACGAGCCGGCCGGCAACGGAGGTTTCCTGTTCAACGGCGGCCGAGCCTACGTGGACATGGGCCACCTCGAATACTGCACGCCGGAGTGCCTCTCCTTGATCGATCTCCTTCGCTATGACCGCGCCGGTGACGCCATTCTCGTGCAGGCATTGAAGGATTTGCGCTTGCACGAGCAAGTCAGTTTCATCCGCAATAATATCGACCACTACTCCGGCGCGACGTTCGGCTGCCACGAAAACTACCTCGTGCGGCGTTCCGCTCCTCTGACCGAGGCCAACGTTTTGTCGCTGCTCGCGTTTTTGACGCTGCGGCAACTGTTCGGCGGCGCGGGCCGCGTCGGATCCACTCCGGGCGCGGAACTGCGGGGTGATTTGGTTCGCCCAGGCGCCGACAGCTATTTCCAAATCAGCCAGCGGGCCGATTACATCAACAACGATCTCTTCGAGTGGGTGCAGTTCAACCGCGCCATCATCAACACCCGCGATGAACCGCTGGCGGACGCTCGAAAGTACCGCCGGCTGCATCTCCTCCACGGCGATACCAGCGTGCTGCCGACCACGCTCATGTTGAAGGTTGGAACCACTTCACTTGTGCTGGATTTGCTGGAATTGGACCGGATGCCGAAGATGGTATTGGCCGATGCCGTGCTGAGTTTCCGCGGCATTTCCCACCAACCGGACGGCCCCTGGATCGTCACCCTGTCCGACGGACGGACGGAGAATGCCGTCGAGCTTCTCTTCCAGTTTTATGAAGCCGCGCGATGCGAATTCAATGGTCGCGATGAAGAAACCAACATCGTTCTGGACGTCTGGCAGGAAACCCTGACCGCGCTGGGCAAACAGCCGGAAGCGCTCGTCGGCATGGTGGACTGGATTACCAAGCGCTGGCTTTTCCAGCAATTCGTCGAGCGCGAAAAGATTTCGTGGGTTGACCCTTGGCTCCGCGCTCAAGACCTGGAATTTCACCACGCCGATCCGGCGCGAAATCTGGGTCTCGCGTTGGCGCAGACTCCGGCCCCGTGGGAAATCACCAGCTCGGATATCTCGGAAGCCACCCGCCGAGCGCCCGTGAACACCCGCGCCCAAATTCGGTCCTACATCATGCAGCAGCTCCGGAATCATTCCATTCGGTATTTCGTCGATTGGGAAGTCATCGACGCCGAGGGCATCAGCTCCCTGAATCTGCTCAATCCATTCGAGGCCTCGACGGACACGGTGGCCAGTTGGTGCCGCCAACTCAACAACACGCGCGGATGATTCGGTGGCGGTGGGCGTCTCGCCTGCCGGAGGGGGCGCGCGTCTCGCCGCCCGGTGTGAGGCGCAAACTTCGAAGATGTTTCCTATTCCAGACCCCGTCCGCCGGGCGAGACGCCGCGGCTCTACGGCAGACGAGACG
>JACQWK010000005.1 GCA_016209525.1 Verrucomicrobiota bacterium
CCGACCGGGGCGGGCAGGTTGCCCGCGCCACCCATTTTTGAAAGAGGCTCCAAGGCTGGACCGACCGCATCCCGATCTCTTCCACATAGTCACGTCGCTGCTGTGTAAGAGTTCTCCCCGCGGTCCTCGGTTCCCTTGAAATGGAAATCTCATGGCATCCAATTTGAATTGGCGTTCGACCCGTTCGGGCGTTATCCGAGCGCCTGCGCCTGTTTTTCGCGAGGGCTGCTCTGCAAGCCTTGGCCTGGAAGCGCCCAATCGCGCCCAATTTAGCAGACTTAATGCCAATGAGCAAAAGGCGGCTTGCCGTTGAATCGCCTCTTTTGGATTGAAAACTTGTTGCGGTAGGCGACGATGCCGCGATCCTGATGAATGCCAAGCAAAAGGCAGCCCGACTCATCGGCATTGTTTTGCTTGCGATCGCCACGTTGTTTCCGCCGTGGAAACTCATCTTGAAAAAAGACGGGGTCACGGAATCCAGTTCGCTCGGCTACCATCCGCTCTGGAATCCTCCTTTCCCCGAAATCGAGGCTGAGGACCGCGAAATCGAAGCGAACTTCCGAATTGACCTCATCCGCCTTGGCATTCAACTGGGGGTGATCCTGGTCGTCGTGAACGGCGCTGTCTTTCTTTTGAAGACGAAGGAGCAGCCGGGGGACCCGTCCTAGTTTGCGCATGGACTTATTCGACTTATCCGGAGAAGTGGCGGTCGTCATCGGAGCGACCGGTGTGTTGGGAGGCGCCATCGCCGAAGGCCTGGCCCAGGCGGGCGCGAGCGTCGCTGTGTTAGGCCGAAACGCCGAGCGCGGCGAAGCCAGAGTCGCCGCCATCAAAAAGCAAGGCGGCAAGAGCCAATTCTTTTCCGCCGACGCCCTGAACCGCGAGAGCCTGAGCGGCGCTCATCACCAGGTCGAGAACGAACTCGGCGCGCCAAGCGTGTTGGTCAATGCCGCCGGCGGGAACGATCCCAAAGTGACCTTGACCGGCGACCGCAAGTTCGAGCACATCGTTGTCGAAGACTGGCGGGCGAGCTTTGATCTCAATCTGGTGGGCGGGGTGTTGCTCCCCAGCCAGGAGTTTGCGCCCGCGATGCTGCGGCGGGGAAACGGCAGCATCATTAACATCGCCAGCGTGTCCGCGCATCTGCCGCTCTCACGAGTCGTCGCCTATTCCGCGGCAAAAGCAGCCGTGCTCAACCTCACGCAATTTCTGGCTAGGGAGTGGGCTTCCGGCGGCGTCCGGGTCAATTCGATCACGCCTGGTTTTTTTCCCGCCGAACAGAATCGGCGAATGCTTTTCAATCCCGACGGGAGCCCAACTCCCCGGGCTAAGTCTATTTTGGAGCACACGCCGATGGCCCGAATGGGTGAAGCGCGCGAACTCGTCGGGGCCGCGATTTTCCTCGCGAGCGCCAAGGCGAGCGGGTATGTCACCGGTGCCGACATTCGAGTGGATGGCGGCTTCCTGGCTCAAACAATTTGAGTTTGGACACCCTCCCCGCTCCGAGAGGAGAGGGAGGGGGTGGGGGGTTTGCCTTGAGGGTCGTGGGCGGGGATGCATGAACCTCCAGAGTCGAGCTAGAGATGATCTCAAAAATTGCAGGCGCCGGAACCGGGCTCACCGCCAGCCAGGTCGCTGAGTCGATCGCTCAAGCTTGTCCGGCCAAGGACTACCGCGGCAAACGCATCTTGTTGATCGTTCCGGACGGCACGCGGACGGCGCCGGTCGGACTCCTTTTCAAAGCGCTCCACCAGCAGATCGGCGAAGCGACGAAGGCTTTCGATGTCCTCATCGCCTTGGGTACTCACCAACCGATGAGCGAGGCTGCGATTCGCCGGCGTCTCGACCTCTCCGAGGCGGAGCGCCAGGAGCGCTATCGCTCGGTGCGCTTTTTCAATCACGCCTGGAACGAGCCGAGCGTTCTGCGGAAAATCGGCGTCATCCCGGCTTCGGAAATCGATCAGTTGTCCGGAGGATTGTTCTCGATGGACGTCGCCGTCGAGATCAACCGCCTCGTGTTTGACTACGACCAAATCGTGATCGTGGGCCCGGTCTTTCCGCACGAAGTGATCGGTTTTTCGGGAGGAAACAAATACCTGTTCCCCGGGGTTAGCGGCCCCGAAATCCTGAATTTTTTCCATTGGTTGGGCGCGGTCGTGACGAATCCGAAGATTATCGGCCACAAATGGACCCCGGTTCGCAAAGTCGTGGATCGGGCCGCTGCGCTGCTCACCGTCCCGAAACTCTGCTTCTGCATGGTCGTCACGCCCGCGAACGAGCTCGCCGGACTGTTCGCCGCCACGCCGGAACATGCCTGGGAAGCCGCGAGCGACCTCTCCGGCCAAGTCCACATCATTTCGAAGGATCGGCCGTTCCACACGATTCTCTCGTGTTCTCCGAAGATGTATGACGAGCTTTGGACCGGCGGCAAGTGCATGTACAAGCTGGAGCCGGTCTTGGCCGATGGCGGAGAGCTCATCATTCTTGGCCCGCACATTTCCGAAGTTTGCGTGACGCACCGCCAGGTCCTCCTGGAAATCGGCTATCACTGCCGGGACTATTTTCTGAAACAGTGGGACAACTTCAAACATTATCCTTGGGGCGTGCTCGCGCATTCGACGCACGTTTATGGGCAAGGAACCTATGAGCATGGCGTAGAAAAGCCGCGCGCGCGGGTGACTTTGGCGACCGGCCTCACGCCGGAGATCTGCCGGAAAATTAACTTGGGGTATCGGGATGCCCAGAGCATCCGCGCCGAAGATTTTGCGAATCGCGAGTCCGAAGGAATCCTGCTCGTGCCGAAGGCGGGAGAAATGCTCTACCGCTTGAATAACCCGCCGCCGTGGGCGGGTGGATGCTAGTTCCGGTGAGCGATCAACACGAAACTATTCCGTGCAAGAATACTCTCGCGACTGAATGATTGTGACTGAGCATATGCCCAAAATCCTGATGCCCATCGGCGACGGATCCGAAACACTGGACACCTTCTATGCTTACTACCGCTTGCCTGAAGACGGGTATGAAGTGACCGTTGCTGGCCCGGAAGCGCGCCTTTATCACACGGTCCTCCATGAGATCCCGCCAGACTCGGACGTGCCTTGGGACATCACCCAGGAACGTCCCGGCTATCATCTGAAAGCGAGTGTCGCCTTCCGCGACCTTCGCGCCGGTGATTTCTCCGGGATGTTCATCTCCGGCGGACGCGCTCCGGAATATATCCGGTATGACCGAGACCTCCTGCGGGTGACTCGCGAAATTTGGTCGGCCGGAAAACCGATCGCGTGCCTCTGTCATGGCATCGAAATCCTGACGGCGGCGGACTGCATCCGAGGAAAGCGAGTGACGACCGTGCCCAAGTGCGCGATGGACGCCGAGCAGGGCGGCGCGATTTATGTGAACGAGCCCGTGGTGGTCGATGGCCTGCTCGTCACCGCCCGCGGGTACCAGGACAACACGGAATTGCTGCGACAGTTCATTCGACTGCTCTAAGAACAGAGCTAAGGTCCGCCGCACAGAGTTGAATCGGTGTCTCTTAGCCAAAACAGCTCAGCAGAGAACCTCGAATGGACACGAATGAACACGAATCCTGTCGGTGGAGAGGCGGCTTGCGGTGGCTCCGGCCGCGTCACCGTTGGGCGACGGCAACGGGTTGAAAGCCTCATGGAGGCCTGATTTCACTCATACCGCTTTTGTTCAGAGTTTGTGCGAGCCCACACTACTCAATTGGCAGATTGTCTGCCTCGGCACGATCGGGTTAGATGCGGCTGTCCGTGGGCTTGATCCCGGCTCAACCAACTTATCGGAGTGCGCCAATCATGGAAATTCAAGAGGAGCGAGTTACCTGCCTGACTACGATCTGGCGTCGCACCGCTGAAGGGTGGCAGATCGTGTATCATCAAGGCACTATTGTTCAACCGCGTTGACCGCTTATATTGACATGCCACTCGACACTTTAATCGCTCGATGGGTTGCGATTCTTTGGCTGATTTGTGGCGTGTCTCATCTGCTGCATCCCGCCACCTGGGCCAAGCTCCTGTTGCCGCTGCGCGATCGCGACACCGGCGGGTTCATCTTGGCCGGGATGAGCCTGCCGGTGGGATTGATCATCATCCTGGGGCACAACATTTGGGTGTGGGGCCTCCCCGTCATCGTCACCGTGGCGGGATGGATGACCACGCTCAAGAGCGTGATCTATCTCCTGTTTCCCCGCGCACACGTGCGCGTGATGTCCTCGGACGTGCGCGTTGAGCGAGGAATCCGCATCGTTGGAGCTGTGCTAATGGTCTTGGGGGCTCTGACCGCCTATGATTCATTTTATCGAAGGTGAGGTTCAGCACATAGGGCCTAAACGCTCGACTGAGCGAGCGGGAGCCACGGCGCGCGAGGGCGCGTGCGCTCCTCACTGGACTTAATGGTTCCGACCCAGCGGGACTGACCTATGCGGATCATTGCTTATTTCCCAGCGTGTGCGGAATTTCGCCCTTACGACCCTGAGGTCGTGGCGATGGCCCGTCTGCTCGGCAGTGCCGTCCAAAGCGTTGAGCCACGATTACAGGTCGAGCATGTCGGCAGCACATCCGTTCCAAGTTGCGGCGGGAAGGGCATTCTCGACTTGGCGGTTCTGTATCCAGAAGGGCTTCTGGCCCGAGCGAGGAACGTTCTCGACGGACTCGGATTTCAGAAACAGGGCGGGCCGGAGCCGTTCCCGGAGGATCGGCCCATGCGCGTCGGATGTGTTGAGCACAATGGCCGGCGGTTTCAGGTCCACGCCCACGTGATCGCGCTGGGCTCACAAGAACATGAGGAACTGGTCTGGTTCCGGGAAATGCTGCGTTGCGATCCGGCGCTCAGGCAGAGTTATGAAGAGCGGAAGCAGGCCATCCTTGCGATGGGCATTCAGGACTCGATCGAATACTGCAAAGCAAAAGGAGTGTTTATCGCCGGTGTGCTCAAGGAACGAAGACCTGCAGCGAGTAGATCATGAACCCAGATTCAGCAGTTGAAGAAGGACCAACTGCGGATGGACGCGAATGGGAGGGCAGGAGACAGGTCACCGCCGAGGTGAGTCCGTGGGTATTCTTACGCTTGGCTTTTCCGAGCATCCGCAAAATGCAATTCTGCGAGACAGCGCAGCGCCGCAAAGCCGCGACCAAACTGGGTGGGGTGAGACTCCGTCGAGCCCTGGAATACTTGCTGGCAAAGAAGTCAGGGATCGACGGGAGTCTCGCCCCACCAACAAAGCTGCACGGCCTGCAACAATTTCGGGCGATACTGATAGATCGAGAATCTGTATCGCCACGCTGAGGGGAGCGCCGCCTCGCCTGAGAGAACTCCGCGCTCCCGGCCCGTCCTACTTCTCGATGGGCGCGGCGATGAGGTTGCCGTACTCGGTCCAACTGCCGTCGTAATTTTTCACGTTTTTGATGCCGAGAAGGTATTTTAGGACAAACCAAGTGTGGCTCGAACGTTCGCCGATCCGGCAGTACGCGATTGAATCCTTGTTCGGATCGACGCCCTTTTGATCCAGGTAGATGGTCCGCAGCTCATCCGCCGACTTGAAGCTGCCGTCCGGTTTCACCGCCGTGCTCCAAGGAATGCTCCTGGCCCCCGGAATATGACCTCCGCGTTGCGCGGTTTCCGACATGCCGGGCGGGGCGATCACTTTGCCCGTGTATTCGTCGGGGCTGCGGACATCGACGAGATTCCATTTGCCGCTTTTCTGGGCGTCGAACACCTGAGGAAGCAGGGCGCGCAATTCCAGATCGACCTGTGACGCCTGGTATTGGACGGGCGCCGGCTTGGGCACTTCGGTGGTCATTTGCTTGTCCGATTCGTTGAGCCACTTGACGCGTCCGCCGTTCATGAGCCGCACGTCTTTGTGCCCGTAAATCTTGAAGAGCCAAAAGCCGTAGGCGGCGAACCAGTTGTTGTTGTCGCCGTACAAGATGACGGTGTCGCCGGGCGAGATTCCAGCGCCGCCGACCAGCTTCTCGAAGGCCGCCTTGCTGATGATGTCACGGCGCACCGGATCCTGGAGCTGAGTCTGCCAATTGAAGCCCATCGCGCCCGGAATATGCCCGGCGTCGTAGGCTTTCGTATCGACGTCAATTTCGACCAGTTTGATGCCGGGCTTGCCGAGGTTGGCTTTGACCCAGTCCGTTTCGACGAGCACTTCTGGATGAGCGTAGTTTGCCATAGTTACTCCTTTCTGAATTCGACGTTAGTGTTTTCTGAATCGTGAAGTAAACCCACCCCTTGCCCCCACTGCTGTTGAATTAATGACAAACGTCCGTTTCTTGTTCGTAATCGTAATCTTACTCTTGCTCCGCAACTC
>JACQWK010000192.1 GCA_016209525.1 Verrucomicrobiota bacterium
GGTCGAAGATGTCCTCGGGGCGGATGCCGAAGACGACCTCCTTGCCGATGTGGTCGTGGAGGTAGCGGTCGTATTTCTTAGAGATCTGGAGCCGGACGGAGCCCTCGTCGAAGATGAGCCCCCCGTTGCCGTCGGCGGACAGACGGCCCTCCATAAAGTTCATGGAGGGGCTGCCGATAAACCCGGCGACGAATCGGTTGGCCGGGTGGTTGTAAAGGTGAAGGGGGGTGTCAATCTGCTGGATGAGGCCGTCCTTCATCACGACGATGCGGTCGCCCATGGTCATCGCCTCCACCTGATCGTGGGTGACGTAGATCATCGTCGCGCCGAGGCGGGAGTGGAGCTTGCTGATCTCCGTGCGCATCTGGACCCGGAGCTTGGCGTCGAGGTTAGAGAGGGGTTCGTCGAAGAGGAAGACCTTGGGCTTGCGGACGATGGCCCGTCCGACGGCGACGCGCTGGCGCTGGCCGCCGGAGAGGGCCTTGGGCCGGCGTTCGAGATAGTCGGTGAGGCCGAGCATGGTGGCGGCCTCGCGCACCCGGGCGTCGATCTCGGCCCTGGGAAATTTCCGCAGCTTCAGCCCGAAGGCCATGTTATCGTACGCCGACATGTGCGGATAAAGCGCGTAGTTCTGGAAAACCATCGCGATGTCGCGGTCCTTGGGGAGGACGTTGTTCACAATCCTGCCGTCGATGGAGATGGTGCCGCCGGAGATTTCCTCGAGGCCGGCGATCATGCGGAGCGTGGTCGATTTGCCGCAGCCGGAGGGGCCCACCAGCACCATGAATTCGCGATCCTCGACCGTCAGGTTGATGTTGTTCACCGCTCTGACGCCCGCGCCGGATTTCTCGGCGTACGTTTTGGCGAGGTTCTCGATGATGACTTTGGCCATGGGAGAATGGTGGGATTCAATCCGCAGGTTCAGCCTTTGATGGCGCCGACGGAGAGACCTCGGACGAAGAGGCGCATCGTGAACAGAAACAAGACGATGAGCGGAATCGAGGCGACGAAGTAGGCGGCCATGATCTGGCCCCATTGTTTCACATATTCGCCGTCCAAGTAGATGAGGCCGACGCCGAGGGTGAAGAGTTCCTTGTCGCGCAGCACAATGAGCGGGAGGAGGAAGTCGTTCCACATATTGAGGAACGCGAGGATGCCGAGGGTGCCGATGATGGAACCGGACATCGGGATGACGATGTTGACGACCTGCTGAAGGTGCGACGCGCCGTCCATCTCGGCCGCCTCAAAGAGATCGCGTGGCAGGTCCTCAAGGAAGTTGCGCAGGACGAAGATGGTGAAAACCTGACCGGCGGCGATGCCGACGAAGATGAGCGCCCAGAGGGTGTTGACCAACTTGAGCGACTTGAGCAGGATAAACAAGGGGGTGATGTTGACGACGCTTGGCATGAGCATCAGGACCAGAAACGCGGCCCAGAGGATGCGGCTAAACGGCATCCGATAGCGGGCGAAGAAATAGGCGCCGAAGATGGCGAACACGAGCGAGCACACCGTGCCGGTGACGGCGACCAGGACGGTGTTGGCGATGTAGGGCAGGATTAGGCGAAGGGCGAAGGTCCAGTTTTCCCAGTGCCAGTTGAGCGGGTTGGTCGGCAGCCACGGCTGGCGGATGAAGGTGGTGGTATCCTTGAAACTCACCTGAAACATCATGTAGAGCGGGAAGAGTTCGATCAGGATGAAAAACAGGATGATGGCATGCTTCGCCCAGTCGCGGCGCGCGTTGGAACGGGGGGCAGGGCTGGCGGCGGACACGGGGCAAGCGCTCATTTGTCGATGCGGACGTAGCGATTGTTCACGAAAGTCAGCGCGAGGATGAAGACGAAAAGGATCATGCCGATGGCGCAGGCGTAGCCGAACTCGCCGGCGTAGAACGCGCGGTTGTACATCCACAGGCCGGGCACCATGCCGCGCCCATCAGGACCTCCGTACTCGTTGAGCAGCTGGAGTTGAAGACCGTAACCGCCGACGGTGCCGATGACAAGGAGCACCAGGCTGAGCCGGACCTGCGTGAGAATGAGGGGCAGCTCGATGTAGAGGAACTTCTTGAACGGCCCCACCCCGTCGAGCTCGGCCGCCTCGTAGACATCCTGCCCGATGGATTGCAGGCCGGCCAGGAAGATGAGCACACCCACCGCACCGATCCACGGGAAACCCCAGAGAAACAAAGAGGGCAGGATGAGCTGGGGCTGGGAGAGCCAGCCGATGGGTACGTTGGCGAAGAACACACCCCAGCCAAAGAAATGGTCGAGTGACACGAGCACGCTCTTCGCTCCGGTGAATTCGAGCACGCCATTGAGCACGCCGAGGTTGGGGTCCAGGAAGAATTTCCAAATGAACAGCGTGACAAGCCCGGGCACGATCATCGGCACAACCAGGAGCACGCGGTAGACGTATTGCCAGCGGTCGCTCCTCAGCCGGTGGATGAGCACCGCGAGCAGGATCGACGGGATCATCTTGAACAGGTTGAAGACGATCAGCACACTGACGGTGGCGAAGGAATCCAGCAGCACTTGGTCGCTGAACGCGCGGCGGAAATTTTCGATGCCGATAAGCTGCTTGGCGTCCCCTCCGGCCCATTCGAAGAAGCTGTAATAAGCCGCGCTGGCCGCGGGAAAATACGCGAACGTGCCGACCATCAGCAGCGAGGGAAGCACGAAGATATAAAGCTTCCACTCGCGGATGGCTTTTTTTGAAGTGATGGGAAGCGCCATGTTAAAAAAGCGGAGATTCAGATGCCTTCGTGGTCTCGCGGGCTTCCTCCTGCCTTGGCAGGCTCGTACCGGTACATGACCGGCAGTTTATCCCAGCCTGCCTTCTTCGCAATGAGATGTGTCACTCCGCTTGACGGCTCGGGCGCGCCACAGAACGCATTACCCCATATACTTAAGGTCATCGTCGTTCGGATCGTTAGTACTCGGAGCGCTATCAGCGCGGGCCATGGCGAGAAGACTCAATTCAATTATCTCTTGGATATGTTGCTCCATTGCGCTTTTTGCCGCGGCCGCATCTCCCTTGGCGATCGCTTCGTAAATAACCTTATGGCTGGCCAGGCTTTCAAATCGCCGGGCGTCTCGTTTTGCCTTCTCGCCCGGGCCCGGTCGAAGTCTGGTCCATTCAGGAAAGATCGAAGCCGGGGAACCGGTCGTTATTCCCGACACAATGCGCTTTATGAGGTGCAGTCGCAGTACCTCTTGCTTCATCAAGTTGTTCCTGGCCGCTGATAGAATCGCCACGTGAAACCGTATATCCTCGCGTATCACCTCTGCCAACAACGCATGCTGTTCTTGGTCGCCCGCTGCAATCTTCTCTGTGAGTTTGGCCATTGACTCGAGGGCGTGCCGGATTGTCTCCAAATCAGCTTCGCTGTGATGCAAAGCGGCGAGGCCGGCGGCGCTGCTTTCGAGTGATTGCCTGACCTCACACATCTCCCGGAATTCCCTTATTGCCATTGATTTAACAGCTGCTCCCAGGCGTCCTCGGATCGTAACCAACCCCTCGGCTTCCAGTTGACGCAATGCTTCCCGCACGGGAGTGCGGCTGACCCCAATTTTTTCGGCGAGAACGGATTCCAACAACGGCTGACCCTGAGCGTATTCGCCGCTCAGAATGCACTTGCGGATATAATCGTACGCCACGTCAGAGTTGGCAGGCTTCTTCATGAATGCAGATGATTTATACGTGATGTATACTTCTTGCATATTGAGGCCGGCACGCAAGCCTCATTTGCCATTTCTCCAAGAATTGTTTTTACTGGAGTACCCCCCAAGCCGCCAGCCAGAGTCCACCGGATGGTGGGCGACGGTGGTGCGGCCACGCGGGACGGGAACCATCGGTCCGGAGGCCCCGGATATCACCGTATCGTAGGGCGCGGCCCTTCACGTGTGGAACAGGTACCGTCATGTCGCCACGGCAATACCTCGCTTCTCCAACTGTGCCTTTAGACTTTCTTTATACCGGGCAAAGGCTTCTTCGTCCAGGACGGTCAATGCTCCATAGCAAAAAGTGGCCATCGCCCGGCGGTGGCGAGGGGTCCGGTTCTTTTCCGTCCAATGAATCGTGGATGATGAATGGGCCACCGCGTCTCCAGGAGCGAGTTCAATGGGCACTGCATCCACTGCCTTCGGATCAAAGTTTTGCAGCCCCTGGCTAAAGCCGAGGACACCGCTGCCGACGTGCGGCAAGATACCCTTTTTATGTGAACCGCGCGCGTACCACAAACAACCGTTGTTCCGGTCTACCGGGTCCAGCGCAATCCAGAGACCGCATGCGATATTCGGTCTTCGGCACCAGTAAAACCCGTCTTGGTGCGCCGGGGTGGCGTGTGTATCGTAAGGCAGTTTATCGAACCAATCGATGCCTTGCGGACTGAATTTGTCACGGAGAAAAAACTCCAGCAACGGCACATGCTGACCCAATCGCATAAATTGGGCGAACCAGGCGTCATGTTTGTCCAGCGACTGCATTTTGCGCATCGTCTCCGGTTTGGTGTAGTCGTCGTGATATGCAGCGTCCTTCGGCAAGGTGGGAATGACCTCGCGGACATAGCGTTCCAGCTGCCGCTGCAACTCGCGGAATTCCTCATCTGCAAATAGGCCGCGCACGATGACGAAGCCATCTTCGTCGAACCGGTTGCGCAGGGATTCAAACTCTAATTTCGATTTCATTGTTTATTCATTTCAAATCCACCATTTCGGCCACGTGCAGCGTGACGGGGCCCAGCAGACCGGACTCGGCAAGCGAATCCTCCTTTTTTAGTATGCGAGTCGTCGCAAACGTAAAACGCCCGGTCGGACTGGGTTTGTCTGCATCGAGCCAATGCGGCCACTGTTTCAGCGTGCCGTCCGGATTGCGCTCACTGTCTTCCGGCAGGTATTCATCGCCGATCTGGCGGTTGACCCAAAGGTTGACGACCTTCACTTCCAGCGCGTTCGGACCTGCCTTCACCGCCGCGGTCACCTCCACTCGGTAGGGTGTTTTCCAAAGCACGCCGAGATTCCGGCCGTTTAGTTTCACTTCGGCGATGACGCCGACTTTGCCGAGGTCGAGATACCAGCGCCGGTTTTGCACAACCCAGTCCGCCGGAAGGTCGATTGTCTTGTTGTAAGTGGCCGTGCCGGAAAAGTATCTCACCCCAGTATCGGGATGCTCACTCCACGACGTTAGCTTTTTCAGTGTCACCTGCGCCGGGGCGCCCAATTTGGGCGGAAAACTCAAATCCCAAGGGCCGGCCAGCTCCAGCGGTTGGCACACCGCATTCACCTCGAACCGCCGGTTCCTTCCATCTGCGGTTCTGAGCGCGTACCGGCCGGCCAGCCAAGCCCGGGCTTCCAGTTTCCCGTCCTCACCACGCATCATCTCAACAGTCGTGGTCCGCGGATGGGAGGGAGGCAATGGCATGGATTGCATCAAATCCGCGATTTCCGGCGCCGTCAGAGCACGATCAAACTGGCGGAACTCACCCAGTTCGCCCTCGAAGGTGAGGTTGCCGACCGTGTGTTGCCCCAC
>JACQWK010000200.1 GCA_016209525.1 Verrucomicrobiota bacterium
GACCGCTGCAATGAACTCCCGAACGACCTGCTTGTTGGCTTCTGTCGTCATGGCTGGCTTGCCCGTACAGCCGAACGACCAAGCTGACCCACAGCCGGGGCAACGCGGTCCAAAAACGAAGTGAACATAATCAAATCTGTGACCTGCAAAACTGAGACGCTCACGGCTGTTGGGTCCAGCGCCTTGATAGGTCTTCGGCATCTTTCAGTCCCTGGCTCTACGAAATCCATCGACTGTCACGTATCCCTTTCTCTTCAAGTACTCCGCAATCTCGCTGTCGCCGCCAGCGCGCGTCTTGGCAGCGAATGCCTCTCGAAAGTCCGCCTCCGCCGTTGCTGAAGCCTCATCCTCATCCTCGACCCGGCACGTCGGATTCACGAGACAGAAGTGCTCGCTCCACTGACCTGCAGCGATCTGCTCATAACAAATAGCCGAGGGCATGAACCCCCGACCTGGCCCGCCGTAACTTCCGTGCTCAAAACGGAACCTGGGCGAAGGCGCCGGTTGCGCCAAACCAGGCGTGGCCGTGGTGAGACAACAATTCTTGTACTTTTTCCCACTTCCGCAGGGACAAAGATCATTCCGAGAAACGCTCATACATCAACCACTGCATAATTCTGCTGCCGAACGACCGAGCTCACCGACAGCCGCCCGGCAGTGAAGGTCAGCAGACAATCCGACGCTCGACAACCAAAACGCATCGGCTCGCGCCGTGGCTGGCGGCTGTTCGGTGGAGCGTTTTGATAGGTGTTCGGTGTCATGTGGGCTTCACTAGATGCGCTCCACAGCCAGTGCATGTGTGCAGCTTGTTAACTGCGTCCCAAACGAGAGGCAACTGAATATGATCCTTCTGCAAGCAACGATAGCAGACGCGCGCACCCGATTCTTTGTGTACTGCGGTACCTGGCCAATCTGGATCGGAAACGTAGTCACGACCTGCACGGCTCTTGGTGCGATTGCGGTATTCCACGATCTCTACGCCGACATAAAACAAGAGCGCAGCGACAAACGCAGAAAGTGGCTCCCAGTCTGGCTCACGCGAGAGCCAGACTGCCGTCAGGATACAGGCCGCAACTGCGCTAACGCGTGTAATCATTTTCTGACACCGAACGACCAAGCTCAGGCACGCCGGATCGACGACTCAGGACGACAAGCGAGGCGCTAACCGGCGTTGCCTGGAGCGCTTTGTTGGCTGATGGTTTGTTTTCGATCGATCCAATACTCCGGATCCCGGTGGCCATGGGCAATCGCCAGAATCCAGACCGTCTCGGCCGTCTGCAAGTAAGCAACATAGTATGGAAACGCCTTCAGATTGACGCGCCGATACCCACCTGGACGCAGCCGCGGCACATCCGTATTCTTAACGATCCAACGAATATGGCGGTCAACCTCATCTCGAAATCGCCGTCCGAGGCCCGCCTGTCGGTCCTCGTAATAGCCGGTGGCATCATCGAACTCGTCCGCCGCTTGGGGCAGAACGACAACCCTCATGATTTCAACCGCTGATCAATACCACCCAAAACTTGCTCATACGGAATGCCCTCGACTCGCCCTTCTCGGACAGCGCGCACACGGGCCTGAATCTCCGCGTCCCACGCGGCTTCAACATCCGCGTCCGAACCTGGATCATCGAGATCCATCAAAATGCGCGCCAATGCGAGTCGCTGGTGTCGGGGCAATTGGATCGCCTCCCGCGTGACTTCTTCCAGTGCCATGCTCATAGCAAAAGACTACTGAACACCGCCCGGATGTCGAGCTTGCTTAGTCAGCCAACGACGGAACTGAGCGACGCGGACGGCCCATCGCGTCCGCATTGGTAACTGACGTCGCCCGCCCGCGTTCGCTCCAGTGATTTTGTTAGCCCACGTTCTGTGCATAAATTTGAATGCATCTGCGCTGCTCTCTGCTCAAACGAATTCCGGGGCGCACCGCCGACAGCATCCGTAATCCGTCCTCGACACTACGTGCGACGCCCGAACTGAGTAGCACAGCCAGCGCAAACAGTCCCGTCCGTCCGTGGCCCTGTGCGCAATGAATGAATGTCCGGCCAGGTCGAAGGGCGGTAACCGCTGCGTGCAATGCCTCTGGTGTCGGTGCCGCACCATCGAGGATCGGAAAGCTGCGGTAGCATGGAGAACAGCGGATGGAGGACGGCTCGGAAAACTCTGCAGTGAGGTCAATGAAATTGTCAAAGTCACCCGCAAGCTCGAATGCCAGCAATCGTCGCCCGACAACCAACTGCTCGGTGACTGAGCTGCGCGCTGCCTCTCGACTGAACAGCCGAATGAGATGCCAAACAAGCGTGGTGTAGATGAGCAGCGGAAAGAACAGCAACCAACCCCACAACGGCAGAGTGCCATCTGCTCTCTTGCCAAACACACGGTGTGAACCGCGTCCGTGGGCGACACCGAGAACGAGAAAGTCGCAACCGAGCCACACGGCTATGGAAAACCAGCCGCCTTCGATCAACCCGAGGACAACAAGAAGGACGCCCAAGAATGTGAGTAGGTGTCGGAAGCTCATGACGCGCGAAGTGGGCTAACGACCAAGCTCAGGCACGCCGGACCTGTGACTCAAGGCGACAAGACCCGCGTCAACCGGCGTTGCCTGGAGCGATTTGATCCAAATTACTGTGCCTAGTACGTTCACAATCGGAACAGGCTCGTTCTCATAAACCATATCGCTTTTTGATACCGCCAATCAGATAATCATCAACTTTCCCCTTGTCTTTCGCGGCAAGCACGATGCAAAGCCATGCACGTTCGGCGTTCCGGTGTTATCCAGAAGTCAGCAAGGAGAAGCAAATGCAGAACTCCGATCAGAACTTAGTCAAATCGAGGTCGTAGTCCTTTGCCTTCCTTCGGCGCCACTCAGCAGGCGGCGGCTTCATCCAATCTTCGGGATCGACACCCAAACCTTCCGCGACGCGGTTGATGTAGTTGAAGTAGCCGATGACCTGGACGGCGATGCTGATCTGTTCTTCCATGAACCCGTGCTCGATGAGCCGCTCGAAATCGCCTTTTGACATCTCACCGGGTTTGAGCGTGAGCTTGGCCGCAATATCGCACAACGCGCGGTCTTCCCGACTCAAGGGGGCCAGTCGATAATCGTAGATCAATTGATCCGCCACCTCGTTCTCTCCGGACTCCGCACGGAAGTCCTCGGCGTGGGAGAGGGTTCAGTAGTAGCAATCGTTGATATTGCTGACCACCGTGGCCAGCATTTCCTTGCGCGCTTTGCCCAGGGCGTTTTCCGACTTCATCAGGCGAACGTAAAACTGTATGGAAGCCTCGGCTGTCGGGACATCGAGGCTCATGACTTTGATGATATTCGCCACGTAACCGGCGCGCGCGCAGGCGGCATCGTAAAGGCGTTTCAACGCGCCGGTCGCTTCCGATTCGGTCGTGTGGTTTAAGTATGCCATGCTCGACGCGGAAGCCTTGACATTGGGTCAAGATTCAAACTTTGCGCTTGGTTCCACGATCCGTCCGGCTTCCAGCCTGAGTTGCCGCTCGGCCACCTCGGCCAATCGCGGATTGTGCGTGACGACGATGAGGGTCAATCCTCCGGCGTGCAAGCTTTGAAACAATTGTCCTGCTTTCAAAGCGTGCTCGCAGGGATTCTTCGGCAAGCCCGGGAGCCCGACAGAGTTGGACAATTCCGGAAGTTGCGGTGGCTCGCGAGTAAGGCGGCACGCTGTTCTCCCTCCCCGGCCCTCTCCCTCTGGGAGAGGGTGGACGGTTTCCTGCGCTGTGGCAAGCCGAGGCGCGCTGTCATTCCGGACTGCCAGCGAAGGATTCCCCCTCGCCCTGTGGGAGAGGGCCGGGATGCACTGCTGTTGAATTAAGGTCAACCGGCCGTTTCTTGCTCTTAATCCTGCTCTTACTCTTACTCCGGAACTCCCTGGAGAGATTAAGATTACGAGTAAGAGTAAGACCTGCTCGGGATGGAATCGAATTCATTCTTAATTCAACAGCAGTGGGGCCGGGGTGAGGGGCATTCGTCTCATCTTCAGAGAGAATCGGAGTATGAACGTTCTGACTGGAGAATCTCAGATTTCAAATTTGATATTTCAGATTTCCGGTCAGCTTCGCTGCCGGCTGCTGCGGTGAGTGTGAATTCTCACGCCTGCTCGGAGCTATGGCCGGCTGGGTAAGTCCCTGGACTGAATCCCTTCGTCCAGAGTCTGCAAAACGCCACGCCGGTCGTGGGCCAAGAGGGCTTTGGTGTTTAGCCAAAGTCCGGGAAGAAAGGGACTCCGCAGCACACTATTGGAATCTGGCTCCAGCCGAACGAATTCGTCTTCCTTCAAGACGAACCAGTCCACCGCGCCGTCGTAGGTCCTCCAGATAAGGTATTCGCGGACGCCGGCGCGGAGGTAAGCCTCGAGCTTTTCTCGGCAGTCATACGAAGCGCTGGACGCCGACACTTCGGCAACGAATTCCGGAGCGCCTTCCAGATAATCGTCCTCAGTAATCCGGCAACCTCCGCCCGCCTCTGGTTTGACAAATAAGAGGCTATCCGGCTGAGGCACATCGATGCGGCTGATTTTCACGCTTGAACCCGATGCATGCTCAACCGTTAAGGTGAACGTCGCATAGTGGCCTAGCCAAGTGTGAATAATGGATTCCGGTTTGCCGTGGGCTTCGAAGTGTGCAGGTAGCATGATGTAAACGACCCCGTTGATGAGTTCCGCCTCGACGTTTTCGCCGGCGTTCCTGTAGCGCCGCAGGAACTCCGAGGCGCTGAGATGGTCTCCGGCGTGGAGAGGAATCGATTTGGTCTTTTCGGTTGAGACGGAGGGAAGGGAGGCCGCGGACGACATAGGCTTTAAGGTGGAGGCATTCGAGACGCCCGCCCAGCGAACGCGTTGAGCCGAACGTTCCCCAAAGCCATTCCCATGTTCATGGCGTGAGTATGATGGCAAAGACTGTTCTCGGCAAGCCCGGCGCCTCTTTCTCCCTCGCCCGCGGCGCCTCCCGAAGTCGCCTTGGAAGTCAGTTCCCTTCGCCCGGCCACGCCGGCCGGTGCCGTGGGATTTCCGCTTTGAAATCACCGAGGCTCGACCAACGCAGACGCTTGTTCAAGTCCACTTCCGCGATGGCCACTGTCCCCCATTCCTTGGCCTGCGCGAGCACGCCGCCTTCGCGATTGTAGATGGCTGAGATCATCCAATTGCTCGATGTATCCGTATAGGTGCTGCTGACCAAATAAACATGATTCTCGCAGGCGCGCGCGGCGGCCAACAGCGGGTTGCAGCCCCAAACCGGAAACGCGATCACCTCGGCGCCGCGCAAACTCAATTGCCGGGCCGGCTCTGGAAAGAATCCGTCGTAGCACACCATCATGCCCACCTTGCCGAATCGCGTTTGGAACACCGGATATTCGTGGCCGGGAGTGATGCCGCCTTCGATCTCCGTGCGCGGCAGAGCTACTTTGCGATACTTGCCGATGATTTTGCCATCCGGCCCGATCAGCACGGCGACGTTGTAAATCAAATGCCGGTCGCGCTCGACCAGCCCCACCACCAGATGAAGTTGGTGCTGGCGGGCGAGCTGGCTGAAGTAATCGGTCGAGGGACCCGGAATCGGCTCCGCGGTGTCGGCGTAGGACAGGCCGGTGCCGCAAACCGTGAGCGTTTCCGGCAACACAACCAGGTGGGCCTTTTGGCGGGCGGCTTCCTCGATCAATGGAGCGAACAAGCGGCAATTCTCCGGCGCGGATTTTTTGCCGGAAGGCCGGAAGTGCACGGTTGCCAAGCGAACTTTCCGGGCCGGAATCGCCTCGGTTTCGGCCAAGGAAATCTCGCTCCATTCCACCTGTGCGCGCGGCGCCCAGCGCAGGTGCAGCTCGACCATCGCGCGCGTGGCTTTCGAAGGCGCGCGATACGTGTCCGCGACTTCGGTCCAGCCGGCGGTATCGGTGGCGCGGTCCGAAGGATATTCCGGTTCGGCGACGGGCCGCTCGGCGCGGGCGTAGCTGTTGGCTCCGGTTTCATCATGGCGCACAGGGCGGCCGTTATCATCGCGCCAGAGGATGCGCGCCAGCACGCAGCGCTGGGTCGGGCTTGGGACGTTCTCCACTCGGCGCAGCGCTCGGAAATGGTAGGATTGTCCGCCCTGGACTGGGAATGATTTCTGCCAATGTCCGTCCAATCCTTCCCGGTCGTCGGCGCGGACGATCAAGCTGCCTCGGCCCGTGGGGCCGCCGTCTGGCCGTTGGATAAACTCGGGGCGGATTTCATCGCGAGCAGAAACACCGCGCCAGCCATCGGCGAGTTGGGGTTGGTTGCCTGCATCAGCAGGGAAGCAATCGATGACGGCAACAAGCATCCCGGACAATGCTGCGGTGAGGAAGCAATAACGTTGGAGGAGGCGGCGGCTCGATTTCATAGATTCAAGTGCACGGATTGCACTCTGAATGAATAGACCTTGTGGCAAACAGCCGCAATCAAATCCGGCGGGGCGAGACTGATCGACTCAAAGTCCATGCTGCGAGGGAGGTGATATGCGCTTTAGCGACACGAAGCGTGTCCAACCAGCGCAAGACATTCAAGCTGAGAGGATGCCTGCAAACACCGCAGGATCCACGTTGCCGCCGCTGATCACGCAGCACACTGAAGCGTCCTGAAACGACTCCGGCTGCGTCAAGAGAGCGCCGATTCCCAGGCTGCCGGTTGGTTCTGCTTTGAGGTTTGCCAGGGAGAAGAGCAGCCGCACGCCTTCCCGGATCTTGTCTTCGGGCACTTCCACAATTCCCGCCAAACCATCGCGCAGCCAGGCCCAATTGTGTTCCCCCACGCTCACCGTCCGGGCGCCGTCGGCGATCGTCTGGGGTTCGCCCCGATTGGCGACGATATGCCCCGCCCGAAGCGAACGCGCGGCGTCGTTTCCCAAGAGCGGTTCCGCGCCGAAGATGCGGAGCTGAGCGCCGGAATCCCGAAGCCCTTTGATCACGCCGGACGTCAGCCCGCCTCCCCCGACGGGAGCGATGACGGCATCGAATTTTGCCGGATAACCGGCCAGCTCGGCGCCGAGGCTGGCGTTCCCTTCGATGACGAGCGGGTCGTCATACGCGCTGGCGACATAAGCGTCCGGGTGCGCGCAAGCCAGTTCCTCCACACGCGCTTTGCGGCTCTTGGCTGCCACTTCCACGAGATCCACTTCGCCTCCGAACTCTTTGACGGCTTCGATCTTCACTTTTGCCGAGGTGCTGGGCATGACCACGATGCAGGACTTGCCCAACAGCCGGCAGGCGTAGGCCATGGCCTGGCCGAAGTTTCCGGACGAAGCCGTAATGATACGGTTCGGCGCGACGCGTGCGGCGACGTTGTAGGCCGCGCGGAATTTGAAGCTGCCGGTGTGCTGGAACGTCTCGGTGGCCAGCGTAAGCCGCACCCCGAGCCGTCGGCCAAGCCGGGAGGCTTCTATGAAAGTGGTTGGACGGATGGTCTCCCGCAGACCGGGAAATCTGGATTGGATCAGCGTCATTAGAGAACCATTATCTGAGCCGATCAAACTTTGCATCCCTAATCCATTTTCTCACCGCCTGACAGTCTGGGTCAGGTCTCACGCCGAGATGCGCGCGTCCGTCTGGAAATTGGCCGAACTGAACCGAACCGAGCCGAACCTGATAGGCGTGCAGACTTTTGTTGCATATGCAACAAAAGTCTGCAGCGCAACTGCCGACTTGCCGATTCGGTTGAGCGGAATTCCATGAGAACAGGCATTCAGAGACTGCGGATGGGAACGGGCGCGGGCTGGCGGAGCCGTTGCGCTATGATCGCTGATCCAGAGTCCGCCGGACCACCTGAAGCAGTTCGGGTCCAGAAAAGGGCTTGATCAACAGATTGATCTCCGGCGACGCCTCGAAGCCGGCGCCCGCGAGATTCTGGCTGTAGCCGGTCATACAGATGATTTTGAGGTTCGGCTTTTGCCGGCGAAGCTGCAGAACCAAATCCCGACCCGGGAGGCCGCCGGGCATGACCAGATCCGTCAGCAGCAGTTGAATCCGATCCGCGTGCTCTCGGAATACCTCCACAGCCTCGTCGCCAGAACCGGCGGCATACGCTTGGTACCCGTGGCGGCGCAAGACATCCACCGCAAGCCGCCGGACGGCGGTCTCATCTTCGACGACCAAAATAGTCTCGTGACCTCCCTGAACCGCGCCTTCCTCAAACGGAGCGACCGGGACGGTCAACTCCGAGGTGTAGGCGGGCAGGAACAGGCGAAAGATCGTGCCCTGCCCCACGCGGCTTTCCACATCGACCCAACCCGAGTGCTGTTTGACGATTCCATAGACGGTGGCCAGCCCCAACCCGGTGCCTTTGCCCTGTTCTTTGGTGGTGAAGAACGGCTCGAAAACGTGGGGCAAGATCTCGGGGGCGATCCCGACGCCGGTGTCCGAGACGCTCAGACAGACGTGGCGGCCCGGCTGAACCTCGGGATTCGTCTGCGCCATCATGGGGGTGACCTCGGCTTCGGAGGCGGAGATGACCAGGCACCCGCCGCGCGGCATGGCGTCTCGAGCGTTGACCGCCAGATTGATCACGGCCTGCTCGATCATGCGTAGATCCGCCTTCACCAGCGGGAGTCGCTCGGAATGTTGGACCCGAAGATCGATCTGTTCGCCGAGAACGCGCCGGAGCACTTCCCCCAAGTTCGTGATGGTTTCTCCGAGATCCAGTGGCAAGGGCATGAGCACTTGCTTCCGGCTGAAGGCCAAAAGCTGACGGACCAGACTGGCGGCGCGCTCGGCTGACTCGCGAATCTCCTTCGCCGAGGTCCGCATCTCCTCCGGCTGCGTCGCTTCCATCAGCAACGAGACGTTTCCGAGAATCACGGTCAGAATATTGTTGAAGTCGTGGGCCACCCCGGCGGCCAACTGGCCGACCGCCTCCATTTTTTGCGCTTGGCGCAAGGCTTCCTCCATCAACGCCCGTTCGGCAATCTCCTGGCGCAGTTTCTCGTTGGCCTGTTCGAGATCGGACGTGCGTTGCCGGACCAGACGATCCAAATCGGCGAGCTTGGCCCGGACCTGTTCGTTCAGCCGCCACTTCTCGGTCAAGGCGTGCGACAGTTGCAGGACTTCGATGTTGTCGAACGGCTTCTTGAGGATGACCATGTTGGCGGATTTCCCGATTTTCCCCACGATTTCTTCCCACGGATAATCCGAGTAGGCGGTACAGATAACGACTTGGAGGTTGGGGTCGAGCTTCCAAAGGTGCGCCAGGGTCGTCATTCCGTCCCAGCCGGGCGGCATGCGCATATCCACAAAAGCGAGGGCATACGGTTGGCCGGCCTCCACCGACTGGCGGACCATTCTCAATCCCTCGTCGCCCTGCGTGGCCGAATCGATGACGAAGGTCATGCCTTCAGCCTCGGAGCGGGCCACCCCAAGAACGGCGGCTTTGGCCTGTTCGAGGCTTGCGTTCCGGGCCTCGGCGCTGGCGAGGATTTTCCGGATGTCGTCATGGATGGCCGGATTGTCATCAATGATGAGGATCCGGTTGTGTGGGGTTTCAGTTGGAGAGGTCATGGCGTTTTTCCTGGGTGAAGAGAGGAAGGGTGAGGGTGAACGTGGCGCCTTGGCCCACGCCTTCGCTCTGGGCCGCCAGCGCGCCGCCCATCTCACGGGCCGCGAGGGCCGAGGCGTGCAAACCGAACCCATGGCCCTTCTTCCGGGTCGTGAATCCATGGGCAAAAATCCGCGTCAAGTTCTCCGCCGCGATCCCGACTCCGTTGTCTTGGATGGTGATTCGGGCGGCGCGTCCTCCGTCGAGGTTGATGGCGACGGAAAGCTGTCTGCCGGAGCGCCCCGATTCCTGCATGGCATATTTTGCATTTTGAATCAGGTTCACCAGAATCTGGAGGACCTTGTGCTTATCCAGGAGGATTCGCGGCACGGTTTCGAAGCGGCGGACCACTTGGATGCCATGCCGCTCCAAGGCCGCGCTGTTGATCTCCAAGGCGTCCTCGACCAAACGTTCCAAGTCCACCGGCTCCACGAACCCGGCCACGCTGGCGTAGCTCTGCTGCATGGCGACGATGGTCTTGATGTGATCGATGTTTTTCGCGAGCGACTCGATTTCGGTTTGAATGGTGGCCCGTTCCTTGGCCAATTCCTCGGCCAAGGAGGCGATGAGTTGAGGCACGTGATGGCCTCTGGGATCGTTCGTCAGGAAATGGTTTAAGTCTTTTTCGTGGTGCCGGAGCAATCCGGACAATTTCCCCAAGGTCGTCACCTCGGATTTCCGCGTGACGTCGCGGAGCAGAATGGCGGACACGTTCACGCTGTTGAGAACGTTGCCGACGTTGTGCAGGACGCCGGTGGCAACTTCGGCCATGCCGGCGCGCCGCGAGGCCTCCACCAGTTCGCGATGCGCGAGTTCGAGCTGGCGTTCGGCCCGTTCCCGTTCGGCGATTTCGTGCTGCAGCGCCCGGACCCGCTCCTGCAGTTCGTCCCGCGCCGATTGCAGGGCGGCGTCCTGAGCTTGAATCTGGGCCAGCATCTGATTGAACGCTTCGGTGAACAGACCCAGCTCGTCGCGGCCCAGTTCCGCCGCCCGCACGGAATAGTCCTTTTTCTCGGCCACAAGTTTGGCGGTGTCGGCCAGCTTCAGGATCGGATCCGAAATGACGCGCTGCAGCCGCGTCGAAAGCGCCAGCGTGAGAAGAATGGATCCAATGAGCACGGCGGCGAGAACGCCGAGGTGATTTCGAACCAGTTGGGCGAAGGGCTTTTGATACTCGGCGCGCAAGTAAAGGGTTCCGATCTGTTCCGCGTTCGAGATGATCGGCCGGACGTAGATCAAGTAATCCCCGGCGAATTGGTAGCCGCTGTCCGGCAAACCGCTCCAATTGAAGGGCTCCTTGCCGAACCGGGCGAACTCGGCTCCCGCCCTTGTGATCAGGGCGGAAACGATGTTGGGCCGGGCTTCGAGCGCCGCCAAATTCCGGGTCGCCGTATTCTCGTCCTCAAAATCCAGGGCCGCGGCGCTCCGATCCGCGATAATGCGCGAAAGCACATCGAGGTCATTCAAAAATCCCCTCCGAAATGTCATCACCTGAGAGACGAACAAGGCGACGGTCGCGAGCAGCAGTCCGGTGACGGAAGTCAACAGGATGACGGCCGTCAACTTCCGCCGAATGGGAATATCCGTCAAGGTTCTCATAGTTCAGAGTTGCCGCTTCTGCGGTGTGGCATCGACAATCAACTTCCAGCCGCGGACGACATCCAGCAGCTCCGAACTGAGCCGGAGGCCGGCCTGGGTCGCCACCGCAATGTTCACTTCGAATTTCACGCTCTCCTCTTGCAGAACAAAATTGACCATGCCTCCGTTGCGAGCGAAGGCCCGGTGTTCGCCGACGGTCAGCACGCTCGTGTTCTTGAGCTTGGCCAGCAGGGGCTCGTAATCGGTTTCGGCCCCGATGAACAGGACGTGGCATTGGCTGAGGTCATCGTTCACGTTGAGCCGCCGGGCCTCGATCCTTCGCCGTTTGATCTCCGTTCCTTTTTTCTTGGCCAGTTTCTCCACCTCGGCGGCGACGCCGGAGCGGCCCACCACGCCGATGACGACGGGGGAATCTTCCTTGGGGAACCGGTTCGCAGGCCACTCGGTGTAAAAGGCGATTCGGCGCAGGAATTCCGCTTTCACCTCTTGCTCGGTGACTTGCGGGGCGGCCCCGGCGGCGCTTACGACGTGGCCGAGAATTCCCGCCCACGCGAGCAGCACAAGAATGAGCCGAGCTGCCTTCATCAACGATGCAAGGTTAGTTTGCCATCCTTGACGGGGTCCATCTCCAAACAGCCACCGCCCCCGGTGGAAGTCCACCGGCCGCCCAGGCCACGCCACGCGGCTGGCCCCGCTGCTGGCGCGAGCGATGCACCATTCCATTCACTATCTGCCGGGGATGGAAAAAGGTGAAGCACAAGAAATAACCGAGCCTGTTTAGTGTGCATCACGCTGTGGTCGTATCCTGTCACGCGGCGGGTGTCAGCCGCCGCTGACCCGTCTGCCGCCCGGCTGGATTGACGGTCATGGTTCTGCGGAAACCTCGAACAACGGTCAAGGCTCAATTTCAATAACGCACGGTGACTTTCCCAAACACCGCCCGGTCCACCTCCACGTCGCGAGCGCCCAGGACGAGCGGAGCGGCTTCGGGATGATGGGAATCCAGCAGATCCCGTCCGACGATGGCGAGTTCGCAGTTCTTTCTCGGTTTCCAGGCCAGGCGGGCGTCCAACTCCGTGTAAGCAGGGATGCGCTGGCCGGGCAGGCTGTCCACGAAACGCAGTCCCAGACCCCACTCGAGGTTTCGCCCCACATCCACATCCGACCAAAGGAAAACTTGATGCCGCGGATTTCCGGTCTCGAAAGATTCCTCCGTGAGCGAACGCACCGGCCCTTGGCTGTGCAGATTCATCCGCAGAAACGTGTAACTGGCCCGCAGCCGCCAAAGATTCAACGGCTGCCAGGTGGCGGACAGCTCGGTGCCGTAGGTTTCACCCGTTAGGATGTTGTCGATCGTGACCGGAATGACCAAGTGCGGCACCGGCGAATCTCGAAGTTCGGATGGTTTTGCCACGACGCCCCACAGCCGATCATAATCGTTGTAGAAAGCGGCCCAATCCAAGGTAAGCCGATGATTCACCTGCACTCGATAGCCCACCTCATAAGCCAGGAGTTCTTCGGACCCAAGAGACGGATTGCCTGATCCTGGAATGATCACCGGCAACGGAAACGGCGGGAGAGTCAAGGGCGGCTCCGCGTAAAACCTAAAGCCGCGCTCCGCACGTGAAGGCGTGCGAACGGCCCTTGAAATCGAGGCCCAGAACGTATGCCGTTCGTCCGGCATCCAGGCTATCCGCGCGCCCGGCTGCACTTCAAAACCCGTGAAATCGTGATGTTCCAGTTTCGACCCCAAAACCAGGTGCAGCCGCTCCGGAACAATCGCAATTTCGTCCTGCGCGAACGCGCTGAACAATTGAAGCCCAACCCGCGGGTCCCCCGCCATGAAGTCCGGGCTCTCCGTAATGTCATCGGTCGAATATCGGTAGCCTGCGCCCCACACAATCTCATGCCGGCCGCCGGCCTCAAATCGATGTTGCACGTCGAAATCGAGCGTGTCGCGGAGCTCCCGCCCGATCCCGAATCCGCGATCGGTCCGGTCATAATACATCTGCGCGGACAGTTCCGAAGCGCTTGAAAACTCGTGCGTCCAGCGCCCGAGCATGTTTCCGCCTTCGACTTTCGATCGGATGGCCGTGGGGAAAACACCCGGCGGATTCAGCGAGCTTCTGACTACTCTGGCGCTGAGGTGGTCGTAGTAATAATCGCCCTGCAAAGTGACCGCGTTGAGCGCAGAGGCATCCCAGTCCAAACGAAAGCCACTCTGGGATGTCCACCAGGAATCGTTCGCGCTGCCGCCGTCCGTGCGCGTGAAATCGTCGTGGTTTGAATATTTCCCGTACACGCGATAATGGACATTCGTCGCCAGCCTGCCGCCATAGCGAACCGTTCCGAACCCCGTTTCTTCAAATCCTCCCCCTCCACTCATCAAGACTCCCTGGGTCTCCTTCGAGTTTTTCGTGATAATGTTGATCACGCCGTTGACCGCATTGGCTCCCCAGAGAGTCGCGCCGGGCCCCCGAATCACTTCGATGCGGTCCAAGTCCTCCAGAACCGTGTCCAATTCTTCCCAGAACACGCCTGAGAACAGCGGCGTGTACACCGTCCGGCCATCCATGAGCACGAGCAATTTGTTCGCGAACACGCCGTTGAATCCTCTCGAACTGATGGCCCATTGGCGTGAATCCGGCCGCGCCACTTCGAGCCCAGGCACCCTCCGGAGCGCTTCCGGAACCAGAGTCACACCGGAGCGCCGAATTTCCTCTTGCGTGATCACGTGGATCGCCGCCGCCGCGCCGGAAAGGCTTTCGGTCTTTCGTGAAACGGTGGTGACTTTGATCTCCCCCAGATCTTTGAGACTCATCTGGAGCAGGTCCACGGTCGCGCCTTTCCCGTCCCCTGAATCCGTCTCAGCCGCCCGCCCGCCAAGGAGTGCGCACGCGGCGAGCACAACCGTGGTCGGGACGCGGCTCGGCCCCAGTCGAAAACGCGAAGCCCCGCGGAATTTCGGGAGGATGCGGTGCATTACGCTGTGGCGCCATCCGAGCGACGATGAACCCGACGCGCGGCCCATTCACTGACCTGGAGTCGCTGGGACTCGCCGGTACCTATCTGCGGCACGCGAGGGCATGGGTCAAGAATCAAATCCGGCAATTCTTATTTTGGCCGTAACGCGGACACTCCTGTCCGCAAAACCTCCGAAAATGTGCGGACAGGAGTGTCCGCCTTACGGTCACGAACCCCGCCCGTTGCCAAAATGAGAATTGCTGCCTGCGCTTGACCGCTTGCTCCTTCGAGGTAGAGTCCACGCCACGCTCGATGCGCCTCTCGAATCCTCCATGAAAACATTGTTTCCAGTTCCTGCCGCCCGTGTTCGGGCGGACCTCACCCTTGCGGTTCTGCTTCTCTCCGCGGCCACGTTGTTTGCCGAATCCCCGGCCATCGAATTCATCCGGGTCCCTGAGGGTGGTATTCAGCCGCAGGCCGCCGTTGATGGCAAAGGCACCCTGCATTTGGTTTATTACACCGGCGATCCGGGAGCGGGAGATATTTTCTACGCGCGAAGGGCATCCCACGCGAAAGATTTTTCGAAGCCCATCCGTGTGAATACTCGGCCAGGCGCTGCAATCGCTGCGGGCACAATCCGCGGCGCGCAGTTGGCGCTCGGTAAGAACGGACGTGTCCACGTCGCTTGGAACGGGAGCAGATCCGCCGGCACGTCCAAACACCCAGGCGCTCCGATGCTTTACGCGCGCCTGAACGATTCAGGCACCGCTTTTGAGCCCGAACGCGACCTCATCACGTACGCCGCCGGATTGGACGGCGGAGGCTCCGTGGCTGCGGACGCGAGTGGAAATGTCTATGTCGTCTGGCATGGGAGCGCGCCGGAAAACAAACAGGGTGAAGGCGGACGGGCCGTGTTCGTCGCACGTTCCAGGGATGACGGGAAAACCTTCGAAGCCGAACGCCAAGCCAACGCAGAGCCGACCGGTGCTTGCGGTTGCTGCGGCTTGAAAGCATTTGCGGACAGTCGTGGCACGCTTTACATCTTGTATCGCGCAGCCAAAGCACAGGTGAATCGGGACGAAATTCTCCTCATTTCCACCGACCGAGGCGACGGTTTCCGGATCGCGCACCGTCACAAATGGATCGTGCCGACCTGCCCGATGAGCAGCGCCTCCTTCACGGAAACTCAAGGCAAGACGCTCGCGGCGTGGGAAACCGATGGCCAAGTGTACAGCGCGCTTGTGGATGGCAAACGATCTGAAGTCGGGCCGCTGTTCGCTCCGTCCGGGACTGGGAAACGCAAGCATCCTGTCGCGGTGAGCAACAACACGGGGGACACGCTCTTTGTCTGGACAGAAGGAACGGGATGGCAGAAAGGGGGCTCGCTCGCCTGGCAACTTTTCGACGCTCGCGGGAACGCCCGATCAACACCGGAAACGAGGGACGGAATCCCGGTTTGGAGCCTGGCTGCCGCCGTTGCGAAGCCTGACGGCACTTTCGCGATCATTCATTAAGAAACTGCGAGCGAAAGTGAGGCAACGTAGCGAGATTCGCTGGACGAACGGAGATTGATCAGCGCCTAACTGCTATCAGCCGGCCTCTAACTTGGCTGAAGAGGCGAGGCAGCGCAGCTTCGGCGCCACACAGGATGAGGTAATGCAACGGCGAGGTGTCCGAGACGACGACGCTCACGATTGGGCCAGGATTCTTTCCAGCGTCGCGTTGTCAGCTTCCAGGTCCGCAGCGGCACGCCGCGTTCCTTGAGAAAAGCCTCCGTCTGCCAGTAGTCCAGGCCCAGCATCTGGCCGACTTGCCGATGCGAGAGGCGGCCGGCGCGATAACCCTCAATCGCCGCGTCCTCCATGACATGGCGAGCTACTTCGTCCGGGGTTTCACCCCACTGGCGGGCAATTTGATCCGGCATTTTCACGGTGACTTGCATGACGCGGGATACCTCGCACAGCGCCGGCGACATGGGCAATTGAGTTCTGCCGCCGCCAGTTTCGAATCGAGCGAGCCGCCGTCACGGTCGCAACACAATCGTCGAACATCGCATTCGCGGGCCATCCATGAACCGATTTTTAACGAGGCAAGCCTTACCCCTTAGCCAGCTAAGGATTTTGCGACCGTACGGCGGTCGCGGCAAATACACTCACCAGCCGCGCCGTTGGAGGAATTGTGGATCAGGCCAGAATCAGTCCGGGACCACGACCCGGCTGCGCACAGGGAACTGACAAAAACTGTCCGCAGACAGTCGGCAGTCGCGTGAGGCTGTGCGCGTGAATCGGAGTTTCGATTGTGGGTCGCCGGTCGGCGCGTCAAGATATTCCTCGCCCTGTTTCCCTCTGCGGTCCATCTTGACTCGCCGCGCGGCTCCCGGAGTGTCTGCTTGTTAGGATTTCACGCGCAGAGAATTACTGGCCGGACACCGAAACCTCCGAATCGTCGAGGGCCGTGAGACCGGGGGCGGTATCGCGGGGTGACGGGAGGGGCCGATTCCGCAATGCGGATACCCCTGCGGAACACTCTTGATATTTTCCTACTGAAAACTGCATCGTTGGAACTTACCTTCCATTCGATTCTGTCAGTAATGTGCAGCAAAGTGCAGCGTCGTGCTTGCAGCAAATAGTTGGATTCCGTTAGACTCTTGCCGAATTGGAATCGAGGCTGGCCACCGCGTGGGGTAAATGGTCAGAAACGTCACACGACTTCATTTGCCACTCCCTGAGGAGTATGAGTTGGGCTCGGCTCTGTGCGAGGTACGAGCAGCGATGAAACGAGTCGAATTTTTTCACCATTTGTCAGAGCGTTGGAACCTGAGTAAATCCTTTAAGCCGCTTGCCCCCATCACTTCATGCCCGCTTGCGCTCAAAAGACCTGAAATCGGCCGAAATGAAAACTGAGGACACACGCAAGCCCGTATCCGGTCAAATTGTCCGGGTGCGGACTCGGCATTGGCTGGTGGAGGACACGGCGCCATCGCCAGCAGGCACGTGGCTTCGTCTTTCTTGTGTGGATGACGATGCGCAGGGCGAGGCCCTGGAAGTTCTCTGGGAAGCCGAACTCGACAGCCAGATACTCGACACCGAAGCGTGGGCGCAAATCGGTCAGAAAGGCTTTGACGACGCGCGGCAGTTCGTCGCCTACTTCAACACCTTGCGATGGCATTGCATCACCGCCACCGACCCCAGGCTCTTTCAATCCCCTTTCCGCGCCGGTATCCGCGTTGACGCCTATCAGTTGGAACCGTTGAAGAAAGCACTCCAACTTCCACGCGTGAATCTTTTCATCGCCGATGACGTCGGTCTTGGCAAAACCATCGAGGCCGGACTCATCGCCACCGAGTTGCTCCTTCGTCGCCGGGTTCGCGATGTCGTTGTCGTTTGTCCACCTTCGATGCTGAAACAGTGGCAGGAGGAACTCGACTCCCGCTTTGGCTTGCGCTTTGAAATTCTGGATCGCGATTACGTAGAACACATCCGGCGGGACCGTGGTTACGCCGTGAACCCGTGGGATACGTTCCCACGCTTTCTCGTCTCGCAACGTTTATTGATTGATGAAACGTACGCGGCTCCGCTGCGCGTCTGGCTCGACAACCTCCGTCCGGGCAGTCTGCTCATCCTTGACGAAGCCCATCATGCCGCTCCGGCCAGCGGTGCAAAATACGCCATTGATTCCAAGATCACCCGCGCCATTCGCGACCTTGCGCCACGTTTCGAGCATCGCCTCTTCCTTTCCGCCACTCCGCACAATGGCCATTCCAACAGCTTCAGTGCCCTTCTCGAACTGCTCGACGATAAGCGCTTCATGCGTGGCGTGCCCGTGCTCAAGTCTTCCCTGGATGCTGTCATGGTCCGCCGGCTCAAAGAGGACGTGCGAGTCGTCGCCGGTGGCTTTCCCATCCGCCGAGTCGTGCAGGTGGATCGAGAGGACCTTTCCGCCGACGCGCCCGAATTGCGCCTTGCCGAATGGCTCGATGCCTACGCCACGGTGCGGCGCGAACGCTTCGCTGCCGCCACCAAGCGCGAGCAAACTCAAGGCGCGCTCATTCTCTCGACGCTCCAACAGCGCCTGTTTTCATCCGTCGAGGCTTTTCAGCGCACGCTGGCCGCGCATCGCCGTGCCATGGAAAAAGTCTGGGCGGGTGAAACCGCCGCGCGCGCGAACATTTCCGCCACCGACCTTGCGCAACTGACTGCGGGCTTCGACAACGACGATGAGCGTGGCCAACTCCCCATCTGAGCAACAGGAGGCCGAAGCCGCCGACGCGATCGGGCAGGCCACCACTTCCACTCCCGGCGCTCCCGCGTCTGCCAACGTTGCTCGCGAGCGCGAACTGCTTGGCGATATGGCTCGCGTTGCCGAGCAGCACCGCCATCGCCCGGACGCCCGCATTACCTGGCTGATTGAATGGCTGGGCGCCAATTGCTGTCCGGGCATTCGCCTCCCTGGCACCCCCTCGCCGCAGCCCGGCGCGGCCTGGTCGGCGCTCCGTCTCATCATTTTCACCGAATACGAAGACACCGCCCGCTACCTCCGCACCCAACTCGAAGCCGCCATCGCTGGCACGGACCGTGCCGAGGCTCGGCTCGATGTCTTCCACGGCCCGACGCCGCCCGACAAGCGTGAGGATTTGAAACGCGCGTTCAATGAACCTCCCGACCGCCAGCCCTTGCGCATTCTCATCGCCACGGACGCCGCCCGTGAAGGTCTCAACTTGCAGGCGCACTGCTGGCATCTGTTTCACTACGATCTCCCGTGGAACCCGTCTCGTCTGGAGCAACGCAACGGCCGTATTGACCGCAAACTCCAGCCCAACGGCGAAGTGTTCTGCCACTATTTTGTCTATACACAGCGCCCTGAAGATCGCGTGCTTCGCGCTCTCGTGCGCAAGACCGAGACCATCCGTCTCGAACTGGGCAGCCTCTCCGAGGTCGTCGAAAAGCGGTTGCGCACCGGCATCCGTCGCGCCGATGCGGAAGCCGCCGCCGCCGAGATTGAAGCCTTAGAAGATGATCCCGATAAGCGTGCCGCCCGACGGGCCGAATTAGACGAGGAAGCCGAAGAACGCCAAAAACGTCTTCGTGCCGAAGTGGACACGCTCCGCAATCGCATCAACGACGCCCGCCGCTGGATTGGTCTGGATGAAGTCCAACTCCGCGATGCGCTCAATTGTTCGTTGGAATTTCTCCAGAGTGAACCATTGCGCGAATCCCTTTCACCGCCGGGTGAACCCACGCGCTACATCTTTCCCAACTTGAAAGCTCGCCACGGTAGCGATCCGCGCTGGGCGGCCACACTCGACACCTTGCGCCCGCCACCCGAGCACGACCAATCGCTCTACGAATGGCGGCGCGAAGCCAAGCTGCGTCCTGTCGTGTTCGCGCCACCGCCAGGATTCGACGGCGACACGGTGCAACTTCACCTTTCGCACCGCGTCGTGCAGCGGTTGCTGGGCCGATTTCTTGCCCAGGGTTTCGTTTACCACGACCTCTCCCGCGCGTGCCTAGCGCAATCCGACGATGCGATTCCCCGCGTTGTTCTGCTCGGTCGCCTGGCGCTTTACGGAGCAGGCGCAGCTCGGCTCCACGAGGAACTGATCACCGTCACTGCCCGCTGGATCGATCCGGCTGATCGGAAAGCGCCGCTCACGCCCTACGGTCGCGACGCCGAGTCTCGCACTATCAGCATCCTGCAGGAATCGCTCAAGCCTTCCACCAAACCGCGCACCATTCCCGCCCCGGCCACGCAGCGTCTCCAAGCCAGCATAGCGCAGGACATCCGCGAATTACTCCCGCACCTGAATCAACGCGGGAATGCCGCCCGCGAGGAGGCGGAGAAACAACTCGCCGAACGCGGCCAGGCCGAGTCCGAGTCGTTGAAGAAGATTCTCGAAGACCAGCGCCGCCGCGTGCTCGCCAAATACACTGCAACCGAAGCGGATCAACTTCTCCTCGGCTTCAGCGACGATGAGAAACGGCAACTCAGCGCCGATCGCCGCCACTGGGAACGCTGGCTCGCCAACGTGGATGGCGACCTGGCGCGCGAACCAAAGCGCATCGCCGAGTTTTATCAGACCAAATCGTTCCGCCTCGAACCCGTCGGCCTCGCGTATTTGTGGCCTGTGACTGGAGAACGCCATGCTGACCACTGATTCAGAATTTGTTTGTTACTTGAACGCACCCGAAGGCGCCCAATTGGAATTTAAAGAGGCGAAGACCAACTTTCACTTCGAAGAGTTGGTCAAGTACTGCGTCGCCCTGGCGAACGAACGTGGCGGCAAAATCATTCTGGGCGTCAGCGATGCGCGTCCCCGGCAAGTCGTCGGCACGAGCGCGTTTCTAGAACCGGGTCGAACCGAAGCAGGTCTGTTCCAAAACCTCCACCACCGGATTCCCATCGAAGAGTATTTGCATGAAGGCAAACGTGTCTTGATCTTCCACGTTCCGTCGTGTCCGCCTGGAGAAGCACTCTCCTACAAAGGCACGTTCTTCATGCGCAGCGCAGATGCCTTGGTCGGCATGACCAGCGAACAGCTCCGGGCCATCCACGCCGAAATCGAGACCGATTTCTCTGCCGAGGCTTGCCCTAAATCCACTCTCGCTGACCTCGACCCAACCGCCTTGAGTGATTTCCGTGCCCGCTGGGCCAGACGTTCTGCCAACGAACGACTTCTGACCGTTTCGCCGGAACAAGTCCTCACCGACGCCGATTTGTTAGTGGAAGGGAAGATTACTTTCGCTTCCCTGATTCTTCTCGGCACGCGCGCCGCGCTGTCCCGCCATCTAGCGCCGTCCGAGGTCATCTTCGAGTATCGCTCCAGCGAGGTGTCTGGACCGGCCCAAGAGCGTCACGAGTTCCGCGAGGGCCTGCTACGGTATCACGACCGGCTTTGGGAACTTATTAACAAGCGCAATGATCGACAAAGCTATCAAGATGGCTTCTTCCGATTCGAGCTGCCCACCTTCGACGAGCAGCCGGTTCGCGAAGCCATCCTCAACGCCGTCTGCCATCGCGATTACCGCGCCGCCGGCTCGGTCTTCGTCCGGCAGTTTTCACGGCGGCTTGAAGTCATCAGCCCCGGCGGTTGGCCGCCCGGCGTGACCACCGACAACGTCCTTGACCAGCAGCAACCGCGCAATCGCCGCCTGGCGGAAGCTTTCAGCAAGTGTGGACTGGTCGAGCGCGCCGGACAGGGCATGAATCTGATGTTCGAACGCGCCATCATGCAGAGCAAACCGCTACCCGACTTTACCGGCACTGCCGCCCACGAAGTTCGGCTTACGTTGCAAGGCACAATCCAAAGCCCTGCCTTCCTCCGTTTTCTGGAAAAGGTGGGACAGGAGCGCATGGCCAGTTTTTCAACCCACGACTTTCTGATTTTGGATCTTCTGCAACGTGAGCAACTCGTGCCGGATGGCCTGAAGACTCGCCTGGCTCATCTTAAAGAACACGGCATCATTGAGTCGGTTGGCCGTGGACGCGGCACTCGTTATCTGCTCGCCAGGAAGTTCCATCAATTCGCGGGCGAGACCGGCGTTTATACCCGTCGGCGTGGCTTGGACAAGGAAACCAACAAGGAACTTCTCCTGAAACACATCCGGGACAGCGCCGGTCATGGTGCACAGTTCGGCGAATTCCATCAGGTACTTCCATCTCTCAGCCGCCAGCAGTTGGCAACGTTGCTCCGCGAGTTGCGCACCGCCGGAAAAATTCAGAGTTTCGGTGTTCGTCGTGCTGCCCGGTGGTTCTTGGCCCAAGAATCAAAAACAACTAAAAAGAATCAAAGCAACAATCAAAAACCATCGTAACTGCCGGATTTACAAGGCAATCACGCAACTGCAACGCCACAAAAACTCAAAGTTGATGCCATTAAACGCAATCCCGACACAATCTCGCTGGGCCATAGCCGCGTAAGCTCATGAAAACCAATGCTCTCTATGACTCGCTAAAACGCAATTCGCATCGCAATTGGGCTTTAACCAAAGCCTGACACCATGCCGCCCTTCACCAAAGACCCCGCGCTCGCCGACCACTTGGCCTGGTTGGGCTACGTTCAGCCCGAGGGCCTCGTGGTGTCCGCGCCGGCGTTAAAGGATGCGCAGGCCATCATTGACCGCGCCCAACTCGGCGATCTCCAGCGCCGCTTCGCCGAACACGTTTCCAGTCTCCGGATGGCCGACAGCGACACGGCGGAAACCCAGCCCGGCATCGCGAACATCCAGAAGTTCGTTACCGACTTTCTCGGCTGGCCCTACGAACTCCTCGTCGGAGTCGATCCGTCATGTCCGCTGCCGGAGTCCCTTTCCGTCTCGCTGCCAGAATTTCAGGAAACCCTGCGCCCCTCCTTCGCCGTCAAACGCCCGCCGCTCCAAATCATAAATCCTAAATCAGAAATCATAAATTCCCCCTGGCTTCTCCTCGTTCAGTCTCACCCCGCCACGGTGGACCTCGACAAACCCGTGGCCAGCTCCGAGCGCAACTGGCACGCCTCGCCGTCCAGGAAATTCGAGCGCCTCCTGCGCGAGACCGGCGTGCCCATTGGCCTGCTGACCAACGGCACGCACTTCCGCCTCATCTACGCGCCGCCCAAAGAAAACTCCGGCGCGCTCACGTTCCCCGTCGGCGCGATGACCGAAGTCTCTGGCCGGCTCATCCTCGGCGCGTTCCAACTGCTCATCGGCTCGTGGACACTCTTCAACGCGCCCAGCGACGCCCGCCTCTCCGCGCTTCTCCAGCGCAGCCGAGACTACCAGGCCAGCGTCTCGGAAATTCTCGCCGAACAAGTCCTGCACGCGCTTTACGAATTGCTGCGCGGCTTCGAGGCGGCGGACGAGCGGGTGAAGGGCGCGCTCCTGCGTGAACTCGCCGCCAAAGACCCGGCCAGCATCTACCGCGGTCTCGTCACCGTTCTGTTGCGGTTGGTGTTCACGCTGTTCGCCGAGGACCGCGGACTGCTGCCCATGAGCGGGCTTTACGTGCGGCACTACTCCGTGCGCGGACTCTTCGAGCGCCTGCGCGCCGATGCCGAGCGTTACCCGGACACCATGGACCACCGCTTCGGCGCGTGGGCGCAACTGTTGGCTCTCTTCCGTGTCATCCACGGCGGCTGCCGGCATCCCGACCTCGCGATGCCCGCCCGCGCCGGCCACCTCTTCGACCCCGACCGTCACGCGTTCCTCGAAGGTCGCCGTAGCTGGAACGAAGCGCTCCGTTCTTCTCCCTCTCCGCCCGCACCGGGGGGAGTGGGTCGGGGTGTGGTGGGTCTTCCCCATTCCGCACTCCCCTTGGTCAGCGACGGCACGCTCCATCGCATCTTGGAAAAACTCTGCATCCTGGAAGGCGAACGCGTCAGCTACCGCACGCTCGACGTGGAAGAAATCGGCTCGGTCTATCAAACCATCATGGGCTTCGGCGTCGAAAGTGCCGAAGGCACCGCAATTGCGCTCAAGGGCAAACGCAAGAACGGCGGCGTGCCCGCCTCGCCGGTCATCAGCCTGGAACAACTCCTCGCCATCCCGGCCAAGGACCGCGCCAAGTGGCTCAAGGAAAACGCCGACACTGAACTCACCGGCGAAGCCGACAAGCGCCTCAAAACCGCCGCCACCGTGGACGACCTCCTCGTCGCGCTGGAGAAACGCATTGACCGCCACGCCACACCCGCGCCGGTGGCCTCGGGCGGACTCGTGCTCCAACCCACCGACGAACGCCGCCGCAGCGGCTCGCACTACACGCCGCGCTCTTTCACCGAGCCCATCGTTCGCAAGACCCTCGAACCGATTCTGAAACGGCTCGCGGGCGCACGTAGCGCAGGCGTCCCGCCTGCGAGTTCCGGCGGCGTCTCGCCGCCAGGACCGGAACACCGGGCTGGGAAGCCCGGTGAACCCGCAGGCAAGGATGCCTGCGCCACTCCCGACGCCATCCTCTCCCTCAAAATCTGCGACATCGCCGTCGGCTCGGCGGCGTTCCTCGTCGAAACCTGCCGCCAGCTTGCCGACGTGCTCGTGCGCGCCTGGCGCGTGCATGGCGGACGACCCGCGCTGCCGCCCGATGAGACCGAGGAACTCCTCGCCATGCGCACCATCGCGCAACGCTGCCTCTACGGCGTGGACCGCAACCCCATGGCCGTGGAC
>JACQWK010000218.1 GCA_016209525.1 Verrucomicrobiota bacterium
AGAGGTCGAGCCGGAGGTCACAGAGAAAGGCAGGTTGCTCGGTCATTGCTCAAACCAATCAACCGCGGATTACACGGAGAGCGCGGAGTGTTTTGTTTGCTCTTCGCGTCCTCCGCGATCTCCGCGTTTGATAACTCAATTCTGGGCCACGACCTTGCTGCCTTCGAAGTCGAAGCGGAAGCGGACCTCCTGCAGGCCTTTCTCGCGCATCGCATGGCGGAGCTTCGTCTTGTCGCCGGCGTAGAACATCAGGAACCCGCCGCCGCCCGCGCCGATGAGTTTGCCGCCGAGCGCGCCGTGGGCCATTGCGTGATCATACCAGTCGTTGATGGGCGCGTTGCTCATGCCGGAACTGCGGGTTTTCTTCCGCTGCCAGTGGACGTCCATCAGCCGGGCGAACTCCTCGAGGCGGCTGCTCTCGAGCGCGGCGAGCGACTGGCGGCCGAGCTCTTTCGTGAAGTGCAGGTGGTCGAGCATCGCCGGATCGCTCCGCTTCGACCTGTCGTTTTGATCCTTGAGGATGGCCGACGCGCTGCGGCTGTAGCCGGTGAAGAACAGCAGCAGGTTGTCCTCGAGGTTGAAGAGCGTCTCCTCGGAAACTGCGCACGGGCGATACTCGACGCGACCGTCCGGGTGAAACGTGAAGGCGGTGATACCGCCGACGGCCGCGATGTATTGGTCCTGCTTGCCGATCGGCTCGCCCAGTTTGTTGAGTTCGATGTCACAGGCCTGCTCGGCGAGCTCGGCCGGGGAGACAATGTTCTTTTTGTGCGCGTGCAATGCCTTCAACAGCGCAGTGGTGAAACTGCCGCTCGAGCCGAGGCCGGTGCCACCGGGGATGTCGGCCATCGAGGTCAGCTCAATGTGCGGATCGGTGATGCCGACCAGCATCAGCGCCTCGCGAATGATGGGATGTTCGATTTGGTTGACGGACCGCACCCGTTCCAACTTCGAGTACTTGATGATGATCTCCGGCTGGAACGTCCGGTGCTTCGTGATGTAGACGTATTTGTCGATCGCCGCCGCGACGACGAAGCCGCCGAACTCGCGATAATACGAGGGCAGGTCCGTGCCGCCGCCGCCGAGAGAGACGCGCAAGGGAGAACGGGTGATGATCATGGAGAAGTGAGAGGAAGAGTGAAAGTGAGAGGGAGAGTGAAAGTGAAAGGGAACGGGGCGGCTGCCGCGGCCAAAACCTTCCTCGATGTTAGAAGCCACTGAGTCGGTGCTCGCAAACTGCTGCGAAACCAGTCGCTGAAGAGCAGGCTCCTTCGCCAACGGGGTCAAGTCGGCCACGACCAGATCGAACAGCTCCAGCGCCTTTCGGTGTGCACCGTAGTTCCGCAACGATTCATCGTTTGGCATGACGCAACGTGACTTTCACTTTCACTTTCCCTTTCCCTCTCCCTCTCACTTTCCCTTTCCCTCTCGCTCCCCCTTCGCATAGATCTGCTCGACGATTTCCAGCGTGCGGATGCCTTCGCCCAATCCGGGGGACGGCTCGCGGTCGAGGCGGATGTCGTCGATGAAGGCGCGGGTCTCCAGCATCCACGAATCGTCGGCGCGCGGAAATTCAAGAATCGTGGTTTCCGGCGGGCCCATTTCCGGGCGCATCTTGTAGAACGTGAGCCGCTCCAGGCCGTAGCTGCCGCCGAGCCCGTCGAGCGCGAGCTTTCCGTTGCGACCGTAGAGTTCGAGGGAGAAAAGGTTTTTCCACTCGGTACAGCTCACGTGGAGCCATGCCGTCTGGCCGGCGGCCGTGCGCAGGGAGAGGAACGCGTTGTCGTCGACCTTCATGTCCCAAAACAAGGTTGTCGCATGTCCCTCCACAATCGGGAAGTCGCCGAGGAACCAGCCGGCCAGATCGATCAGGTGCACGCCTTGATCGATGAGTTCGCCCCCGCCGGAAAGCGCGGCGTCGGACCGCCACTCGCGGTCGTAGCCCGGGCGCCCGCCGTGGCCGTAGCGTCCGCGGAGAAACATGAGCGGGCCGAGCGCGCCCGCGTCGATGAGTTCGTGGGCTTTCTGGAGCGCGGGATGAAACCGGTGGTTGTAGCCGAGCCGGACACGCGCCCCGGTTTTCTGCGCGGCGGCGCGGACGGTGCGCAGCTGCGCGGCGTTGAGCGCGCCCGGTTTTTCGACCAGCACATGCTTGCCCGCGCGGACGGCGGCGAGCGCGAGCGGGGCGAGCGCGGCATTGAGCGTCGCGACGACGACAGCGTGAACGCGCGCGTCGGCGAGCACAGGGTTGAAATCGGTGACCGCCGTGCAGCCCGGCGCGAGCTTGGCGAGGCCGGCGGCGCGGGCGGCATCGAGGTCGCAGGTGTAGAGGAGCGCGGCATCGGAAATTTTCGCGAGCGCGTCGGCGCGTTGGCGGCCGACGAGACCGCAGCCAATGACGGCGAAATTGAGTAGTTCGGAGTTGGCGCGGTTCATTCCGGATCGTTGAATGGCCAAGGCGAAGCCAAGCGACCGGGAGACGCAAGTGAGGTTTTGAAGGCGTGCGAATGAGGTTGCGACCGGGGCGGTTCGCTCGTTCCGATGCGGCGATGCCGAAGGACGCGCCTCCCGATCGAGAGACCCAGATGAGACTGGCGCGGTTTCTCGTCGTCGGTGGCGGATCGGCGGCGGTCCAGTTTGCCGTGCTCGCGTGGTTGCAGACGTGGTTGAGCGCGACCGTGGCCTTCAGTGTGTCGTGGATCGTGTCGACGGCGGCACATTACCTGGCCAACCGGTTTTGGGCGTTGCCGAGCGCACGGCCCGACGCGGGCCTGCAATTCGGCGAGTACCTCATCACCATTGCGCTGAGCTTCGTCATCAACGTCGTGGCGTTCAAAGTGGGTCACGACGCGATGGGACTGAGCGTGATGTGGGCGGCGTTTTGGGCGATTCCGCCCTCGACCCTGGTCGTGTTTCTGCTGCTGAACTATCGGGTGTTCCGGGCGCGTGACGGGTGAAAGGCTGGGAACGCCTGCCGACGTCCGGTCGCCTGCCGGGGGTCCTGCGTTGACCGCGGGAGGCCGGGACCTACCAGTTCCGGCGGCGCTCTTCCGGGACGATGCGACGGAGCGTATAAATGTCGCTCGCGGCGAGTTCGGCGCGGTGCTGGTCGAGAGTCGGCCACGGATCCCACGGCGCGCTCAGCAGGCGCCCGGTGATGCCGTCGCTGGCGGGCGCGAGCAGCCATTCGACGAGCCCAAGCGCCTGCTCGAGTGAGTCGCCCCCGGATGCCTTTTGTTTTTGGGCCGCGGCGAATTCGGCTTCGCCCGCCACGGCGGAGCCCAGGGCAATGACTTCGTCGGTGAGCCGGGTGTTAATCGCGCCGGGGGCGACGGCGTTGATGTCGAGCGGGCGGCCCCGCTCCTCTTCCGCGATCGTTTCGACGAGGCGGACGATGCCCGTCTTGGCGACGCCGTAGGCGGAGAAGCGGGCGCGGGGCTTCGTGGCGCCGCCGCCTGAGAAGCAAACCACCTTGGCGCGACGCGGCGCGCGCTCGAGCAGCGCGTTGAATGCGCGCAGGGCGTGATACGTGCCGTCGAGATTGGCGCGGATCGTTGCGCTCCAGCGCGCGGGGCTGGTGCTGAGCGCGCGCCCGACTTCGCCCAGGGTGCCGGCGCAGGTGATGAGCCCGTCGATATGCGGCAGGGCGGCGGCGACTTCGCTGGCCGCGCGGGCGACCTGCGGCCAGTCGCCGACGTCGCAGCGCGAGGCGCGAAAGTTGCCCGCGTGGCGCGCCACGAAGTCCGCCTGATCGGACCGCGCGAGCCCCCACACGCAATGACCGCGAGAGAGCAGGCGTTCGGCGAGGGCACGGCCGATGCCCGTACTGGAGCCGGTGAGGACAAAATGCATGAGGTGAAAGTGAAAGTGAGGATGAAGGTGGGTTACTTTCCGGCGCGCAGGGTGTTTATCGAGCCCGTTAGAATTCCAATGATCTCGTGGCAAAGGGCCTGGCGTTCGTCGACCACTGCCTGCGGCAGCCAGTGCTTGAATCGGCCGTATCGGCCCGCGGTTTCTTGCGCAGAACCGCGCGCGATCACGAGAAACTGAGCGTATTCCTTCGTGCTACCGCGTCCGTAACCTTCTTCTATGTTTGAGGCGACGGAGTCGGCGCTGGCGAATTGCTGGCCGATCAGGCGGGACAAGTTCATTTGGGCTGCCAGCGGAGAAAGATCGGCGACGACCAGATCGAACAACTGGAGCGCTTTCACATACGCGCCAAATTTCATCAAGTTCTGGTTGGCACTCATATATGTTCCACTTTCACCTTCACCTTCACTTTCGCGCAGCGAACACCCAGCGGTTGGCCTCGAGCCAGCGCAGGGTTTTCACGATCCCTTGTTCAATGGTGAGCCGCGGTTTCCAGCCGGTGGCCTGGATCTTTTTCGTGGCGAGAAAGATGAACGGATTGTCCCCGACCCAGCCGCGATCGCCGCCGGTGTATTCAACGTTCGGTTTCAGGCCCAGCGCGCCGCAAATGAAGCGGATGCTGTCGTTGACCTGCACAAATTCCGGCGTGCCGAGATTGTAGACCTGGGTGCGGTGCTTCGCCGCGCGCGCGGTGCCGGCGCGCGTCACCTGCAGCATCGCCTCGATGCAGTCCTGCACGTCGAGGTAGCTCTTGCGCTGCAGGCCGTTGCCGAGGACACGCAGCCGGTCGGGGTGTTCGACGAGCTGATGGTAGAAATCGAATACGTGTCCGTGGGTGTACCGCTCGCCCAGAATCGAGACGAAGCGGAAAATGTAAGCCTCGGCGATTTGCCCGCCCTCGGCGTAGGCGGAAAGCAGGCCTTCGCCGGCGGCCTTGGAGGCGGCGTAAAGCGAGGTCTGGATGGGAAACGCATCGTCCTCGGGCGTCGGCTTCTCCGGCGAGACCGGCGCCTCGCCGTACACCGAGCCGGTCGAGGCGAAGGCGACGCCGCTGACGCCGTTCGTGCGCATCGCCTCGAGGACGTTGAAGGTGGCGATCGTGTTTTGCTGGAGGTCTTTTTCCGGGTGCTTCCAGCCGTCGCGGACGTCGGCGTTGGCGGCGAGGTGGAAAACGAAGTCGGCGCCCCGGATCGCGGCCGTGAGCGCGGGCAGGTCGAGGGTGTCGCCGCGGACAAGTTTGAACCTTGGATTCTCCCGCGCGCCGTCGAGAAAACGCAGCTGACCGGTGGAAAGATTATCCCAGCCGGTGACGGTCACGCCGTCGGCGAGAAGCCGGTCGACCAGATTGGAGCCGATGAACCCGGCCGCGCCGGTGACGAAGACATGTTGCATGCAGGCGAGCGAAATGAGGATGGAGACGCTCAAGCGCAAGCCATCGGGCGGAGCCGGGCGGGCGGCCGGGCGTCAGTGGTTGAAGCCCTCCGCCCGGTCGACGATGAACTTTGGCCGGGCGCGGACCTCCTCGTAAATCCGGCCGATGTATTCGCCGAGGATTCCGACGCTGATCAACTGGATGCCGCCGAGAAACAGAATCAGGATGACGATGGTGGGGTTGCCGGAGGCAAAGGGGAACAGGTTGAGGACTTTCGCGATGAAATAGAGCAGGGCGAAAACGAACGTTCCTCCCGCCAGGACAAAGCCGAACAAGGTGCTCAGCCTGAGGGCATAGGTGGAGAAACAAAACACGCCGTTGAAGCCGATGCGGAGGGAGCCAAGGAAGCGATTGTAGTTCGTACGGCCGGCGAAGCGCGGCGGGCGATCGAACGGGACGAGCGCCTGGCGAAAGCCAACGATCGCGACCATGCCGCGGAGAAAGCCGTGTGACTCCCGTAATCGCACGATCTCGTTGACAACGCGCCGCGAAATCAGGCGGAAATCCCCGGTGTTGGGCGGGATGCGGACGTCGGCGATCCTGTTGATCACCTGGTAGCCAGCCGCGGCGACGAGGCGTTTCAACCACGGTTCGCCGGTCCGATGGCGGCGCTGCGGCAGCACGACATCGTAGCCTTCGCGCCACTTTCCGACCAGATCCGGGACGAGTTCCGGCGGGTCCTGGAGGTCGACATCCATGACGATCACGGCGTCGCCAGAGGAGTATTCGAGCCCGGCGAGAGTGGCCATCGGCTGGCCAAAACGCCGGGAGAACTTCAGAAGTTTGATGCGGGCGTCGGCGGCGCGGTGCTCAAGAATGACCTCCTCCGAGCGGTCGGGCGAGGGGTCGAGGGCAAAAACAATCTCATAGTCGCTGGTGACGCCGGCCAGAATACCATGCAATCGTCGGAGGAACTCGGGGATGTTCGTCTCTTCACGGTAAACTGGAACGACGATGCTGAGAAGCATGGGAGAGGGAGGTCAAAGTCCAATCAGCAGCTTGCTTTGTTTTGCCGCGTGTGGCCGCCTTGCAGCCATACATTCCCCAATGAGCTGAAGGAGGTAGTCAGAGGCTGATCTGCAACCGGCCTTCCTGATCCGCCGAAGGTCGCCACGAAGCTGGACGCGTGCTACAACTCAATCCAGTCAAGTTCCCGGCTTGGTGCCGAGCGAGCCGATTTGGCGTCCACCAACAAGACCGGTCGCTCTCCCGGTTGAAACTCATTGCCAAACCGGTCGATGATATAGGCCGAGACCGTGTCAATATGTGAGTCCACCCCTGTAAGAAGCGTGGCCAAGCCGCTTCGAACTTGATCGAGAATGGGCTGGTCGGTCGTGCTGCTGGAGGACCGGAGTTCATCCGTGGCCACCGGTTTTGCCGGGGCGATGGATATCGGCCCTGGGTTTTCAGTCGCCAAGTCTTGAGTCTCGACTGTGCTCAAGGGCTGGAAATCAACGCCGCCCAAAAGATGGAGGTTGAGACTGGCGAGATTTACGTTCGAAAGCTCGAGAGGTGCGGAAAAGGACGCGGCAATGTCTGCCAGTCGATCAGTAGTATCGAATTGGCGCGCTGCCTCGGCGAAGGACGGTACGATGACTCTGGTTTGGGTGTTGGCCGCGAGAGTGATGCCGTACGAGAGTGTACCCAGCGAGCGGACATTCTTGATGTATTCGGCGAAAGCAGTCTTGACGCCATTTGCATCACCTTGCTTGACCGCGTTCTGAAGTTTGAGCAGAAACAAATTTCCCTCGGTTCCTTCCGAAAGGGAAATCACAATTACTGTGTAGGATGACTGGCCGCCGTTGGAGATTCCCGTGAAGGTATAAACGGGGTCTGCAGCCAGATCACTCGGTGAAATTACCTGCTGGATCGGGTCCGTGATTGCGGAACCGGCTGGCTGGCTGAGGACCGGATCTTGCGGACTCGGCGTCTGAATCGGGTCTGGAACTTGCGAACTGGGCGGGATGACCGGGGTCGGAATCTGCGAACTGGGCGGGATGACCGGGGTCGGAACCTGCGAACTGGGCGGGATGATCGGGGTCGGAATCTGCGAACTGGGCGGGATGACCGGGGTCGGAACCTGCGAAGCGCTCTGCAGGGTTGGTCCTAGAATAGTGGAGCCGCTGGTTTGAAGTTCGAGGCGGATCTCCTGCTTCGGATTGCCGCTCAGGAGCATCAAATCGTTCTTCGAACTCACCGTTAACCGGTCGAGCGTGGAATAGATGGTAGCGGAACGCGCATCACTGACCTCCAACCGCATTTCCTGACCCGCCAGCGTCGCAAATCCGGCGACCGAGCCAAGAGTCACCGACGTGACGTTGGTAACCTTTAGGGTACTGCCCACACTAATGCCCGCACCCACGAAGGTTCCAATCCGTGAAAGATCCAGAGAATCGAATTTATCCAATCCGCTGACGGTGACGTTTTCAAAACCACTAATCTTCAGATCTTTAACCGTGGCAGGAAGGAGATTTGAATCGATCGTCAGCTTACCACCGTTCATTCCGACGACGGTGACCTGCGAACTGGTCGGGTCCGCGTCAAGGTTGGTAAGATATGCTCCCGTCGAAGTAATCGCGACCGCGTCTCCGGCAAGGAGAGTTCGCGTTTCCAGCAACTCCAATCTGAAAAACGGACCGATTTGTCTTCGCGATGGCATTTGTAACAATGAAAATATCTAACGCTCGCCGTGCATTTAACAAGCGCGAAAATTTCGGACCCTTTGGCTATTTGGCCGCATTGGAGGTCAACTTCAACTGCGGTAGAAGCACGGCGGTCAACCCCGGGGCAATATCCTCAGAGCTTGGGAGGCGCACGCGAATACGAAACGTGCCGGTGGAATCGATAATGGGGTCGACATAAGTTACTTGGCCCTGAACGACGACGTGCCGGTCGTCGGATTTGGAAACCTGAACGGCCACTTCGCTCCTCTTGCTGAGAGTATCATAGAGACTGCCGTCACAATAAACCACGATTTCCAGATAGGACCGATCAACGATGCGTGCGACCGGTTCGAAGCGTTCAACCGACTCGCCGACCTCCTTTGTTTTCTTCAGGAAGATACCGTTGATGGGTGACGTGATGGCGCGGTTGGCGAGGCGCACTTTTGCGAGCACGAGCGCCGCTTGGGCTTGTGCCATCCGGCTGCGCGCGGTTTCCAGGGCAAACTTGGTGTCGGCGAACTGCTTGGGGCTGTAAATTCGTTCTGCGCTCAAAGGCTTGGTGCGTTCAAATTCAGCTTCGGCACGTTCCATATCGGCTTCGGCTCCCCGTAAAACAGCCTCGGCTTGAGCGACTTCTGCTTTTTCCTGATCATCGTCTAAAATCAGGATTTGGTCTCCGGACTTGATCGTCTGACCCTCTTCCGCCATGTAGCGTTGCACGATGCCAGCCGCGCGAGAGCTAAGGCGGATATCCTGGGCGGGCCGAACAATGGAACGTAATGATCCGCGGTTGATGCTGTTCCAATCCACCCGCGACTCGGGGGCGTCGGTCGGTGCAGGCGTTTCAACGGCCCCGATGCGTTGTGCGGTGCAGAGAGTGATAATCGCGAAACAAAAATGAGCGAAGAATCGAAGGCGCGATCTCGGAGTGCCGGGTAAGAATTTTGTTGAGTGCGTCATTAAAAAAACTTGAGGCGGATAAAATTGGCAAAATCACGAAACAAGACGTACCCGAGAGGCCGCGTGGCGACATCGAAGGAGACGCGGCCTGAAAAACCTGACTTGAAAAGTGCGCCCTGCGTTTCGGCCAATTCCAGAGGCAAGACGGCGCCGAAGAAGTACTTTCCGCTGGAAATATCCAGTCCGTACGCCAGTTGACTGCTATTGCTCAACTTGAGGTCATATGCGGTCGCCGGATCCGCCGCGAGCTTGAGCGTGGCGGGAACGGCGCTCTTCTCTTGGAGGCGACGTTCCATGAAGTCGATGTCCTGCTCGCGCAGCGCGACTTTGACTTGCCAGTGCTGGGGATCGACAATCTCAAGGGCCGGTTCGCCTTGGCGGAAGTATTGACCGATGCGGTTAGTGAGGGACTGGGCGCCGAAAACCATGCCGTCGAATGGAGCCCGAAGGGAAGACAGCCGAATATCATTGCCGAGCTTTTCGGCCATCGCCGATGCCTTCGCCGCGCTCAGGCGTGACATTTGCATTTGGGCTTCGTTGCCCGCAGCCAGCGCGGCATCGCTTTCAACCAGCGCACGCCGATACTCTTGCACCGCCTGGCGGTGTTGGAGCTGAAGCTCCGTCGTGTCGAAGGTCGCGAGGAGCTCTCCGCTCTTTACGATTTGTCCTTCGCGAACCGAGATGCTCAGCAGCCGGGCGGGCGTCAGGACCGGAAGCGTGGTATGGGTGGCCGAAACGATGCTCGCCTCGCCCTTGACCCGGTAGGTCACCGGCATGATCAGGGAGGCGATGAGCAAGGTGATGGGCAGCGCGTAGTTGATCAGCAGTTTCTTCGCGGGCGTATTCAGGAGGTTGTCACGAAAAGAGATCCACCATTGCGCGAGCCGAAGCGACCGGTGCTTGTTCCAGTGCAGACTGGTGCCAAGCGAACGCCCGGCAGAAACGGCCAGATCCCGCATGTGCAGAAACGATGTTTCCAGCTTTTCGGGCGGGCGGTTCCCCTCAAACAGCACAATGCCGCAAACGTGATTCTGGCGGTCGAAAAGCGGCAGCACGGTGGCCCAGTTCATGGGCAGCACCTCGAAATATTCATTCACCTCGCGGGGGCGGCCGGCCGTTTTCGAAGGGTCCCGCTGAATCAGCGTGAGCTGGATTTGCGGACGCGGGAGCTTGGCCGGCCCGGTAGAGTTGGCGTCACCTCCACCCTCCGGCTTAGCCGCGCTTTCCGCCTTACCTCCTGGCGGCACCGGTGAAATTCGTGTCGGCACCGGGTCCGGTGTTTCAGCCTCCGCGGCATTTGAGTTGCCGTTCCCGCTCGGGGCCATCGGGACGGCGGCACCGTTTGCCGCGGGCTTGGTGTTGGTTTGCCCGGCCGAGGCTGGGCTGACGAGTTCTGGCCGCGGGGTCACGTGTGGCGTGCGTGCGAGCGCCATTTCGGTGAGCTTTCGCGCCACGCCTTTCAGAATGACCGCGTGCTCGCTACGCGGATGAGGTTTCTTGATCCCACTGCAGGCGAAAAGCTCGTAATCGTAGTCGAGGTATACACCTTCAATCGACCGTGTCGCATGTCCGTAATCCGTCGCCACGAACACACATACCCGATCACATGCCACCGATTCGCGAGCGTAGTTGACGATGTTCCACGTCACGGATTCGAGGTCGACGTCGCCGGCGAGTTCTTGCAGCAGGCGCGAGTATGTGCTGAGACGCGTCAGTTCCTGCGTGATGTCACTCAAGCGTCGGGATTTCAGGTAGAGTTCGATCTCGCCGCAGGCGTGACGCAGAATCGCTTGTCGAATCTGCGTGCCATTTGCGTCGGAGGGTTGAAACCAGACGTGCAACACTCCGACCGCCGAGGTGCCCACCAGAATCGGAACCAGAAAGTGTTGAAAAGGAGTCTGGTTGAAAAGGGGCAGGTCCTCCGGAGCCGGGGAATCTTCCGGTTGCAGGCCATGCAATCCTTCTGCCGGGAGCACGTTGGGCTCCATGACCATCAAGCGGCCCTGAGTGACCACGATCTTTGCCGCCTTCTGAAACGACTGCTCCTGTTCAGGGCTTTTTCGGTAGTCGAGCGATTCCCGATTGCTGGCTAGAACCCGCTGCAGGTTGTTTCCGCTCAGCATCTCGTAGTTTAGGCCGACCGGATGTAGCGCCTGAGCGATGCAGTTCGCGTGGGCACTGAGATATGACGTCAGATCGGGTGGATCCTTCAGCAGTTGCGCCAGGCGGGCCGTGATGTCGTTGGCCAGGCGCTGCAACTGTACCTGACCTGAATTTGTCTGCGATGTCATGAGCTCAAACGGAATTTACACCTCAGAGAGGACAAACAAAGCAACACTAATCCCAACCCCAGAAATCGCGATTTCGCATGCTCATGGCGGTGGGACATGCGTTCAGGAAACCGCGGCTTTTGATTGACTCGGGCCGAAATCCACCGACATGGGTAAACAAACCGGGAGCAGCTTTGTTCCACGATTCGGAATCGAACGAATTTGTCCGAGGCGTGGTTTTAGCCGCGGAAGGCCCGGTTATTTTTCGCAAATATGAACTATTCCTCTTTGCGACAAGTTCCGGGACCGGTCTAAACTTCAAGCGAGATGGCCGATTCACGAATAGAACAGGCGCTGAGAGAAGCGTTGGCGCTTCACCAGTCGGGTCAGCTTTCCGAAGCGGAGCCGATTTATCGAAGAATTCTTGCGGAGCGACCGACTCATGCGGATTCACTCCATTTGCTGGGATTCCTGAATTTTCAAAAGGGCCAGGTTCAATCTGCAGTGGAAATGATCCAGCAGGCGATTCAACTTCGACCGGAAGCACCAGTCTATCACAACAATCTGGGCACGGTTTTCGAAAAATCAGGACGAACGGAAGCAGCGGTTGCCGCTTATCGCAACGCGCTTCGGCTCGATCCCAACTATGCGGAGGCGCATTGCAACTTGGGCAATGTGCTGCAGACGCTCGGTCTGCTGGATGAAGCGATCGCCTGCTACGAGACCGCACTCAGTCACAGTCCGGGCTACTTTCCCGCCCAGTTCAATCTGGGCAACCTCTTCAAGGAGCAGGGTCAAATGGACGAGGCGGTTGCGCGATATCGACGGGCGGTTGAGTTGAATCCAAGCCTTTCGAGTATTCACAGCAATCTGCTGTTGGCTTTGCACTACGACGTCGGCTGTTCGGCGTCCGAGCTGGCCGAGGAACACCGCCGCTGGAATATGCGCCACGCCTCGCCACTCAAGCCCCTGATTCGGCCGCATGGAAATGTGCGCGACGAGGAGCGTCCGCTTCGGATCGGGTACGTGTCACCGGACTTCTGCGCGCACGCCGTAGCCCGATTCCTGCTCCCCTTGCTCGAGAATCACAATCATGCCTGTTTCAGAATTTTTGCGTATTCAGATGTGTCGGTACCCGATTGCCTGACCGCTCGGATCGAGTCGCACGTGGATGGATGGCGCGACAGCGCCCGGATGGACGATGCGCAATTGGCCGAACTCATCCGGCAGGATGAGATCGATGTGCTGGTTGATCTTGCCGGGCATACCGCCAAGGGGCGCCTGCTGGCGTTTGCCCGCAGGCCCGCGCCCGTGCAGGTGTACTATCTCGCCTATTGCAGCACCACCGGGCTTGACGCGATGGACTACCGTATAACCGATCCCTTCCTCGATCCGGAAGGTACCGATCTGGCGAACTATGCTGAAAAGTCGCTCCACCTCCCCAAGACCTATTGGTGTTATTCAGCTCCGGATTTGCCGCTTCGAGTGGGTCCTATGCCTGAGCCAGAAGTCGGCTTGGTCACATTTGGCTGCTTGAACAATTTCTGCAAAGTGTCGGATGTGACGCTCCAAACTTGGGGCAATCTGTTGCGTGCAGTCCCGAACTCACGGCTGTTGTTGTGTGCGGGGACGAATAGGCAGCGGCTGCGGGTTCAGGAAGCTTTATGCGCGAATGGAGTTGAAAGGTCTCGGGTGCGTTACGTTGGCGTACAGTCATTTTCGGACTATATGGCTACCTACCAACAAATTGACATAGGGCTCGATCCTTTTCCGTTCACGGGAGGGACTACGACTTGCGATGCGCTCTGGATGGGGGTGCCGGTCGTGAGCCTTGCCGGCCGGACGGCGGTTTCGCGCGGGGGCTTGAGCCTATTATCCAACGTCGGTTTGCCCGAATTTGTTGCCCGCACCGAAGACGACTACGTTCGTATTGCGATGGAGTTGGCCACCGATCGACCGCGGCGGGAGAAGTTGCGTGATAGTCTTCGTGCTCGCTTGCAAGCGTCTCCGGTCATGGATGGCCGTGCCTTTGCGCGAAATATCGAGGCGACATTTCGGAACGTATGGCGAATCTGGTGTCGAACTGCACGCGGTGGCACGACAACCACCGCGCCGGACTGGACCATTTAATTATTGCCATACAAAGCGGAAATTTGGAGACTGATTGCTTATGCCTTCGATTAACTCATTGTCGATTCTTAATCCATTGGAAGAGAGGATTTTAGCATCTGTTTCGTCTGCAGCAAGGCATGTGGCAGTGGTGGGGGACGGCGATGGGCGCTTGGCGCGGGCGATCAGGGAAAAGCTCGGTGCTGGCGCGCGCCTGTTTGTCGTGGAGCACCGGGTGGGATTGCACAAATATTTGGGTGATTTCGATGACGTGGAAGCCGACCCTTGGCGGGTTGAGGCCTTTGCGACTGAAGCTCAAAGGCATGGGCTCTTTGATCTTTTGATCTTTTACGGGCTCCATGAATACTGGCGTGGTCAGTTCCGACGATTTCAGCAACTGCTCGAGCTTTCAAAGCCCAAAGGAACTTTGTGGGTAACGTTTGTGAATTCATCGGCTCTGCGTTACCTTGAGAAGGAGCTGCCCCCCCTGCGGTTGGCCGCGGACGCATTGGCTGCCCCATCCCGATTTTGGAGTCGAGTCGATTACGCCTCATGGATCGCTTGTGGCGCAATGTTGAACACCTGCATTGAATCGGTTTGGGGTCTTTTCGACCACGCGTCCTTCCAGTATTGCGAGAATCCAACGAAGGCGCAGATGGCGGAATGGGAGATCAGGGGAGTCAAGGTGCAGGCGCGAACCCCGGTGGAAATCGTTCATTGGGGGGCTGCTTACGTCGGAATACAAATGGTGGTGCAGCCGGATCCACGGTTAGATGATGTTGCACAGGCCATGGGCGGTGTGGCCTTTAACCCACATCTTTTCCAATCGTTGGTGGACCCGTTCCCTGAGGTGGGCAACGAGGAGTCTGCATTGGCGTGGGCTGAGACCGAGCTTCGAACACTTCGTGCCAGCCGCGATTCACTTCGGCCGAGTCAACTGATTGAGTTTATGCTCGGTTTGGTTGACGAGTCCGAAAGCGTGCGGGACGTATTGGTCTTGGGCGCGGGATGGGGTCGAGACGTGTACTTTTTGAAGAAGGCCCGGCCGCTCTGGAATTGTACCGGAGTCGAACTGTCCAAGGAACTGATTTCGATCGGGAGCGTTTTATGCCACGAAGAGGGCATTCGGGTCGAACCCTTCAGCTTGGGCGATAAGCTGCCCTTTGCCGACAAATCTTTTGATGTCATCCTGTCGTTTGGATTCATGTCGAAGTTGTACGATCAAGCCGCATTGCCGCTGGTGAAGGAATTGCTCCGTGTGGGTCGCAAGCAGATCTATCAATTGGAGGATAGTCGAGGTCCGGAGGAGGCGCCAAAACTCAAGCTGAACTCGCTGCCGTCGATTTACGCCCAGTTTGAGCGTGGCGCGGAACCCAAGCCCGTTCTCATCCAGGGCAAGAATTCGGGGTTCATCTTCTATAAGGTTACGATTTGATGCCGCATGAGTGTCCTCCGCAGGTTGATGTTTTTTGTTGGTGTAAGTCTTGCGTGGGCAGCTGGACATGCCGAACAGACGCCGTCCGCATTGCCGCCGGAATCTGATGGACAATGGACGCTCGAAAAGGCCCTACAGCGGGCGCTTGAGGCCAACCCTGACCTTCTTGCCGCCAAGTTGGAGTATGAGCGCCAGCAGGGTATTCGGGTTCAGGTGAGGGCAAGACTGTTGCCGCAGTTGAACGTTTCAGCCTCGCGTGACAAGCGCGACGTCGGTTTGATCGATCGAACGGCCAGCGAATTGACCCTGCCCGCCAACGAGCGGTCATTTGTCGCTTCCTCCTCTTACGACGCGCGGGTCGAACTGCGCCAGTTGGTGTTCGATGGCTTTGGGGCCTGGAATCAGGCGCGGCAGCACAAGGCATTGGAGGATGAATCCCGACTGGCGATGGAAACCGTGGCGCACCGCACCGTAGCGCTCGTTCGCCAGGCCTTTGACGCCGTGCTATGGCGGCGGGATGCGTTGGCAAAGGAGCAGCTTCGTGTGGTCGCGTTGCAACAGGTGGTCGATTGGACGGTGAAGAAGCAAGAGGCGGGGGAGGTGCCGGAATACGAGAAATTTCGGGCGCAGGCGGAGTTAAAGCTCGCCGAGGCGGACCGCACGCAGACGCAGACCAATGTGGCCAAGGCAGAGCAGTATTTTCGCCGGTTGCTGATGATCTCGGACGAAGTCGGGCCGGGAAAACCTCTCTTGTTCGAGGGCGAGTTGAGACCGCGGTCGCTCGCGTGGACGCTGTCTGAGGCGACGAGCATGGCCCAAGTCCGCCGCCCCGATCTGGCGGCGGCGGCGGCGCGGCTAAAGGCAGCGCAGTATGCCCTGCGTGGTGCCCGCAGCGATTACCTGCCCAGGATTGAGGCGTATGCCGCGTATGGCGCCCGCAGTTCATATTTCGATGAGTCCCACCGGCTCGATGGCTGGTCGGGTGGAGCGGCGGCGCGCTGGAATATTTTTGATGGTTTGGAAACCCGTGGACGAATCCGGGCCCAGTTGGCTGGTCAGAGAATCGCTGAGGTTCGGCTGGAGGAACTCGGATTCCAGATTACCGGACAGTTGCGAGAGCTCTACGCGGAGTCGGAGCAGTGGCGCTCCAGCATGGACGCGCAGCGAGTGGCGGCCGATCTCGCCGGACGCGCCTTGGTTCAGGCGCGACGGCTGCAGGAACTCGGTCAGGTGGGTTTGGAGCCGGTACTTCAGGCGGAGCTCACCAGTCGCCGCGCGCAGATGGGCCTGCTGGAAGCCATTTTCAATTATAACGCGGTCATTGCCCAAATCGAATTTTCCGTTGGAGGAAGGATTGAATCAAGTGTCGGGGGCCGACCTTGAATGAGCGCGTGCCATGAATTCCACGGTGCAGCCCGCGGTGGCCGAGAGTGAAAGTCGAAGGACCGGTCTGGAGGCCCTGGCCCGGTCCGTGCCCGCTCCGTTGAGGGCGGATCTCATCATTCGCCGGCAGTTGTTCAAGTTCGCGGAATATTACGTGATCAAGGATCCGCTGGCGCTTACCTATTTTCGACTCGAGCCCGAAGAAGCCTACCTGGCCAGCCTCTTGGACGGAAAGCGGACGTTGGAGCAGGTGGCCAACCTGTTTGCCGTCCAATTTCCCAATGCCGATGGCTCGATCGAGCAGATCGGGGGATTTGTCAATCAGCTTGGGGTGGGCGGACTGTTGAACGTCAATGCCCGGCAATTCGTGGAGCGGGCACGACGGGGAGGTTCATTGACGATGAACCTGTTCGCGCTGTGGGGCAAAATCGTTTCCGGTTTCTTGTTTCTCAAGGTGCCGTTGTTCGATCCGAGTCCGTGGCTGGGCAAGCTGAGCCATGCGCTCCGGTTTGCCTGGACCCCGTGGTTTGTGGGGTTGTGCCTCGCGTTTTATCTTTGGACGATTGGTTTCCTCGTCGTGCATCGGGAGGCATTCAGCGTCGACATCCTTAATTTCCTGTCTCCGAGAAATTTTCTGCTGCTATGGCTGACGATCATTTTGATCAAGGCGATTCACGAGTTTAGTCATGCCACCACCTGCCGCCATTTTGGCGGTGAAGTACATGAGATGGGTGTTTGCCTGATGTGCTTCACGCCCTGCGGATATGTGGACGCCTCTGACGCGTGGATGATGCGCCACAAGCGTCATAAGATCTACACCACGATTGCCGGCATATTCACCGAATTGGTCATCGCCGGCATTGCCGCGCACTTCTGGATTCTATTGCCCGATGGATTTGCGCGCGGCCTCGCCTTCAATGTGATGCTGGTCGCGAGTGTGAACACCTTGGTCTTCAATGCCAATCCGCTGATGCGGTTCGACGGCTATTATGTCTTGTGCGATGCCTTGGAGATTCCGAACTTGCGGACGAAGGCGATCGCCTACTGCTCCTACCATGTCCAGCGCGTGCTGATGGGCTATCGCAATATCCGGCAGGAAATGTCGTGGGGTAGCGAGGCGAGCGGACGCTTGTTCGTAATTTATGCGCTCTTTGCCTATCTCTACATGTTCTTTATCATTTATGGCTTAACCAAAATCTTCGCCCGAGTGCTGGCCCCCTACGGTCTGTATGACTTTGGGTTGATGCTCGGCGTTTTTGTAGAAGGATCGTTTGCCCTGTTCCCCGTCATCAAAGTCTTTATGGATGCATTTCAGCCGGGAGCTCATATCGTCAAGACCTCTTCGACCGGCCGGCGCCTCGCCGCGACGGCGTCGGTGGTGGCCGTTGTCGTCGCCGCTGGTTTTGTCGTTCCCACCCATTACCGGGTGGTTCAACAGGGTTTGGTCGTGGCCGTTGACAGTGAGTTTATTGCCCCGACGGTTCCTGGCGTTGTGAAGACGGTCGTGGTGCGGACCGGCCAGTGGGTCGAACCGGGCGACTTGGTGGCTACGCTGGACAACCCGTCCCTCGCGGCTGAACTCGAGGCGCGACGGGTTGAACTCGCTCAATTTCGCCTGCAACTTGCCCAGATTGGGCAGGGAGGGAACCTGCAATTACTCGAACGGCAGGCGGGAGCCGCCAAGATGCTCGCGGTGGCGGAAGCCGCGTACGACCGGGCGGCGGATGATGTATCGCGTCTGGAACTGCGAGCCAAGGTGGCCGGTACGGTGGTCACACCCTCGGTCCAGAATTTTGTGGGAATGTACCTGGTGCCGCAGCAATCCTTGATAAGAATTGCCAATATGAAGAAGGTCAAGTTGGTCATACCGCTGACTGAAGATCAGGCCCAGTTGGTCGAGCGGGGAAATCCAGTTAGCGGACGATGGGTGGCCAACGGAAACAAGTTTGAAACTGTCCTGACGACGGTGCCGACGCAGGCGGCAGGTTCACACGATCTCTTGACCGGGATGTTCAGCATGTTCGGCGGCCCGGCGCCGCTCGACGTGGCCCAACGGAGTGGTCACATCGGGACCGGTGGGTTTGCGCTGTTCATTGCCGAAGCCCAACTGCCAGACGTCGTCGCGGGCAAGATTGAGGGCATGCGGGCCGAAGTCGCGATTACCGGCCGACCGGCCACGCCAGCCAAGAAAATCTGGCGATGGCTGGTGAGCCTTTGGGTTGAGTGACGAGGAGCCTGTCGGACTTCCAATGAATATTATGTCGTCGGTCGAAGATTTCGTTGCGATGGCGGCGCCTGCCTCGACAGGCTCCTCCAGCAGCGCTCCGCGCTGCGAAAACCGGCTTTCCCCATCGATTTTCCGCCGCATCGCGGCGGATTAAGGGGTTTGTCGGGCGGAGCAGTTTGCATCGCGGCGAAATTTTCGAGTTTATTCCGTACTTTCATGCCAAGTCCGACAAACTCCTAACTCATGGTCGATCCACGGCTGTTCAATGACTGTCTTTTAGACCTGGCGCTTCAGCGCAGTCTGACTGGGTTCGAGGAAGCGTTGAAGCAGATGATGGCACTCTTTCAACTCACCGCCTGGGCGTGTATTTTCCCGCCCAGTCTGCAGGCTGGTGGCCGGCCGCTTTTCATCGCGAACGGAGTCAAGACGGATGGCAATTTGCTGACGCGGGCGTCCCATGATGGCCTCGCGAGTCTCGGCTTCGAGAACCAGACTGATGACACGCTGATCGAAACCTTTGCGGGCGAACTGGCGCCCGATCCAAGCACCCGCTGGCGAATCCTCCGCTTGACCCGCGATCGTCGGGCCGAGTTGACGATATTTCTCTATCGATCGCACTCGAGCGCGGATTTTTCACGGGAGGAACTCGAGATGCTGGGTCGCGTCGGTCAGCATTTGGACCGGTGCTTTCTACTGCTGGCCAAACAGCAGGAGCAGGAGTTCATGGCGGGCCTGTTTCGGCT
>JACQWK010000219.1 GCA_016209525.1 Verrucomicrobiota bacterium
CTCGACAGGAGTCTCGCCCCACCTTGAGGTTCACGGAGAACCTCCAAGCTTGTTCGAACACGCATTGGGACCATGAACCCACCCCAACCCCGCACCCCTCGCAGGGAGGGGAACCGCGCACCGCGCCGCCGAAGAAAGTTCCCCTCCTGGGAGGGGCGCAGGGGTGGGTTGGTTCATGCAGGGGACCGGACGATCCATGAACTGATGGCGATGATTCACTCGATTAAGAAACCAAGTGCGCGCGCGCCCCGGCTGGACTGGCCGTTGATGCACAACAATATCACACGGTCAGACCTCGATGCAGTCATCGAATTCCTGAAGCAAAATGATCCGATTCTGACTCAATCTCAGAACGTGCGCGCCTTCGAAGCGGAATGGTCGGAATGGCTCGGCGTCCAGCACAGCGTCTTCGTCAATTCCGGCGCTTCGGCCAACCTGGTGACCATGGCCGCGCTCCGCGAGACCTTCGGGCCGGGAGAAATCATCGTTCCTACGCTGGCTTGGGTCTCGGATGTCGCTTCCGTCATCCAATGCGGCTTTAAGCCGGTGTTTGTTGATATCAACCCTCGCACGCTGGGGATGAATACCGATCAGGTCTTGCAGAAGATCACCCCGAGCACCAAGGCGGTGTTTTTGACTCATGTGCTGGGATACAACGCGCTGGACGAGCGCCTTCTGAATGCGCTCAAGAACAGAAACGTGCCGCTCATTGAAGACGTCTGCGAATCGTATGGCGGAACATTCCGCGGACGGAAATTGGGAACGTTCGGCCTGATGTCGAACTTTTCATTTTACTACGCGCACCACATGAGCACGATTGAGGGCGGGATGATCTCCACGAACGACACCCGCCTCTATGAAACGGTGAGAATGTTCCGGTCGCATGGCATGGCGCGGGAAGCGGATTCCAGCGAAGTCAAACAGTCCTACCGGGACAAGTTCCCGGATCTGAACCCAGATTTCATTTTTGCGTTTCCGGCCTACAATGTTCGAAGCACTGAAATCAACGCCGTCATCGGACGTTCGCAACTGAAACGTCTGGATCGGAATAATCAGATTCGGACCAGCAACCTGAAATTATTCCTGGAAAACCTGGATTCCGCCAAGTACCGGACCGACTTCGAACTCGAAGGGAGCTGCAACTATGCCTTCACCTTGATCCTGAAGCGTCCCGATCCGGCTTTGAGCAAATCGGTGGAAGCGGCTCTGCGAGAAGCTCGCGTTGAGTTTCGCCGCGGCACGGCCGGCGGCGGGAATCAGTTGCGCCAACCCTACGCTCGACAATATGTCGGCGAACGTGAGTTTGAGAAGTATCCGCAGGTGGATCACGTCCACTTTTTCGGTTATTATATTGGCAATTATCCAGACTTGGATCAGGAGAAAATCTTAAAACTATGCGCGCTTCTGAACAGCTTGGGATGAGCAAGGGCGCGGCTGCCCCTTTTGCAGCCACAGATACGCAGCTTCGAGTGGGACGTTTTTCCCTTCACGCGCGTCTGCTCCCCTCGGGAGAGTGTGTGTTTGGCGCGGAGCGTTTGGAGTGCGCCGATTTATCGGCGCTTTTCAATAGACCCCCGCGAGCCAGTCGGTACTCTCTAGTCTCCTTGCCGGCCACCGCTCAAGCGGCGATGAATCGCCGCACTCCAAACGCTGGCGCCCGAATCCTCGGTCTGGTTCTCTCACTCGGGCTATGTTCTTTCGAGCGAGATGACAACGGTGATGGAGAATCCGAGCCGCAGACGGCCGATTGCTTTCTCCTCTCGAAAAGCCTAATCAACGCAGCGCCATGAATAGACCGCTCGATGTTTTGTTCGTCAACGCCGATTCCTCGGCGCAGGCGTACCAGGAGCTGAGCAAGGACTATTCGGCCATCGAGCCGCCGACCTGGTGTTTGCTGCTGGCCCAGAGCTGCCGGGCGAAAGGGTTCGGCGCGGCGATTCTTGACTGCGGCGCCGAACGTCTTTCGGAGACCGACGCCGTCAAGCGCATCGTGGAAGCCAACCCGCGCCTGGTTTGCTTCGCGGTGTATGGCCAGAATCCAAACTCCGGAACCACGAACATGATCGGCGCGACTTCCCTTTGCCGCCGGTTGAAGGAAAGCGATGCGTCATTCGTGACCTGCTTTGCTGGCTCGCACCCCAGCGCCCTTCCGAAGGAAGTGCTGTCAAACAAGGACATCGATGTGGTCCTGCTGAATGAAGGGGTCTATGCCTTGCACAATCTCCTTCAAACGGATTTGAAAACCAGATTGGAGAAAGTGCGAGGAATTGGGCACAAACAGAACGGCCACCCGCAGTTGAATCCGCCGGAGCGCGTCGTGCCCCAAGACAGAATGGATCTTGACCTGCCCGGTTACGCCTGGGATTTGCTGCCTTGCCGGCAGAAGCCATTGGACCTTTACCGGGCGCATTTCTGGCACGCGGAATTCAACCACAATCTTCGGACTCCCTTCGCGGCGATTTACACTTCCCTCGGCTGCACGTTCAAATGCGACTTCTGCATGATCAATATCGTCAACCGCGTGGACAATTCCGACGGCATCGTGGCGGCCAATTCACCCAACATGCGATTCTGGTCGCCTCAGTTCATGCTGGGAGAATTCGAAAAGCTGGCCCACCTCGGCGTGGAGACGGTCCGGATTTCCGATGAAATGTTTTTCCTGAACAAAAATTATTACGAGCCGCTGCTCAAAGGCATCCTCGATCGAGGCTACAGATTTCGGATGTGGTCCTACTCGAGGATCGATACCGTCCGCCCGAATTTCTTGGACTTGTTTAAACGAGCGGGGGTCGGCTGGCTCGCGCTGGGCGTCGAAGCCGCCAGCCAGGTCATCCGGCGGGAAGTCTCGAAAGGGTCCTTCAAGGAAATCAATATCCGTGAGGTCACAAAAACCATCCAGGACCACGGCCTCCACATCATCTCCAATTACATCTTCGGCTTCCCGGACGACACATTGGAAACGATGCGCCAGACGCTTGACCTCGCGCTCGAACTTAACACCGCGATGGCGAACATGTATCCGTGCCAAGCCCTCCCGGGCAGTCCGCTCTACAACACGGCGCGAGCCAACGGTTGGGCTTTGCCCGATTCCTACGCCGGCTACGCGTTTCTCTCCTACGAAAGCCAGCCGCTTCCAACCAAGCATTGCTCGGCGGCGGAGGTGTTGAAATTCCGAGACGCGGCCTGGCAGGAATACTTCACGAGGCCGGCCTATTTGGACCGCGTCGAACGGACATTCGGGCCGGAACAGCGCAGGAATGTCGAGGCCATGACCAAGATTAAGCTGCGTCGAAAACTTTTGGGTGATCCTTGAGCCGTCGTCTCGCAGCCGCCGTCATGTTAATGAGTTCAAGACTAAACCGACACCCCTCACCCCATCGGATGGGGAGAGGGCTGCGGTGCACTGCTGTTGAATTAAGCACAGACGGTCTTCGTGGCCGAAGGGCTCTTAATCCTAATCGTGCTCGTAATCGTAATCTTCCGAGGGAGTTAGAGATTAAGATTACGATTAGGATTAAGACCCGAAACCTTTCGACCGCCCTTAATTCAACAGCAGTGGGGCTGGGGTGAGGGGCATGATTCATGGCGGTTCTCTTATGAACTGTTTCATCACGAAGCGGACCTCTTCAAATCCGAAATCCGAATTCCGAAATCCAAAATCAATATCCGCCTCCTCACGTCCGCGGCTACAGTTCGGGGTGCCGAGGCGGCGACAGAACCTTGGAGGCGCGCCATGGCTGATGTAAGCATCATCATCGTCTCCCACAACAAGCCGAAATTGGTCCGGGAAGCCGTGCAGAGTGTGCTGGATCAAACACACCCAAGTTGGGAAGCGATTCTGGTCGATAGCGGGTTCCTTTACCTGCAAGGTTGCTTCGGATTCATCAAGGACGAGCGTTTTCTCGTCCTGGCGTCAGGCGAAACTCCCGAGTTGGCCCGATCGACCAACATGGCTTCGTGGTGCTTCAACGAGGCTTTCGCGAAAGGCCGCGTGCACGGGGAACTCGTCATGTATCTCTGCGACGACGATCTCCTCTACAAAGATGCTTTCGAGACATTCTGGAACTTCTACCTGGCGCACGACCGCGAGCCTCAGGCCATGTATGCCTCGCAAGACATCGGTCTGATCGACGCGCAAGGGCAAACCAGAATCATCGGACGCCGCATCGCGGATCGCCCGGCGGGCCGGGCATGCCGCGGACGCAAATTGGATTGCCGGGTTGATTACCTGCAATTCTGCCACACGGCCGCCGTTTTGAAACGCTTTGAAGAGGTCTATGGCACGCGCCGCTATCATTCGGAAGACAAAGCCGACGCCGACCACGCCGATGGCATTTTCATGGAAAGAATCGGCGCGCTCGCGAAGGTGTATCCCATCGAAAAAGTGCTGAGCATGAACCGAAGGAGCAAGGACAGCATCAATCTAAGCTATTCGGAAACTGCGGCTGGGCGCTTCGTGGATTTGATCCGCGCGAAGTTCAAGGGAATGAAAAAGCGGCTGGGTTTGACGCGATAGTGGCGGAAGAAAGCCTCCGTCTGTCATCGTCTGGCGAAAACTTGTGCGTGCAGCAGACTCCGACTGGCGTCATCCTGCGTTGTTGGGAGCGTGATGCAGCGGCGGGCGTCTCGCCTGGTGTGGAGGGCACGCGTCTCGCCGCCCCGAACGCGGGCTTCTCAGCCCGGGGTGCGAGGGCCTGGGAGTCCCGGATAGCTTCCACGCGCAAGGAACGATTCCCTCTCCATTGAGGGAGAGGGTCATGGTGAGGGTGAGATGCTGGACAAGCCTGAACCATTAGGATTCGCCACCGATTCTCCCTCACCCCGGCCCTCTCCCGCTGGGAGAGGGGGGACCGTCGCCAGCGCACAGCATCGCCTCTGGATTGCCAAAGCTCGCAATGTGGCTCGCATTGAAGATTTGCCTTCCATGGGCGTGCCCATTAGAATGGCCCCCGGCGTTTGAACCGCGAACGTGGCGGATCACACCGACTATGAAGAGAAGAGCGGGACGTCGGCATTTTGCCGTCGAATGACGGCCAGTCCAATCATCACAGCTCCGGCTTCAATGCGTGTGTTCATCCGGCCCTCGCCGTTGCTCTCGGTTGATCTCAACCGCCAACGCTTGTGAACGCGCTCGAAAATGGCTTCTACGTCACCGGTGGCACTCTGCGCCACGACTCTCCTTCGTATGTCGAGCGCCAGGCGGACCAGGCACTCCTCGACGGTTTGCTCAAGGGCGAATTCTGTTACGTGCTCACTTCCCGCCAGATGGGCAAGTCTTCCCTGATGGTCCGCACCGCCACGAAACTTCGTGAGCGGGAAATCAAAGCCATCGCGCTCGACCTGAGCGCCATCGGCCAGAACCTGACCCCCGAACAGTGGTATGACGGGCTGTTCCTTCGCATGGGCGAGCAACTCCGGTTGGAAGACGAGCTGGAAGATTTCTGGAACAACAACCTTCGGCTCAGCCCGGTCCAGCGTCTGTTCAGCGCCATTCGAGACGTGGTCTTGGCACAGACCGCCGCCGCTCTCGTGATCTTTGTCGATGAACTCGATGTGGTGCGGAGTTTGCCCTTTTCCACGGATGAATTCTTTGCGGCGATCCGCGAGTGTTACAACCGGCGGACGGAAGATCCGGAATTCAACCGCATCACGTTCTGTCTGCTCGGCGTGGCCACACCCTCGGATCTGATTCGCGACATTCGGACCACGCCGTTCAACATCGGCAAACGCATCGAATTGACGGACTTTACACCAGCGGAAGCCGCTCCCTTGGCCAAAGGCTTGGCGGGGGCGAACCCGTCACTTTCCCCCGACCAACTGGCTCATCTGCTCGAGCGGATTCTCTACTGGACCGAGGGCCATCCTTACTTGACCCAACGCCTGTGCCGCGCGACCGCAGGCGCCAATTCCAATCCGGCCACGTTTTGCCAGCCGCTGGACCCCGTCCGTCTCATCGATTCAATTTGCGAAGACCTCTTTTTCAGCAACCGCGCGCGCGACAGGGACGACAATTTGATTTTCGTGCGGGAGCGGATTTTGAGGAGTGATGTGGACCGGATCAGCCTGCTGGATCTTTATCTGAGAATGCGGAGGGGCAAGTACGTGCTGGACGACGAGACCAATCCCTTGGTCGGCGTTTTGCGATTGTCCGGCATCGCGAAAGCTGAGCACGATCGGTTGCGCGAGCGCAATCGGATCTACCACCAGGTCTTCGACCGGGAGTGGGTCCAGTCAAACATGCCCGACGCGGAATTGCGGCGGCAGCGGGCCGCCTTTCTCCGCGGTGTTTTGCGGACGACTGCGATTGCCGCCGTTGTGGTCGCGGCCATGACTTTCATGGTCATCACTGCAGTCGAACAAACCAAGAAGGCGCAACAGGCTCTGGCTCTGTCCAACTTTTCACAAGCCCAAGCCCGGCGCGCCAGCGGCCTGTCCGGACAGCGCCATGCGAGTCTGGAGGCTCTAAAACTGGCGCGCCGTTACCACACGAATGAAGCGATGCTGCGCGACGAAGCCATCGCATGTTTGGCGCTGACGGATCTTCAGGAGTCGGCGCCCAAGGGATATCCGTTGACTCGCAGCAACGTGTTTGCGCTCGATTGGGACCTCCGGGTGGCTGCGGAGGCCGGACCAGATGGAAGCATCACCTTGCGAGAAGTCGAAACCAACCGCGTCTTGAGAGTGCTTGGAGCCAGCGGCTGGCAGATTCAACAACTCCATTTAAGTCCGGCTGAGCCGTTCCTTGCAGTTTTCGCACGCCACGGCTCGGAGGAAAGCGTGCAGGTTTGGGATTGGAAGGTGGGTAAGCTCTTGCTCGCGGCCGAACATGGAATCCACGATCGAGCCATCGATTTCAGCCGTGATGGCCGGAAGCTCGCCGTGGGCCAGCGCAACGGGCTCGTTTCGGTGTACTCCCTCCCCTCCGGAACGCTCGCGCACACGCTGGAGCTCAAATTGGATTCCCAGTTTCCCCGGGCGCCTCAAGTCGTGCGCTTCGATCCAACTGGCCGTTTGCTCGCCGAAGCTTGCTCGGACGACTTGAGAGTTCAGATTTGGAATCTGGAGAGCCGTGACCGTGTCGCGAGCCTCTACCATCGAGATCGAGCCTACGATGTTTCATGGCACCCGCGGGGAGACGTGCTAGCGGTGGCTTGCGGCGACGCGTTTGTGTATCTCTGGGCGAAGAACCACCCGGACGCCGCGGTCGGGACACACCTTGGATACAAACGGGCGACCGGGAGCTTCACCGGGAACGCCCAAACAGACTGGCTCGGCCCGAAGCTCTTGGCGGGGCATGAGAGCGCCGTCTCAAGTGTCGCCTTCAACCAACGCGGTACCCGCCTCGCTTCGTTGGGTCGGGACGAGACGATCCGGCTTTGGATTCCGGAAACCGACAAGCACTTGATTCATCGGCTCGCCGGGGAACTTTCCGGCCGATTGCAGTTCACCAGAGACGATCAGCGACTACTGGCCATCGCAGGCCATGCGACGAATGTCCACATGTGGAAAGTTCTCGACGGAGAGTATCGTGTACTGGCCGGACGCAACAGCCCGTTCGATCATTTCAGGACGATCGATTTCGACCCCGAGGAGCGACTCCTGGCCGGCGTCAGCGGCGAACAGGCCACGATCTGGGACCTACCGTCTGGGCACGAATTGTCCGTCCTGCGGCTCACGAACGTCCAAGCCGCATACTTCGGGGGTGGCGGGCGGCATTTGGTGGCCAGCACGCCGAGCGGGCTGCTGGAATATCCGCTGAGCGCTCGTGCGTCCGAAGCGAGTCCGGGCTTCGAACCAGGGACGATCCGTGTTATCACCCACTTCCCGGAAGAGCTGGGCGCCATGGCGCTCTCCCAGGAGGGCAACGCCGCCGCCATCGTTCATCAGGCTGAAGTTCTTGTGGGTTCGCTGGAACATCCGGATCGCTTTCAAGTACTGAGCGCGGGACGCCACTATTCCCGGTTGGCCATTCATCCGAAAAGCGTTTGGCTCGCTGCGGCACAGAAGGAGACCTCAACACTGGACCTGTGGCACCTCTCGCAAAACCCCATGGTTCGCGCACCCACCGGGATTCCTTCGAGTGAGTTCTTTGCGTTCAGCCCTGATGGCCGATGGCTGGTGGTCTGTTGGGCCGGTGAGTTCCAATTCTATCGCATCGGCGCCTGGGAGGCACCTCGCTTCGCCATCAAGCGAACTACCGCTTCAAGCCTTCATGCGCCGATGGCCTTCACCAAGGATGGCGCCATCGTCGCGATCGCCTCCTCCCGGCATACCATTCAATTGCTAAATCTGCCGAATACAGAGGCGAACGAAACGAAGGTGATAGCGACTCTCCAGAGCCCGGATCGGAGCCCGCTGGAGATTCTGGTGTTCAGCCCGCGCAACCGCTGGCTCGCTGCCGCCACCAAGGACCAAACCGTGCAGCTTTGGAACCTGCCCCTGCTCCGAGCCGGTCTCGCCGAATTGAACTTGGCCGGCGGCTGGCCGGACTCTCCATGAACCGACCCACCCCAGCACCCCTCCCCGGAGGGGAACCTGCAATCGGCGCACGCAACGTAGCTCCCCTCCTGGGAGGGGAAGGGGTGGGTTCATGGTCCCAATGCGCGCCAAATTTGGCGTAGTGCCTTTCCATGAGCCTCAAGGGGGGCGAGACTCCTGTCGTGCCCAGACGCTCCTGCCGGCGAGGATTCATTTTGGCCGTAACGCGGACACTCCTGTCTGCGCGTTTTCGAGGCCATGGCGGACAGGAGTGTCCGCGTTACGGCCAAAATGAGAATAGCCAGCCCTTGAAAATCCGAGATTGATTTCCACATTCAAAAAGGATCAATATGCTTCTTGAGCCCCAGATCAGCATGCACAGCGGCTTTGATGACCCTCGGCGACGCAGTGGCTTCTTGCCTCATTATTATCCAAAGGCAAATGGGAAAGAAGCGCCGCCGTTTGATGCCAGCGCGCGGAATGACCGGATCATGCACGAGTTCTTGGCCGCCTACTACGACCTCAACTGCCTCTGCGCAAGATTGCTCGAGATCCGAGCCAGGCCAGATTCGCCTCAGCGCGGCAACGACGAACGCGAATGCCTGCAAGCCGTCGAAAAGGCGTTGATCGTCCGCGATGGCCTTGAGGATCGCTATGCTCCTTTGGGAGTGATCGCCGAACCGGTCGTGAAAGAAGGCTTCACTGAGGACGTGAAGTTCGGTTTTGGCAATCGGGACTCTCGCGGAAGACCCCGCGCCGATCTGTACACCATCACAGCCCAGGTTCCAATTCCACTGCCACGGGGCGCCAAAATCGAAAACTTCATTGAAAGCATCGAAGGGCCGGAACCGTTCATTCCGCCCTAGTCCTGTGACAAAAAATTATCGACACCTACGCGGCACGGAATTTTTCGCGCCGACGAGGCGAACGCGTTATGGAGAAGATTGTCCTGACTAACTTCCAATCGCCCGGTGACGTGGTGATGCTGACGGCCGCCGTGAGGGATCTCCACAAATGCTATCCGAACCGGTTCGTCACCGACGTGCGGACCGGCAGTCCAGAACTCTGGGAGCACAATCCCTATCTCACTCCGCTCGATCCTTCCGATCCGGAGGTGAGGGTCGTTGAATGCCATTATCCGTTGATCCAGTTCTCGAATCAACGGCCGGTCCACTTCCTTCAGGGCTTTATTGAATTTCTGAACGAGCAGCTCGGCCTTGAAATTGAGCTCACCGCATTCCAGGGCGATATTCATTTGTCGGAGGCAGAGATAATGATGCCGTCGCTCGTGAAAGAAATCACGGGGCAAGATTTGCCTTTCTGGATCGTGGTGGCGGGCGGGAAGTTTGATTACACGATCAAGTGGTGGCATTTCCGGCGGTGGCAGGCGGTCGTGGATCGGCTGCAAGGAAGGGTTTTGTTCGTTCAAGTTGGCGCCAAACAGCACTACCATCCGGCACTGGAGGGAGCCTTGGATGTTCGCGGCAAGACCACGCTGCGCGAACTGATCCGGCTCGTCTATCACGCCCAAGGCGTACTGTGCCCAGTGTCACTGGTCATGCACCTGGCTGCTGCCGTCGAGTGCAAACCCGGCCAACCCGGACGTCGCCCGTCCGTCATCGTCGCGGGCGGGCGGGAACCTCCCAACTGGGAAGCTTATCCCGATCACCATTTTATCCACACCATCGGCATGCTTCCTTGCTGTGAGCAAGGCGGTTGCTGGCGGTCGCGCAGCGTTCCTCTCGGAGACGGTGACGCGAAAGATCAGCCAAATCAACTATGCGTCGATGTCGTGGCGAATTTGCCAAGGTGCATGCATCTGATCACCCCGGCCGAGGTCGTTCAGAGAATCGAACTCTGTAACAGGGACCCTCCTCTTTCCGGCCCGAGCAAAGAGCAGGCGGTCGGTCTCGCGCGCCTTCTCTCCCGGCGGCCGAGCCCGGCCGGCGTGATCAAGGGCTCGAGGGTCCGCGGGGTTGGACGGAAGGCAACTTTAGAGACGAAATCGTAGTCGAAATCAAACCATCAACCCAAAAATTGCATATGGCAAAAACCATCCCCCTCAAGACCCAAGGACAAATTAGAGCCATGTTCGTGGAAGCCTCTAACACTGGATTTCAACCGTATCATTGGGTCCCTCCTGATTGGGCTACCGTTCTCAATAACAAGTTTAAGCTCGAAGATAACGCTGCCGATGCCGAAGGATTCAACAAAACCTTCTTCAACATCGCCGATCCCAATGAGTTTGTATCCAGCCAGCGAGAAAAAGAAATGGAAACCGAGTTGACGGCAGATCCTGAAACTCCCCCCGGGAAAAATCGTAAGGAATGGAAGTGGCCCCATCCAGCTTCCGACTTTAACCACGTGGACCCGATCAAGTCCACGCCGGATAAGAAGACGCGGTTTAGCGACAAAGAACTCCAGCGGATTAAGGAGAAACTTGACTTGGCCGGCGAGGCAAAACTGTCCAAGTACGCCGAGGAACTCACTCGGCTGGTCGGCCCGAGTTCGCAGGGAATGAAGCGGCTGGGGGTTGTCTTCGAGTGGATTGTTCTGAAAGCAACCATGTTGTTGAGCGAAATCAACTCTCAGTTGGATTCCGAGAACAAGACTGGCTACGAAGCTGTCCAAGAGAACTATATCAAGTTTCTGCAGGACCTGGACGATCACGAGCCGCAGACCAAGCAATGTGTCCTGAATCCCAGCTTAAAGCGGAAGGACGACGAGTCCGAGGCGCAAGCCCTCGGTCGCAAAAGCGGCTATGGCAGGGCGATCAAGTGGGCCTATGTGGCTCCGGTCATCGTCGGGGGCAGAATCAAAGCGGCTCGGATCATCGCCCACTGGAATCCTCACTCAAGCTCACTGGGGGTTCCAGTTGTCCATTGACCGGGCACTTATTTTGAAGCACCGCCGCGTAGAACGCGCGATCCATGAGAGCTTCGCGGCCAGAGTGGCCAGTGTCTATCTGCGTGTTGACATTCGGGCAGTATCCGAACCTGATCTCACGCGCATTGGACTCGATTCGGCTCAATTGTGAGCGCTCACAATACGCACTCGTCGTTGGGGCTAATGCAGCCGGCCAAGAGACGATGAAATTCCTGGACGAGCGTCGGGAGGCCGGGGAGATCGACCGGCTGATCGTCAGCGCAACCAACATCGGAAAATCGCCCATGATGCGGCAGATGTTCGCCGAGATTGGAACGGAGTTTATCTGGTGGTTTGACGATGATTCCTACATCACAGAACCGAACGCGCTCTCTCGATGGCTTCATGCCGCAGCGAGCGGCCCAGCATCGACCGTTCTCTGGGGTCAAGCCGTCGTCTGCGAGTACACGTCCGCTTTCACCGAGATGGAAGATGTGCTGGGCTTTGTGCGGAGCGCGCCGTGGTATCGCGGATTACCCCCTCCTTCCTGGCGGCCAGGCGGCAAGGGCGAATTCAATTTCCGAGGCCACGGCATGGGTGACGGACGCTGGCACTTCGTATTGGGCGGGTGCTTCATGATCCGGACGGCCGCCGTCCGCGCCATCGATTGGCCGGACCCCAGGCTATTTATCCAAGGTGACGACACCTTCCTGGGCGAAGCGATTCGCCAACAGGGATGGGACTGGAGCAACATCGGCACTCCAGGCGTCAAAATTGGTGCGGAACCAAGCCGAGGCATTCGAAAATAGGGGAATCCATGCAACTATTCCAAACCGCTCGCGACACGGGAGCATTCGCTCTGCTGTCAGCCTGCTGGATTACACTGGCGCTCAATTCTGTGCTTGGGCAGGAGTCGAAAAACGCAATGGTCAGCGAGAATCCGGCCGATCACGAGGCGTGCCGGCAACAACTCAACATCATCCACAGCGCGATCCAAGAATATCAAAAGCGCAATGACAAGTTCCCGCGCTGGTTGTCGGATTTGCTGCCGGATTACCTGCACGACGCGGAGATGCTCTCCTGTCCTTTCGTTCGGAACAGCGGCAATTACAAAAAATGGCGGAAGAACCTCATCTCTTTCCCGGTCTTTGGCGATACTCTCGGAACGTACGCCTACGAGTTTTGCACCGCAGAGGTCCCCGGCTTGAGCGGCAAAACCTGCCGCGAACACAAGCAGCGCTTATTGGAATTGATCGGTTTTGGTGTGCCCATCGTGCGCTGTTTGGCTCATCGTCCCGCTCTGAACCTCGCTTACGATGGCACCATCTATCAGAGCCGCGAGTATTGGGAGGACGCGTTCGTGAGGACTGCAAGCGACGAGATCGTTCTCCACGACGCATTCTTCATTACCGGGGCATCCCAAACCGGGGCGGCATCCAAGCTCGTTCGACCGCGCGGGCGCGAAGTTGGCCCTCAGATGCTGGATTTGTCCAGCCACTATAATGCGACACTCATGCACCTGAGCCGCATCGCCTACGAAGGGACCTTGATTGAGTGCTTTCCCGAAGGGCTGCAGAAAATTGACGGCGTCGATTTTGACATTCGAGGACTGGTTCACTTGACCGCCAAGCGCTTTCCGGCGGAATTCCCCGCCAAGATCGAGGGCGTGGCAGTCAACAGGGCTTGCACTCGAATCCACTTTCTCCACGGCGCGATGTTCGACGCGCCGCGCGAAAGCAAGATTGCGACTTACATCATTCATTATCGCGACGGCCAAACCAACGCCGTCCCGATTTTTTACGGCAAGGACGTCAAGACCCGATGGTTCGATCCCAGGCAACAGTCTGAGTTGGAGGTTCCAAAAGTCGCGTGGACAAGTCCGCCGAAGAAGCGAGGCCCAAGTGGCGACGCGTTGCGCCTTTATCACATGACCTGGGTGAATCCGCGCGCGCAGGTTGACGTCACGAGCATCAGTTTCATCTCGCACCTCACGCCAGCCGCACCTTTCCTTGTGGCGATCACGCTCGATGATTAGAGATCGCAAACCCAGGGTTGCGATTTGCCTGCTGACATTTGGGGACTATCCACAGTTGGCTCGGCGGGCCTTGGATTCATTTCAGACAAACTGCAAACGCTCACTCTACAAGCTCATCGTGGGCGCCAATGCCGTGTCCCACGAGACGCTCCGTCTTCTGAAAGCGCGGCAGGCCGTCGGAGACATCGATCATCTGATCATCAGCGGCACGAATCTGTGCAAGTACCCGATGATGCGGCGCATGTTTGAGTGCATCGACACCGAGTACGTCTGGTGGTTCGACGACGACAGTTTCGTGACAGGACGCCGCGCCCTCTCCCAATGGCTGCAGGCCGCGGATTCCGCTTCGAAACCGACAGTCCTCTGGGGAGAATTGGCCCGCTGCAATCATCCTTTGGCCTTCACGGACTTGGAGGATCCGCTCGGGTTTGTCAGGAGTGCGCCTTGGTACCGCGGCTTGCCGCCGCCGTCGTGGAGAGCCGGCGGCAAAGGCGAGTTCAACTTTCAAGGCAAGGGCCAAGGGGACGGACGCTGGTTTTTCATCTTTGGCGGCTGCTGGATGATGCGAACTTGCGCCCTCCGCGCCCTGGATTGGCCCGACGCAAGGCTGCGGCACCGAGGAGGCGACGCCTTGCTTGGAGAAGCCATCCGGCAGCAGGGTTGGGAAATGGCGAACGTCGGCGCGCTCGGAGTCGCGATCAACACCGAAGCCAGACGCGGAGCCGGCAGGGATTTGTTGACGCGACTCTCCGCGAACCTTCGGTAGGGCGAGACTCCCGCCGAGCCCTGGCTTCGTTGCGGCGAAGGTGGAGTCGTAATCCCACGTCGTAATTATCCTCTAGTAATCGTCCTCTTTGTTTTGGGTAATCGCTCCCTTTGCTTTTTCAGAGGGCGTGGCGCTTAAGTTGGCGGCGAACCGGCCGTGGAGCTTCCCATCGAATGCTTGGGGCTCCGCGAAAGGAAACGCAGGTCGAACTGCAAAGCCAAGGTTCGAGAACGCCGAAGATCAAACTGTGTCCTGGAAGGAGCGACGCCATGAACAAACAACCAAGAAGGATTTGGCCAAGGAGTGTCTGGGGGGTGACTCTGGCCTGGAGTGTATGGCTTGTTCCGGTGGGTGCGGCGGGGGGGGCCCCCTCAATCCCTCCCCTCCTCCCGGAGGCCCCAGCCAAAGCACCCGCCGGACCGTATGATCAGAGCCCGGAGCGTGGTCCGCATCACCGCGTGCGTCGCCTGGCCCAGCAGGATGACCGTCAACGCCAAAAAGTTCCCGCCACGGAGACCGCTTATGTCGAAGTCCAAACCGGCCTCTATTATCTCGAGCAGGACCGCTGGTGGATGTCCAAGGAACTGATCGATCTGCGGGAGCATCATGCGGTGGCCTATCGTTGCCCGCTCAAAGTGGTGTTCAAGCCGAACATCAATCGCGTGGGGGTAGTGGACTTGACCACTCCGGAAGGCCTGCGGTTGCGCAGCCATGTGTTGGGCCTCACCTACTTTGACGCGGCCAGCGGCAAGAATGTGGTCATGGCCGAAATGAAAGACAGCGTGGCTCAGTTGGTGGCTCCCAATCAACTCGTGTACAAAGACGCGTTCACCGGTCTCCACGCGGATGTTCGTTACACCTATACCAAAGCCGGTCTGGAGCAGGACGTGATCTTGCTGGAACTGCCTGCTTCACCCGCCCAGTTTGGTTTAAATCCGGAGTCCACGCGCTTGGAAGTCTTGACCGAGTTTTGGGATGTGCCGGCCCCGGTCATTACGAGCAAGAAAATCAGAGAGGAGAAGAATCCTCAGCGCCGCGCTCAAATGGCTGAGCCTGATGCGATGGATGAGAAGCTGGAGTTTGGCAATCTCGTGATGGGGCTGGGCAAAGCATTTCAAACTTCTAAGACTGACCCGGAGCCCAAGCTCGATTCCGATCCCAACAATGGCAAGGGGAAGCGAGGAGGCCTGGCCAGCGGCCTGACGTCGGTGCCAGTGGCCAAACGGTGGATCACGGCCGAAGGCCGGCAAGTGCTTGCGGAGACGGTCGAGTACGAAGTGTTGCGGGAACACCTAGAGAAAGCCGCCGGTGATGGGGGGCTGCAAGAGGCCAAATCAGGCCGGAGAGAAGTCAGCTTGCATCGCGTCTTGCCCAGACTCAGGCCCCCGGCAGAGGAACCTGAAGAATCGATCACGGTGGCCAATGTCCTCTATCAACCCAGGGGCCTGGTCGTGGACTATTACCTCGTGCGGCCCACGTCGGATTTCACGTTTGCAGCGGGCCGGACCTACCACGTGAACGGGGAATTGTATCTGACCGGAACCACCGTCATCGAGGAAGGAGCGGTCATCAAGTTCGGACCGAACAGCACGATCCGAGTGCTGGGGACATTCAAGTCGCCGGGCAGAACCGCTTACCTCACTTCCGAAGAGGATAGGAGTGTAGGCGTGGACATTCCACAACGGCGGGGGGCCGACACCTACGCCTCGCCTGCCTTGAGCTTCTATCAATTGGAGGATGGGACCGTCATCCGAAATCTCGAGATCCGTTATGCCAGCGTGGGAATTGAGAACTACTCGCCTCAAACGGCTCAGAGTGTGGAAAACTGCCGGTTCTTCAAATGCCAGACAGGCGTGGAGGTTTATGGGACCGCCATGACTCTGAAGGAATTGAGGCTGGATCAAGTGGAAAAGGTGCAGCGTAATTTAGGCGGCGGAGCGCAAATCACTGAACAAAACAATTTGCGACAGCAGGCCAACTTCGGTTCGGATCGGTCCGTGGGGCTGCAGTATGACCACGGGAACAGCATGTCGTCGGCGACCTGGATGGGGGCCAACGACAGTCGAAGCGGCTACTTGGACTTCGACGGGGATTATGACTATTTCCGAGTCGAAGTCAGCGGGACGGGCACCTTGACCGCATACACCACGGGCAGCACCGACACCTACGGTTATTTGTACGACTCGTCGGGTTGGCCTCTGGCAGCCAACGACGACAATCCGTATCCCAATTTCCGGCTCAGCGCGTCGGTCAGCACGGGGATCTATTACGTCGCAGTCCGGCACTACTCTTACGCTGGCCGCGGCAGTTATACGCTTTACACCTCGTTTGGCGCCTCCGGCGGGGGCGGAGGTTCCGACGATCACGGCAACGATATCTACACCGCGACTTCGATGGGCGTCAATGATGTGCGATCCGGGACCATCAATTATTCCGGCGACGAGGATTACTTCTGGATCAATGTCTATTCCTCCGGGACCCTGACAGCCTACACGAGCAGTTCCATAGACACCTACGGATACTTGCTGAATTCGAACGGAAGCACGCTGACCTACGACGACGACGCAGGTGTTGACTGGAACTTCTACTTGAGCGCTTACGTCAGCCCCGGCACTTATTACGTGCGAGTCCGGCATTATTCCTCCTCCGGCACCGGCAGTTACACTCTCTACACCAGCTTCAGTGCTTCAACTCCTCTTCCCAGCACTCCGACCGGCCTGGCTATCACACCGCTCAGCGGGGATCCACGCATCAATCTAAGCTGGGCTAGCGCTTTGGGAGCCAGCGGCTACTACGTCAAGCGGTGGAATGGCAGCACCTACGCGCTCATCGGCTCGACCAGTGGCGCCTATTCGACCAGTTACACTGACGTGGGCCTCGCGTCGGGGACGGCATATTATTACACGGTTTCGGCTTACAACAGCGCTGGCGAAAGCGCCAACTCCAGCGTGGGCAGCGCCACAACCGCTCCTTCTCCGCCGACTAATCTTTCCGCCTACGCAGGCAGCGGCTATGTCAACTTGAGTTGGAGCGCGCCCTACGGCGTGTACGGCTACAACGTCAAGCGCGCCACGACGAGTGGCGGGCCATTCAATACTACCATCGGCACCACCTTCAGCCCCTCCTACTCCGATTACAGCGTCAGCCCGGGCACAACCTATTATTACGTGGTTACGGCCTTCAGCGTTTCTGGAGCTGAGAGCTACAATTCCGTTCAAGCGAGCGGCACTCCGCCAGCCCCGCCACCCAGCGCGCCGGCCTGGTTGACCGCGACGCCCGGCATTCAGCAGATCTACTTGCATTGGCCGAGTTCGGCGTACGCCACCTCCTACAATGTCAAGCGATGGAATGGCAGTGCCTATGAGACCATCGCCAGCACCAGCGATACGACTTACATCCAGACTGGATTGGCGTCCAACGCAACTCATTCCTACGTCGTCTCGGCCAGCAATAGCGCCGGCACCAGCGGCGATTCGCCTGTGGCTAGCGCCACCACGGCGCCGGCTGCTCCCACGGGGGTGGGCGCCTCAGGTGGGGTCAATCAGATCACTTTGAGTTGGTTCTGGGTCTCGGGCGCTTCCAGCTATCGAGTCAAACGTCTGTCAGGCAGCGGCGGTTCCGTGGCCGCCACGTACTCGACCTCCAATACGAGTTACACCGAAACGGGGCTGAGCACCGGCACGACCTACTATTATGTCGTCTCGGCGCTCAATTCCTCCGGTACCGAAGGCCCCAATTCCAGCCAAGTCAGCGCCACGACCACTTCGCCGGACAGCGATGGCGACGGCCTGCTCGACAGTTGGGAGTATCAATACTTTGGAAATCTCAGCCAGAACGGGAGCGGTGATTTCGACGGAGATGGGGTCACCAATTACCAGGAATACCAGAACAACACCAACCCCGCCATCGCCAACGCCACGGTCAAGATCGCCCGGCCCCGCAGTGGCTTCAATTTCCCGTAGAACAGACCGCTGACGCCAGCGGAACCAGCCAAGGAGGATTGCGCTTATGAATTCAATGACGACGAACCGCCGAAATACATCGAGTTTGGCCGCAGCCGCGCTGGCCGCCGCGCTGATGCTCGGCTCCGGATGGGCAGCCGAACAACCGGCTGGCACACCCACGCGGCAAAAGGATATCAAACGGGCCCACGCATTCCCGGAGCCGATCCTCTCGGTCGAACAAGCCAGTGAGGGCGAGTCGCAAAGATTAGAGGCGATTCTCCAGGCCACCCGCGCCAAGGTCAGCCAAGTCCAGCCCAATGACCGGTCCAAAGCCGCCACGCGGGCCAGCCAAGAGGAGATCGCGGCTCTGGAGGACTTTGTAGCCGCTCACCCCAACTCTGCCTGGACCCCTTCTCTGCGAGCCAATCTGGGCCGCCACCACCGTCAGCAAGGCCGCTGGACCTTGGCCTTGGAGCATTGGCAAGCCGCTTGGGAGGCGACCCAGAATCATCGCGATGGCCACGGCAAGAGGGTGGCCGACTATATCCTGGCTCATTGGACCCGTCTGCTGGCCAGTCTTGGCCGGACCGATACTCTCGCCGCCATCTTTCAAAAGAACAGGGATCGGCTTTTGGACCAGGGACCGCTCTCCCAAATGTGGGTTCGCACGCGTGAGGCCTTTGGACAAATGCAGCGCCGCCCCGGTCTTTCCTACCAATGCGGTACCTTCGCCCTGGACGCTGTTTCCCGCCAAAACAGTTCCGCCCACGATTCGGTGGCTCTGTTGGATGTTCCTTCTCCCGCCTCCGGCTTCACGATGAAGCAACTGGCTGAACTGTCGCGGCAATTCCAACTGGGATTAGTGGCCGTCAAGCGGGAACGCGGCCAGGACTTGATCGTGCCCTCGGTCGTGCATTGGCGCCAGAACCACTACGGTGCCATTCTCCGGCAGCACGGTGAGCTCTATGAAGTGGTTGATCCGACTTTTGAAGATGCACAGTTTCTGTCCGCCGAGACGATCAATGCCGAAGCCAGCGGAAATTTTTTCATTTCTCCCACCCACATCAAACCCGGCTGGCAGGAACTTTCCCCCGGCGAAGCCGAACAAACTTACGGCCGAGGCAACCCCAACTTCATGGCCGATGCCAACGATCAAATCTGCCAGACCGGCTGTCCACCAGGCTGTCCCGCCGGCGCGATGAGCTCACCCAGTCACGGCGAAGCGCCCTGCGACGGATGTGGCGAACGTATTCAGGGCATGCCGGGCTGGAGCGTCTCAGAGCCCTATCTCAACCTTTGGCTGCGCGACCAACCACTGGGTTACCAGTCGGCCTTGGGGCCTCCGGTTGTCCTGGAATTGAGCTACAAACAGCGGGATGAATTTGCCACGCCAGGCGGCCTTTTTAACTTCGGCAAGAGCTGGCAATGTTCCTGGCTGTCCTATGTGGAAACCATCGGAGGCACCCCGCCCACCACGGCTGTCTATGTGCATCTGCCGGGCGGCGGCAGATCGCGCTTCGCGTTCAACAACGGAGAAGCCATCAATTACTACAACAACCTGCGCTTGCGGGTGCTCACCAGCGGCAGCACCGTCACGGGCTACGAGTTGCTCTGGGCCGACGGCAGCAAGTTGGTCTATGATTTCTTCCGCACGAATCCACTCGGCGCCTGGAGCCAAGTCTTCTTGAGCAAGCAATTCGATCCCCAAGGGCGGCAGACTCAGTTCCGCTATCCCAATTACGATCCCAATAGCGAAGTAGTTCGGTTGGAAGAGATCGTCGATGCGGACAATCGCATCACGCGGTTGTATTATGAAACCGATTTCCTTTACTGGCACGACCTGGTCACCCGCGTGGTCGATCCCTTTGGCCGCACGGCACGCTTCTTCTATCTCGAAAGCGGGCAATTGAGCGAAATCCAAGACGTGGCCGGCATCCGCAGCCTAATCAGCTACGGAACCTATGGGTGGCCCGCCACGTTGACCACGCCCTACGGCCTCACTTCCTTCGAGCACACGGGCGAAGCTATCGGCGAGGCCGAAAACATCGACCGCAGCTTGGTGATCACGGCACCTGGCGGTGGCCGGCATGTCTATGCTTATGTGCAGTTCTGCGATAACCCAGATTACGCGCCCTACCTGCCATCGGCCTACCCGTCCGGAGAAGTGCCGCAGAGCACCCCAATCGGCACGCTGGATAACCAACCGAACCGCCGCAACAGTTTTTACTGGGGCCCCCGGCAATCCGCCGGTTTGCCCGCCGCACTTTACAGTTTCACCAACGCTCATTATCGAAAGGCGCGCACGCGCCATTGGTTGAACGGGACCGATGCCTACGGGCTGCGCAAGTCGGTTGATACGCTTTCCATCCAACGGGAGCCAAGTCCGGACGCAGCGGGAGCGACCGAAGGCCAGAAGACCTGGTATGACTACGCCGGAAAACTCGGTGGACAACCTTCCTTGACCGGCCCGCAAATCCTGCCTTCGGTGATTGCACGGCGTCTGCCCGACGGTTCGACCTGGTACGAATACTACCAGCGTGATTCTCTGGGGCGGCCCACCAGTGTCACGAGCACCTACGGCAATGGTTTGACCACACGCACTTACTCTTTCGCCTACGACTCCGCCGGCAATCTGACTCAGGAATCCGGCCCCAGCGGCCTGATCGCCACCTATTCCTACGACAATTCCTTTCATCAGGTCAGCACCATTACCCGCTCCGTGGATGCTTCCACCTCTTATGTTACCAGTTTCTCTTACAATCCTACAACCCGGTTGCTTCAGTCCATCACTCATCCCAACGCGACCATCACCGAGTTCGCCTACAATGGTGAGAATAGGCTCATCCTTCTGAAGGATCGCACTGTCGGGGCCGGCACCGAAATTCGCCGCCAAAGTTTCACTTATTACCCCAGCGGTCTCGACAATACCCTCACTGATGAATTGGGCTTGGTGCGCACATTCACTTGGGACAACCTCCAGAGGCTGACCCGCATCGATTATTCGACCGGCGGCTTCGAGACATTCAGTTACTCCTTGGCCAGCGAACTGCAGCCCGGCATGGGATTGAACATCCTGGATCTCACCGGGTTCATCGACCGCCTTGGTTACAGCACCAGTTTTGGCTACAACGGACTGCGCCAACGCACCTCGATCAAAAACGCCCGCAATTATGCCACGAATCTCGGCTACTGCCCCTGCGGCGCGTTGGAAACTATCAATAACGCGCTCAGCCAAGCCACCACCTTCCTCTATGACAACGCGGGACGGCTCACCAGCCAAGTCTTCCCCGGCGGCACGACCCGCAACTATCGTTACAATCTCCTGGGGCAACGAACCGAGTTGCTCGATCACGCCGGCAACGTGGTGGCCAGTTACACTTACAACAACCAGGGCTTGCTCGCCACTTTGACCAATCCATCGGGACAGGTGGCCACCTTCTCTTACGATGCCGAAGACCGGCCCGTCAGCATCACTGAAACCGGCGGGCCGACGGTGACGCTGAGCTACGATCGGTTGGGACGGGTCCTCTCGCGCGGCGAGTCCGGCGGCGGCACGCAGACCTTCCAATATTCGGCGGATGGGCTGACCCGCCACACCGATGCGCTCGGCAAAATCACCCAATACAGCTATGACTGGAACTACCGGCGTGTCACCGTCACCAACGCCAAGAATGAAGTCACGCAGTTGACCTACGATGCCGCCGGCAATCTTATCGGTTTGATCGACGGCAAGAATCAATCGAGGAGTTGGAGCTACAACTCGGAGGGACGCTTGATTTCCAAGAGCGATTCGTCGGGAACCGTTTTGACGTTCAGCTATGACAATGATGGGCGATTGACGAGCCGGTGGAGCGCCGCCAACGGCTCGACTTACTTCAGTTACGACGCGGTTGGCAATCTGACTTTGATCAATTACCCGATCAGCCCGGATGTGACGTACGCTTATGACGCGCTGGATCGGTTGGTGAGCATGACCGACGCGAACACAGGCGCGACCAGCTTCAGCTACTCGAGTTTCGGCGCTTTGCTGGAGGAAAATCCACCTCTCAACGACGATTCGATAGCTTACAGCTACGACTCCAACCGGCGTCGCAGCCGCTTGAGCTTGACCAAGCCGGGCGGATCAGTTTGGGCTCAAGACTACACCTACGATGCCGCCGGGCGCTTGGGCACGATCACCTCGCCCGCCGGCACTTTCACCTACAGCTACGCCGGAGCCAGCCGGCGGGTGAACAACCTGGCCTTGCCGACCGGCAGCTCCGTGGTCAACGGCTACGACGGATTGGGCCGCTTGACTTCGACCGAATTGCGCGCCAGCGGAGGCAACGCCATGAATCAGCACAGCTACCTCTACGACAACGCCCATCGGCGGACCCGGCAGACGCGCATGGGCAACTACGTCAACTACACCTACGACGACATTGGACAACTGACCGCCTCCCGCGGCTATGAGAGCAACGGAGCCAGCCGGTGGCACGAGCAGATGAACTGGGGCTTCGATGCGGCGGGGAACTTGAACTTGCGTTGGAATGACGCTCTGCGGCAAGATTTGATTGTGGGCAGCCGCAACCAGCTTAGCAGTGCCAATTCCACTGGAACGCTCACGGTCGCCGGCATGACCGGCGGATCCGTCAACACGCTCACGGTCAATGGCGCCCTGGTCCCGATTTACTCCGACGGAGCATTTGCCGCTCGAGGCGTAGGGCTGGCCGGCCTCATCACAGCCACGGTCAACGGCCCGGCGGGCAACACCTCCTACGACTATTCCGGAGGCAACGGGACCGGCACGATCTACTTCGGCAATGACCTCAATGGCAATCTCGCCGGCGACGGGCTGAAGAGTTTCTACTACGACGACGAGAACCGGTTGGTCAAAGTGCAAGTCAGCGGCTTGTGGCGGGTGGAATACACCTATGACGGCTTGGGTCGCCGCCGGCATCGACGGGAGTATGACTACTGGGGCAACCTGCTGCAATTTACCCGCTACCTCTACGACGGGTATTCGGTCATCCAGGAGCGGAACTACCAAGATCAAATCGTCGCCACCTACACACGGGGGCTGGACTTGAGCGGGAGTCTGGAAGGGGCTGGAGGGATCGGCGGATTGCTGGCCCGAACCGAGACCTATGGAACGTCGGCCTACTATCACAGCGACGGCAACGGCAACGTCACCGCGCTAATCAACTCCAGCCAGCAAGTGATGGCTCGTTACCTCTACGACCCATTTGGAAGCCTGATTGGTTTGATTGGGCCTTGGGCCGACCTCAACACCTATCGCTTTTCCAGCAAGGAGTACGATCCCAAAACCGGCCTCTACTACTACCTCCGCCGATTCTACGATCCAAACCTGCAACGCTGGGTGACCCGCGATCCGCTCGGCGAAGCTGGAGGCATTAACCTCTATCAGTTCGTCGGCAATGATCCGGTTAACAACGTCGACCCTTGGGGGTTATACGAGACAGATTTTCATTACTACACTATTTACTACTTACTCAGGAACACCGGATATTCGGCTCGTGAGTCGCACTGGATCGCGGGCTACTCGCAGTACGTGGATGATAATCCACTCACGTCTCCGATCACAAACTGGAGGAATCCTGAATTGCTAAGTCGATTCCACTTTGCGGGTTCTAGCCCGCATCAAGGAGTTGAACGGAATGACTTCGGGGCGCAACAATTGCTATCTGTCGCTTTACGCAATTACAAAGCGGGCGCACCAGGCTCGCTCCCACGCCTTGGAGCTGCACTCCATCGTTACGCAGACACTTGGGCTCATGAGGGCTTCACACCTTGGAGACACTCGATGAATCGAGTAACCGGCTCGTGGCGACCCAATATCGGACATGCTGATGCGGCGGAGATCGGGGCAGCTCCTGATCGACCCTACAACGATGTCGCACGGGCGCTTAGCTCGGCGAAATCGATCTATGACTTGGTTTCTTATGGTAGGAGCGGCTGTGCAGATTGGAGGAATATTGAGTCGGACCTCCGTGCTGTGTTTGCTCCACGCCGCTCCAAGGAGAAGGATCGCATCCACGCTCTTCAGGAGCTAATCCAGAGGAGGTTTGGAGAGCGCCCTTCATACAACAAAGCTCAGTTTGCACCTTTTGAGCGGCACTTCATCAATTCCCTCTTCTGAACGCGATGAATCGCCACCTTGGGTTGTCAAGAACGGCACGAGCTCTGACTGCGTTTGCTGTAGGAAGTGCCTATGTGGTCTGCCTTGCACTTATCGGTGCAGCGCTTACTGCGGGGGGTCATGGATCCGAGTTTTTCCTAATGCTGGCGTTGTCTCCATTCCCAACATCTTCTTGGCTGGGATTTCTTGGATTCGTGTTGTGGCCGACGGTAGCAACTGCAATTGCTGTCATTCGGAGCAGAGTCGGCTTAATCGCGGTCATGTTGACCTTGCTGAGCCACTGCGTTGCGAATCTGTTTTCAGCGGTTCGCATGACTATGCAGGGAGAATGGCATTATGTGACGAGAGTATTTGAGGCCCAAACTCTGATCTTTACGTTTGCTTCGTTGCTCTACTTGGCAGGCCAATGTGCGCTTTGGACGCTCTTGTATCGCTCCTGGAAGCGGATCTTGGTAGCTCATGATGAAGTCACCTAGCCCTGCGCTTGCCCCATAAGAAAATGCGGGACAATTGTCGGGTAATCTTGTAACTCTGAGCGATGCTAACTACATCGTCCGTTAAGCAACGACTTTCCGAGCCCGAGAACGTGAAACGGGTGATCGCACTGGTCAG